>JALYQW010000093.1 GCA_030855635.1 Bacteroidota bacterium | reverse complement strand
ATGGAAATTATTTTATTACGGATACAGGGAATAATACGATACGGCGTATGACGGTTGATTAAAAAAAGTCATTGAAAAGGTCAGGGAAAGCTTTCTCTGAAGTGTCGTAGGGTTGCAATACTTTGCGACCGTTATTTAAATTACAGAAAAATGTACCTTTCTCCTTTGGAGAGGTCGGGTGTCAGGTCATACTGTTTTTACGCCTTTGCGTGAAACCCCTTAGTTCACGAGTACTGTAATCACCAAATTTAAAACATCAAATCCGTCTTAATCGGTTTTATCCGTTAAATCCGCGTTCCTTACGGAAGACACCCTGCAACATAGCGGTCCAGTTCCAAACGGTCAGAAAAAAAGTCATTGAAAAGGTCAGGGAAAGCTTTCTCTGAATTGTCGTAGGGTTGCAATACTTTGCGGCCGTTATTTAAATTACAGAAAAATGTACCTTTCTCCTTTGGAGAGGTCGGGTGTCAGGTCATACAGTTTTTGCGCCTTTGCGTGAAACCCCTTAGTTCATGAGTACTCTAATCACCAAATTTAAAACATCAAATCCGTCTTAATCGGTTTTATCCGTTAAATCCGCGTTCCCTTACGGAAGACACCCAGCAACATAGCGGCCCAGTTCCGGGAAGCAATCGCCGATAATTTTATTAGAGATATTGGAATTGGAAGGAAAAAACGAAGTTGCATAACTGCCTGCGAGTAAACGTCCCTCCAGGTCGTAAATTGTAAAGTGAACCATTATTTCCCTGCGATAAATTTTATTGGCAATATCCATGCATGAACTGTAATTGGTTTTTATTTCCATCTGCGTAATAAAAACAAAAATATCGGTCTGGTATTGTTCATAGAGTTCCTGAAACAACTCCACAGGTTTATTCACAACGGCATGCATGTACATGGCGTTTTCTTTTACTGGAATATATTGTGATGCTGTTTTCGAATCTTCGTGATCTTTGGTACTGGTGGTTTTGGTTTTTATAACAACGTTATCATCACCCATTGGTTTTGGCGTGATGGGAATTGCTTTTTCATATCGGAACCCGGTACGCCCAAGCACCCGGAGCATGGTTTCTTCAAGTACATCGGCGGTGTCATTTAACAACGAAATACATTCATAACTTCCCCTAACGGCACGCTGCACGTTGCGATCGATGGCATAACGGAATTCGGCGCGGAATTTTGTAGCATCCAGTTTGGATTGTTCCGCAATGTCACGATCGGCATCGGATAAATAATACCTGGGATCGTAAGGGATAAGCATCACTTTATGCGCCATCAGGGAATCAGTTTCCTGTGCTATGGAAAGTTGCGCTGAAAGTAAAATCAAAAAACCCACTAGGAATTTCATAAAGAGCCTGCTTGTCAGTTAAGAATATGTTTCCAAATATCATTACCAATGGCAAAAAACATCAGTGCCAGCAATAAAACCATCCCAACAACCTGAGAACGCTCCATAAATTTATCACTAAATTTGTGACGGGTGATAGATTCAATCGTCAAAAAAATCACATGACCGCCATCGAGTGCAGGAATGGGTAAAATATTCATAAATGCAAGCACCATTGATAGCAAACCGGTAATTCTCCAGAACCATGCCCAGTCCCATGTTCCTCCATAAATTTGAGCAATGCCAATAGGACCTTGTACGGCATCGGTAGCTTTTTCTTCACCGGAAAAAATCTTTTTAAGACCTTTTACATTTGATACCAGCGCTTCCCAGGCATCTGCCGAACCGAATGCAAATGCGGAGCCGGCTGTATATTTTTTCATTTTATAATTGGGACTTATTGCCGAACCGGTTTCAAAAGAAATGCCTATAGTTCCCTTTTCACTTACTGCCACCGGTAGAACCAGGTCTTTATCACCACGGCGGATCAGCAAACTGACTTCTCCATTTTTTGATGTGGCAAGTTTTTCCTGCAGGTTATTAAGGCCGTTGATTTTTTTACCGTTGATGCTTAGGATTTTATCGCCTGCAGCCAATCCGGCTTTATCGGCATTCTCACCATCAACTACCATTTTCACCTCATACAACAATTCACCGCTGCCTATAAAATTCCATCTGCCCTGAGCGGAAATCTTTTTGTAAAAATCATCAGGAACAATAATCTCCACTTTCTGACCATTACGCTCAACCGTTAGTACCGATCCGAAAACAACACGCGATGAAAGCAGATCATCAAAGCGCTCAAAAGGCTTTCCATTGATGGCGGTAATCTTATCTCCATCCTGCAGCCCTATTTCCTGCCCTAGCTGGTAGGCGTGAATTCCATTTTTTACTTCGCTGTTAGGAAGATAATCTTTTTTAAACGCAAGCAAGGTGGCTGAAAAAATAATGATGCCTAAAATCACATTCATTGTAACTCCTGCTACCATAACAATTAAACGCTGCCAGGCCGGTTTTGCACGAAACTCCCAGGGTTGTGGAGGACCGGCCAACTGGTCTTTGTCGAGCGATTCGTCAATCATTCCCGATATTTTCACATAGCCGCCTAACGGTAGCCAGCCAATTCCATACTCCGTATCACCTTTGGTGAAGCTAAAAAGTTTGAAACCCCATGCATCAAAAAACAGGTAGAATTTTTCTACCCGAATACCAAAAGCCCTGGCCGCCAGGTAATGTCCTAATTCGTGTAACGCTACTAAAATCGACAATCCCAATATAAGCTGGGCTGCCATGATTAATCCTGTCATTGAATGAAATTAAAATTTATTTAATTAATTTTTTTTTTGGGGTTAAGTATCCCTTATCTCTTATGCCTAATTCCTAATTCCTTTTTCCTTATGATTTATAACTTATAACCCTTCAATATTTTTCCCCGAAGTTACCTAAATCTCTTTCATATCCGCAAATTCCATGGCAATCCTTCTGGCATGTTCATTACTGTTAACATAATCTTCAAGATCTGGGTTTTCCACAAACGTAATCTTTTCCATCACGTGTTCGATCAGATCCGGAATGGCAATGAATTTTATTTTTTCCCTGAGAAAGGCTGCTACCGCAATTTCATTGGCACCATTTACAACACAAGCAAGGTTGCCACCTTTCATCATAGCTATTTCTGCCAGGCCCAGGCACCGGAAGGTAGTACGGTCGGGAGGTTCAAAGGTGAATTGGGGATATTTCATGAAATCAAACCGCGGAAAAGTTGATTTGAGCCGGGCCGGATAGCCCAGGGCAAACTGGATAGGTAATTTCATGTCCGGCAAACCCATTTGTGCTTTCATCGAACCATCCTCAAACTGAACGATAGAATGAATAATAGATTGTGGATGCACAATGACCTCGATTCGTGAAGGATCCAGCCGGAACAACCATTTAGCTTCAATCATTTCGAGTCCCTTGTTCATCAATGTAGCAGAATCGATGGTGATTTTAGCTCCCATCGACCAGTTAGGATGTTTGAGAGCCTGGGCCAGGGTGACTGCTTCCAGTTCAGCGGCAGACTTTCCCCGGAAAGGGCCCCCGGATGCTGTCAGATATATTTTTTCAATTTTGTTATGCCATTCTCCCTGAAGGCATTGAAAAATAGCAGAATGTTCCGAATCAACAGGGAGAATATTCACCGCGTGTTCGCGAGCCAATCGGGTAACCAGGTCGCCGGCCACAACCAGCGTTTCCTTATTAGCCAGGCAAATAGGTTTACCGGCTTTTATAGCTGATAGAGTGGGTTTTAAACCGGAATACCCAACCAGTGCCGTTACAACCAAATCAATGGAGTCCATTGTTACCACTTGTTCAATGGAGTCGGCACCTGCAAAGACCTTTATGTGATGAGGTTCAAGCGCGTCTTTTACCTGTTGGTACCGTGAAACATCACCAATAACCACTGTATCGGGTTTAAATTTCAGCGCTTGTTCAATCAGTAAATCTGCATTGTTTTGTGCGGAAAGCACTTCCACCGAAAAATGTTCCTCCTGTTCATATATAACTTCAAGAGTCTGTGTTCCGATGGAGCCGGTGGATCCAAGAATAGCAAGACGTTTTTTAGGGATCGTTTCCAAATCAAAAAGACATATAATCAACAGGGTTCACCGGACTACCATTATACCACAATTCAAAATGGAGGTGGGGGCCGGTTGTTAGTTCCCCGCTATTGCCAATGATCGCAAGCACCTCGCCGGCTTTAACATAATCGCCCGTGTTTTTAAGTAATGCCGAGTTGTGTTTATAAATCGAAAACAGATTATTAGAATGCTGGACGGCAATTACATAGCCGGTTTCCGAAGTCCAGTCAGCCATTACTACTGTACCATCTAAAGTAGATTTAATAACTTCATTTGGAGCGGCAACCACATCAATCCCATAATGTTTGGTTTTGGTATTGAACATACTGGTAACGGTGCCTTTAACAGGAGTAAAAAAGTAAAACCCGCTTAGGCTTGAAGTGGGAGCTGAACCAGTAGCAGAAAGCGTAAAACGGTCCTGCGATTCAATTTGATGCCGGATGGCTGAATCCGAGGATGATGCGGGCTGAAACTGGATGGTGTCATACCGGGTCAGGGTTGGAGGGATCACAGAGGAGGAATCGATTCCTGCCGTTCCGTTTATGATATTCCTGAAGTTTTGCAAATATAAATCCCTCACTTCCATACTTTTCATAAGCGAATCGGTTTTGGAAGTCAATGCAATCAGTTTGCGTTGCATCGAAACATCAGCATATCCCGGAATGTATTCCCGCAAAGGAGTGAAAGCAATAATATAAATGGTAAAAGTAATGAGACTAATTATAATGGTACCGGTAAAAACAAAAACATTAAGTGGCGATAAAGTGAGCGAAACCTTCTCCTCAAAGGTTTCATCATTCATAATTACCAGGCGGTATTTATTCCGTAATTTCTTGTAAATTTTCTTCTTTGGTTTCTCCACCGGTTCCCCTGATTTATTGGTTAAACCAAAAACAATCATTAAGTTTGCCTCGGTTTAGCAAGTTTGCAAATATCGGAAAATAACGGAACAGGCGACCTGTTAAAAGAATCAGCTAGTTTCATTTTTGCACACTAAACATGCAATTTTAAAGTTATTGGAAATTGTCGGAGGTCCTTAATATTTTGAAAGCATCATTTATCAATAAGCCAATCCTGGTTGCAGCATTGGTCATTTTCATATTGTCGGGACCATCCTGTTCTGTCAGGAAAAATAATATCCTGAGCCGTGAATACCATAAAACACTGGCTCATTATAACGGATATTTCAACGCCCGCGAAAAAGTTAAGGAGGGTGCCAAAACTCTTTATACAGGCCAGGTTGACCGATACGACCGGATACTGAGTGTTTTTAAATACGGTACCGAAGACCAGGCTAAAGCTATTTTTCCTGAGATGGATGAGGCCATAAAGAAGGTGTCGATTGTGATACAACGGCATTCTATGGAGATTGACGGCAAGGAACGTAACAAATGGATCGAAGACTGTTACCTTTTGATTGGCAAGGCACAATTTTATAAACATGATACCTGGACGGCAATAGAGTCTTTTCAATATGTAGCCGCGCAGTACCGCAGCGAACCCATTCGTTACGATGCATTGTTGTGGCTGACGCAATGTTACCTTCGACTGGGAAAAATGCCCGATGCGGATTATCTGCTTTCAACGATGAAAGACGACCAGGAGCTGCCAACCGAACTGAAGGCATTTTATAACGCTACCTATGCGGATTATTACCTGTTGCAAAATGAACTGCCCAAAGCAGCCGAGCATCTTGAAAAAGCCCGTGCGATGTCGAAAAAACGTATGGATCGATATCGTTATGCCTTTATACTTGGTCAAATTTACCAGAAACTCGACAAACACCCCGAAGCGGTAGCAAGGTATGACAACGTGATAAAATTGAGTCCGCCGTATGAAATGGCTTTTAATGCCAGGGTCAACCGTGCCCGAAGCGTGGATGTAAACAGTGATGATGGAAAAGAGATCAGGAAGATGCTTCAGAAAATGCTGACGGATGAAAAAAATACTGAGTACCAGGATCAGATTTATTACGCACTTGCAGAAATCTCTCTGAAAGAAAATAATATCCCCGAAGCACTCGAGTTGTTGAAAAAATCAGCGGCTACCAGCGCAGGTAATACCAATCAGAAAGCGTTGTCGTACCTGAAAATGGCTGAAATTTATTTTAAGCAGCCGGAGTATAAGCTTGCGCAGATGTATTACGACAGCACAGCAGCAACCATATCTGAAGATCATCCCGATTATCTTGCTATTATAAATACGAAAAACAACCTGAATAAACTTATCAGGAACCTGAATATCATCTATACCGAAGACAGTCTGCAGGCTCTTGCTGCGAAATCTCCTGCTGAACGTGAGGCCATCATTAATCAGTTAATCGAAGAAGAGAAAGCTGAAAAAGCACGTTTGCTGAGAGAGAAAAAAGAACGGGAAGCAGCAGAGAAAGAAGCACAGGAACAAAATGAAAGCAGTCCGTTTTTCAATGCTCAGAATACACAACAACCTCAAACCAATCAATCAGGAACAGGCTGGTATTTTTCTAACCAGTCGGCTGTGAGTTTTGGTTTTAATGAATTTGTCAGGATGTGGGGAAACCGTAAACTGGAAGATAACTGGAGACGATCAACACGAACCAGTTTTGCCGAAGCTCAAAATCTTGAAGAAACAACAGAAGAGCTCGATTCTACTGAAATTCTGGATGATGCTGCCAGGGATTCCATTCTCGCCCTCGATAACTCAAAACGAAAAACAGCATATTTGTCTGCTATTCCTTCAACGCCGGAACAAAAGGCCAAGTCGGATGAAAAAATTGTTGAAGCCTACTACAATGTAGGGTTAATCTACAAGGAACAACTGAAGGATAATAAAGAATCCAACAAGAATTTTGAAACCTTGTTGCAGCGCTATCCTGAAAACGATTACAAGTTACCAACAATTTATAATTTGTATCGTGTTAATCTCGCTCTTGGCGATGAAGAGAAAGCCAACTATTATAAAAATATCATACTAACGGAGTACGCCGAAACGGAGTATGCGAAAATTATTCTCAATCCCGATTATTTCAAGGATCAGCAACGTAAGGTGGCTATACAAAAAGTATTTTATGAGAATACGTACCGTGCATATCTTAACAAACAATATGATGATGTGATAGAGCGAAAAACGATGGCTGACTCCTTGTTTCCTGCATCCGATCTTGCACCGAAATTTGAATTTCTGCGTGCCATGGCCATTGGAAAATCACGCTCACTTCCTGAATTCGAAACCGCCTTGAAAGGTGTGATCGCCCATCATCCTGAAGATACTGTTTCAGTCAGGGCAAAAGAAATTCTGGGTATGATCGACCCGTCTATGTATAACAGGGTTGATTCAATTGAGAAACCATCCGGCACACCGGCTCAGGTTGTAGAAGCACCCAAACCTGTAACACCCTGGACTTTCAGCCCTGATACGATGCAATATGTTGTTTTCATATATGTCAACAACGTTATAAGTACAAATGATTTTAAGATCGCTGTTTCCAATTATAATAATAAATTTTACAGCATAAAAAAATTGCAGATCAGCAGTTCGTTCGTGGGTGAAGAAAACCAAATGATGATGATTCGGCAGTTCAATAACAAACAGGATGGGGTGACCTATCTTAACGGTTTAACTTCCGATCCCGAAGCCTTTGTTGATATAGATATCAGCAATGCACGCTATTTCACAATTACTCCCGATAACCTGTTATTGCTTATGCAAACCAAGGATATTGACGGGTATGATGCTTTTTATGAAGAGAAGTATCTGAATTGAAAGTAGCAGGTGTTTGAACGTGAGCGGAAAGTTGGCAGTTGTTTGGACGCTGGCGGAAAGTAGGCAGTTAGCGGTCATGCTAGCAGCAGTATAAAATTTGGAGATAATATTTTAGTTTTGTTTTAAGTTATTAAAAAAATGGTTAATACTCCCGGGTTGGATTTCTCACTAGAACGTTTTAACAGTTTACTTAAAAATTCAGGCCTACATGATGCCTTAGGATTTTTAAGTCGTAGAACCCCTCATCGTTATACAGGAGTTTACAAATTTGATGGCCAGATATTGCGTAACCTAGCCCTTTATGATAGCTATGACCCGAAATTGATTAAAGGTGAAGATGCCCCTATGGCTGCTACTTATTGCTCATTAGTTCAAACTCAGGGAAAGTTAGGAATTAATGATGCAGAAAATGATACACGAGTTAAAGGAATAATAATAACTCCTGTTGTATCTTATTGTGGAGTTCTTATAAGAGATGCAGAAGGAAACCCATTTGGCACGCTTTGCCATTTTGATATGAAACGGTGCCAAGAGCCATTTTTAGATTTTCCTATGTTAGAAGAAGCTGCAAAATCTCTTTTTGATTATCTGGAAAAATGAAAATGGTAAAGGATTACTGAATAAATTGCCTACTGCGCAATGCACACCTACTACCGACTTCGGCCTAGTGCACACCGCCTATTGTCTACTGTCTGATGTCTACTGCCAACTGCCAACTGCCTACCGCCTACCGCCTACCGCCTACCGCCAACTGCCTACCGTCCACTGCCTAGATCATTCGTAAAGTTCCTACTTACTTTTAACCCCATCTTGACAACCTTTTCTTATTATTTTCGTATACCTTTGCCACACATAAGTATTAAAACCGGGGGAACATGTTTGATAATATCAAAAACAAAAATGGCCAGCCAAAAGGTTCTGAATCAGGAGGTTCAATCAATCTTATTGGTGCAGGAACTGTAATTGAAGGTGAAATTAAATCGATGGGAGACATACGTATCGATGGTACAATTATCGGCTCTGTGAGTTCAAAATCGAAGGTTGTGATTGGCACTACCGGACAGGTTCAGGGCGATATATTTTGTCAGAATGCAGATATTTCCGGTACCATACAAGGCAAGACGACCGTATCGGAGATGTTATTTTTAAAAGCCACTTCAAAGCTTAACGGCGATATCAGCACCGGAAAACTGGTAGTTGAGGTTGGAGCCAGCTTTACCGGCAATTGCAACATGGGACCCATGATTAAGGACATGAAAAATGCCGACAAACCAGCCGAAGTTCAACTCAAAGAAAAAACCGCTTAACGAATATGCCCGATATTCCGCCATGGGTTTCCAAATGGCGGCTATCATTTTTCTGTGCACCTGGGGCGGAGTGAAACTCGATGAATACCTCGGATTACAAAAAATCCCTGTTTTTACTCTCTTGTTCAGTATTTTATCGGTGGTGTTGTCGATGTATTATTTCATCAGGGGGTTTATGAAAAAAAAATAGCTTTCCTACCTTATTCCCTATGAACCCTTTTGTGAATTTTCTTATCCGTTTAATGCTTTATTCTCTTGTTATCGGGTTACTGTTTTTTTTTGCAGAACCTTATTTACCTGCTAAAGTCGCCTTCCCGGGATATTGGTGGATCCAGCTGATCATTATTTGTGTAACAATTGGTTTTCATTATGGATTGACAAGGTCGGTTAAAGCGGGTGGACAAGCTTTTATAAGATATTTCATGGGCGCAACCTCATTAAAGCTTATGGTGTTTATGATGGTTATGATTGTGTACGGGCTGCTCAACAAGGAATCGGCTTTCGGCTTTATCCTGCATTTTTTTATTTTTTACCTATTCTATACCATTTTTGAGGTGGCAGTCGCCTACAAATACTTTGGTCCGGCCCGTACAAAGGAATAAAAGCGACCCCGGAACAGGGAATCCGAAAAAATTTTAAAATCCGGATGTTAATTATTTCCTTTTCGGAATGGTATTGATTGTTGATTTTCAAATATTTGAATTGGATGAAAAGACTTTTCAACATCCATTGTATTATTTAGCCGCTATTGGTTTTTTATTGTCTTTTCCTTTCTACCTTTGCGGTCGTTTTAAAAAGCTAAAAGAGCGTTCCAGAATGAAACCCGGTTCTTTATTTTATACATTGAAAATCAAACCTATAGTAACACTGCTTTGCTTTGTTTTCGTGCTCTTTGCAGGAAACATCACCAGCCACGCCAGCCCTTCAGAAGAGGGTGCCAGATTTGATCCGGGTAAAATGATTACTGAGCATATCAGCGATGCTCATGACTGGCATTTATGGGGCGAAGGTGACAAATCAGTTTCCATTCCGCTTCCGGTAATTGTTTATTCATCTGACTTTGGCTGGAAAGTTTTTATGTCATCTGCATTTCATCATGGGCATGATGTGCATGAAGGACTTGCCCTCAAAAAAGGGAAGCTGGTTGCAGTAAATGAAATGGAAGGTAAGGCTGATAAAGCAACTTTAAACGAAGAAAAAACCGCAGCACTCTGGGATATTTCTATTACAAAAAATGTGGTGTCGCTCTTTGTGAGTATTTTGGTGTTGATGTTCATTTTCCTTTCTGTTGCAAAATCCTATCATGCCCGCCCGGGTCAGGCGCCAAGAGGTTTGCAAGGGCTGATAGAGCCGCTGGTAATTTTTGTTAGAGATGACATCGCCAAATCCTCGATTGGTGAAAAAAAATACATGAAGTTTCTTCCTTTCCTGTTAACAGCTTTCTTTTTTATCTGGCTGAACAACCTGCTCGGATTGGTTCCGGTTTTTCCGGGGGGTGCCAACCTTACGGGAAGTATTTCTATAACACTAACTCTTGCCGCAATTACATTTATAATCGTGTTGTTAAATGGCAATAAACATTACTGGCATCACATTTTTGCAATGCCGGGAGTTCCGAAATGGGTATTGATCCTGTTAACACCAATTGAAATCCTGGGAGTGTTTCTCCGGCCCTTTGTATTGATGATCCGACTCTTCGCTAACATCACAGCAGGACATATTATCGCCTTATCCTTTTTCAGTCTCATTTTCATCTTTGGTGAAATGGGAGCGGGAGCAGGGTTTGGCGCAGCCATCTTCTCCATCGCATTCACGGTATTCATGACCTGCCTCGAACTGTTGGTTGCATTCCTCCAGGCGTATGTATTCACACTGTTATCTGCTATTTATATTGGTGCAGCAGTGGAAGAGGCGCACCACGATTCTCACGGTCATGATGCAAAAGTTGAAGAAGCACATATCATTTAATTCAGAACAGTTTCCATTATACGAACATTCATTTAGTAATTACCAATATCAAATTAGTTTAAAACCCAATTCTATGTTATCATCAATCTTATTACAAGCCGTAGAAGTAGCAGGTTTAGGCCTTGGCTACGGAGTTGCTGCTTTAGGTGCCGGACTGGCTGCTGTTGGCGCTGGTTTAGGTATTGGCCGCATCGGTGGTTCTGCTCTTGAATCCATTGCACGTCAGCCGGAAGCTGTAGGCGATATTCGCGCCAACATGATTCTTACTGCGGCCCTGGTTGAAGGTGCAGCCTTCTTCGCAATGGTTGTTGGTCTGCTTGTTGTTTTCAAGTAAACCATTTCCAAAAACTAAACTGTTATGCAGCGATTGGCTGCATAATAGTTTTCAAAAATATTAATACTGACTCTTATAAATATAGTTGATCGATGGAATTAGTAAAACCCGCATTTGGTTTAATTTTCTGGATGTTGATTTCATTCGGAATCATAGTTTTCCTGTTAAAGAAATTTGCATGGCCTGTTATCCTCGGCGCACTCGATGAAAGAGAACGCTCTATCACTGAAGCGCTGAATGCCGCTCAGCGGGCAAAAGAAGAAATGGCAGGATTAAAAGCCGACAATGAAAAATTGCTTCTTGAAGCACGCAATCAACGTGACCTGATCCTTAAGGAAGCACGTGATGCAAAGGATTCGATTATCAATGATGCTAAAGCAAAAGCTACGGAAGAGGCAGACCGCCTGCGCAAGATTGCGCGTGAAGATATCCAGAATGAGAAAATGGCGGCTATCACCGACTTGAAAAACCAGGTCGCAATGCTATCCATCCAGATCGCTGAAAAAGTTATTCGTCAGCAATTGAGTACCGATGATAAACAAAAGGCCCTGGTATCCGATCTGTTGAAAGATGTAAAAATGAATTGATTTTTTAGATCACCTTAAAATGGCTGAAACAAAAGTTGCCCGGCGTTATGCAAAATCCCTTCTCGACCTGGGAAAGGAACGGAATATCACCGAGCTTTTATTTAATGACATGACACTGGTTGCTGCTACTATCAAGGCTAACCGCCAACTGTCGGCAATGTTTAAATCACCGGTGATCAACACCGATAAAAAAGATGCCATCCTGAAAGAAATGTTTGGCTCAAAAATTAATGAGGCGAGCCTTGAATTCATGCGCATCATTACACGTAAAAAACGGGAATATTATATTGAGGATATCGCAAAATCGTTTATCGAACTCTTTAAGGTTTATAAAAACATACAGCCTGCCTTTGTTATAACGGCAGTGCCTATGGACGATACGCTGAGAAATGAAATGCTTTCCCTTGTTAAAAAGGAAACTGGAAGTTCTATAGAATTACAGGAAATAGTGGATCCTGCTATCATTGGTGGCTTCATCCTTCAGTGGGGCGACAGGCAGATCGATGCATCTGTCACCAATAAGCTCTATGCTCTGAAAAAAGATTTCAGTAAGAATCTTTATTTAAAGGATCTTTAATAAAAAGTAATAGTTTCAATTATTATAATACTATAAAAAATGGCAGAAGTAAGACCCGATGAGGTATCAGCAATCTTAAGACAACAGCTTGCCGACTTCAAATCAGAGAGCGAACTTGAACAAGTGGGTACTGTACTCCAGGTGGGTGATGGTATTGCACGAATTTACGGACTCACTAAAGTGCAGTCGGGAGAATTGATCGAGTTTAAAAGCGGCCTTCGTGGTATCGTTTTGAACCTTGAAGAAGATAATGTTGGTGCGGTATTGCTGGGTCAGTCGAACGACATTCGCGAAGGTGATGTGGTGAAACGTACCGGGAAAATTGCTTCTATCAATGTTGGTGAAGGAATGGTAGGTCGCGTAGTGGATACTTTGGGTCACCCCATCGATGGTAAAGGTCCTATCCAGGGTGAATTGCTGGAAATGCCACTGGAAAGAAAAGCTCCGGGTGTAATTTACCGTCAGCCGGTTAAGGAACCACTTCAAACAGGTATCAAAGCGATTGATGCAATGATTCCAATTGGCCGCGGCCAGCGTGAGTTGATTATCGGTGACCGCCAGACGGGGAAAACTGCTGTGGCTATCGATACCATTATCAATCAAAAAGAATTTTACGAAAGAGGTGAAACTGTTTATTGTATCTATGTTGCGATAGGTCAAAAAGGTTCCACAGTTGCGAATATTTTAAAAACACTGGAAGAGAATGGTGCAATGGCTTATACGGTTATTGTTTCAGCTACAGCTTCTGATCCTGCTCCTATGCAGTTTTTCGCTCCTATGTCGGGTGCAGCCATCGGAGAATATTTCCGCGATACCGGCCGTCCTGCATTAATTATTTATGATGATCTCTCTAAACAGGCTGTTGCTTATCGCGAAGTTTCCCTGTTGTTGCGTCGCCCACCAGGACGTGAAGCATATCCAGGTGATGTATTTTATTTGCACTCCCGTTTGCTTGAGCGTGCTGCGAAAATCATTGAGTCGGATGAAATTGCCAGCCAGATGAATGACCTTCCTGAAAGTTTGAAAGGAAAAGTTAAAGGTGGCGGATCGCTTACAGCACTTCCTATTATCGAAACACAGGCAGGTGACGTATCAGCGTATATTCCTACCAATGTTATTTCAATTACCGACGGACAAATTTTCCTTGAGGCGAACCTGTTCAATGCCGGGGTGCGTCCTGCAATCAACGTAGGTATTTCGGTATCACGCGTAGGTGGTAATGCGCAGATCAAATCAATGAAGAAAGTAGCAGGAACACTAAAACTCGATCAGGCACAATATCGCGAACTGGAAGCATTTTCCAAATTTGGATCTGACCTGGATGCTGCTACCAAATCTGTTCTCGACAAGGGATCACGTAACGTGGAAATCTTGAAACAGGGACAATATTCTCCAATGCCGGTTGAAAAACAAGTGGCCATCATTTATTGCGGAACAAAAGGATTGTTGCGTGAAGTGCCATTGAAGGATGTAAGGAATTTTGAAAAGGATTACCTGAATGTGCTCGATGCACAGTACCGCCCTACACTGGATGCACTTAAAAAAGGAGAGTTCAATGACCAGATCACAGGTGTGCTTGAAAAAGTAGCTAAGGAACTGGTAGCAAAATATAGTGTTAAGTAACATCATTTCTTCCCGATCAGAGTCCGGTCCGGAATATTTTAAAACTAAATGGCAAACTTAAAAGAGGTCAGGGTTCGTATTACATCTGTTAATTCAACACAGCAGATCACCAAAGCCATGAAAATGGTGTCGGCGGCAAAGTTGCGCCGTGCACAGGATGCGATTGTGCAGATGCGGCCCTATGCGTCCAAGCTGAAAGAAATTCTTGAGAATGTTGCAGAGAGCGTAGATGCTTCAGGAAGTGGTGTATTTGCAAGTGTACGCCCTGTGAATAAAGTGCTGGTTGTTCCGGTAACATCCAATCGCGGATTGGCAGGAGCTTTTAATGCGAACATCATCCGCACAGTTAACAGGATGATGAATGATACCTACAAGGAGCAGGTTAAAAGCGGAAATTTTAAAATCATGTGCATTGGTAAAAAAGCAACTGATTTTTTTGGTAAGAACAAGAGCTGTTTTGTTGGTCATCACAACGATATTTTTAATAATCTGAATTTTAATACTGTTGCTGTTGTTGCCGAAGAAATAATGAAGGAATTTGCTGCCGGAAATTATGATAAGGTAGTGGTGGTATACAACCAGTTTAAAAATGCAGCGGTACAGTATGTAATTACAGAACAGTTGTTGCCAATAACCCCACCTGGTAAAAAAGACAAATCGAAAACCGTTAATGATTACATTTTTGAACCCGATCAGGCTTCCATTGTTTTAGATCTGATTCCAAAGTCTATTAAGACGCAGCTATACAAAGCGGTTCTTGATTCCTATGCCAGTGAACATGGAGCGCGTATGACTGCTATGAGTAAGGCAACTGATAACGCAGGGGAGCTTATTAAAGCACTCAAGCTTCAATACAATAAGGCCCGCCAGGCAGCAATCACGAATGAAATTCTTGAGATCGTTGCCGGTGCTGAAGCATTGAATGGATAAATTAGCCGGGCAGCTTTTAAATTCATTTAATAAAATCAACCCTTGCATTTTTATATTTTCCGGAAGCAATAATTTTCTTCATGTTATTTAACGTGTTGATGGGGTGATCAACAACAACAGTATTCGCCAGCCATGCAGGAATTTTACCCGATGGTTCTCCGTGATACTGGTAAATAACTTCAAAAAGATTTTTTTGTATTTCGGAAATTTTCCAATAGCCCGTTCCTTTTGTCATTCTTACAACTCCTTTGGTAACAGGATAATCATAGTTGATACAATCAAAATTAATTTTAACGAATTCAGGGTAATAGAAACCTTTGAGTTCAAATATTCCTTCTCTGTCATCAACCGGCCAGGGGGCATTATTTATAAGGTAATGAATGATGTGTTTATCGCCATTTTTTTTGAGTAAACGGCTTTCGCGGATATCGGGAAAAAGCTTATCGAAATTTTCAACGTCAATCAGGATGGCTACAATTTCATGCAGCCCCGACGCTTCCAAAATTACCGAAGCCCTGAAGGCTTTAAAATTGGAATTTGCCACTTCTGACACATACACTGAAATACTATCTTCCTTAGATTTTAATTCCCAGGTGTATTGCGAATGAACACCGTTTGAAATAGCAACAAAAAATGAAGCCAGGGTAAAAACTTTGTTAGTGATAGTCATCAGTTTTTATTTTTTCATGGGTCATTACAACGGGTCGAAACCTCAAACGGGCCGTCTCTATCACAGATACTGTAGGCTTTTATCCCGACAGAAAATTTCTGACTTGATCTGCTGTTATTGAGGATTCATTGATAAAAGTACATAAAAAATATTTTAACCGTATATGCCAGGGATTATCGAATTTAAAATACCATCCATATCCATTTGAGGACCTGAAAAAATGTCCAATGACCGAATGCCGAAAAATATACAATGACTTACTGCACGTAGATTTCGAATATCTGAAAATACGTCTTGAAAAATAACTTGCGATTCAAAATCTAAACACAATTTGATTGAACATACTTTCTGAACTTTTATCTTAAAAGTACAACTGTTCCGGCGCGCTCTCTGAATTGGTGTGAAGCAGGGGCGTTAATTTTGTAACCGTAGATTCCTGCAGGGCAGTGCCGCCCGTTTTTGTTCCCATCCCACCGGTTTCCGGAATAAATCAGTTCACCAAAGCGGTTAAATATGGTAAGCGTATAGTCCGATTCGCCTGTTGCCTCAAAGGAATCATTTCGGCCGTCACCATTGGGCGTGAAAGCATTTGGTAGCCAGGGTCCATCGCCTGTTAAACTGCAATACCCCGTATCGGAAATTACAATTTCGGCTGAAAATGAATCTTCACACTGGTTGGTATCGTTGACTTGAAGGTTGATTTCGTAAATACCCGGGTAGTGAAAAATATAAGATGGGGCGGGTAATGTTGAGGCATGATTTTCAATGACCCAGTTATAGGAATGGTGCTGTGATAAAATTGAAGGAATAAAATACACAGGTGTACCCACGCAGTTTCCTTCCACTACAAAATTGGCAACAGGAGGATTAACCACCGTGACCGTTTGAGTAAAATTATTCTTACAATTATCAGGATTTTCAACTGTCAGTATAACTTCATATGTGCCGGCTTCGTTATAGGGATGATATGGATGCATTACCTGGCTGGTGGTACTATCACCATAATCCCAATTAAACGCAGCACCCGGATCACAAACTGAGTTATTCTGAAAAGTGACATCGCTATCACAACCTGTTTGAACGGTGAAAGCTGCCATTGGTAATTCATCATCCAGTACTTTCGACAAGGTAACGGTGCAGCCATGTTCATGTGCAATGTCGATGGTGTAAGGGTATCCTGCCAAAGGTACAGCAATGGTAATTGAATCCTCCTGGCTACCATCAAACCAGGTTCCGGCAAGGCCTTGTGGTGTGAACAAGGTGATACTGCCACCAGGTGCGCAACCGCCCGATGTTATGGCAGCAGGTTGAAGACCTCCATCGACATAAGCATAGCCAAAATGACCTCCGGGCTCACAATCGCCTGTTTCAAAATGCAGGTTTATTGTAGTCCCCTGCAATCCGTTTAAATTGATCACACGTGTTTGCCAATTGAGAATTTCATAGGCGCCAATGATCATAAAGTTATAGGAAGTATCACCGGCAATAACCTGTTCCGACAAACAGCCATCAAGATTTGCTGACGAACTTACCTCGTATCCAAATCGTGATTGCTTGGAAGGTGGATGAATTCCGTTTTCCAGGATTACAGCAAAGCGAATGACCAGCAATAAAGAATCGGAAGGTATTGTAAAACTATAATCAAGTATTTCAGATTCAGCGGAGCCTGCATCATTTCCAAGTCGTGCTGAAAATAGAGAACCCGGTGCCACCACATTCACCTGGCCATTAGAATAGGGATCTGTAAATGAACCTGACGTGATCACATGTCTGCTGGTATCCATTCCCGACAAGGGCGTGTAAACGGGGCAACACTGACCCGTTGCTCCCAACCAGCCACTGAAAGTGCCGGTTTCAAAACCAATGTTTGCAGGTGATAGCTGGGCATGTGCCGGCGAGGCAACCGATAAAAGAAAAAGACACCAACAACACGGGAATGCATATTCCATAAGTGCCTTTCGTATTGCAGCATGCAATAAATTAAAAACAATTTTACCCTTCACAGAACAGGTTTGATTTTTCGTCTATCTAAAGGTAATTAAAAAAATCAGAACTTAATATGTTCCAGTTTCCCGGGATCATTAATACATTCCTGGCCCCCTTTGATAAGCTGAATTCCTCCCTCGTATTTGGCAATCATTACGCCCACACTTTTGTACCTTCTGTACAGTTTTTGCACATTTCTATTTCACTACGTGAACGCAAAACCGATGCCCGGAATTTATCATAAACCGGGCTTTGCCAGATCGAACTGAAAGAGTTGTTTTTCAAGTCTCCCATAAGGTATTCGGCATCCTTATCAAAACAACACGGAACTACGCGGCCATCCCATGTTACTACGCAGGAATGCCAAAGTTTCCAGCAATGATTCAACAAGTTGTTTTTGATTTCCCATTTGCCTTCACCGTTAGTACGGTAACGTGAATAACGGTCATTCTCCGGTATCAGATCATTTCCATTTTCATAGTCATATACCTGGGCTGTTTTAAATGCCACTTCATCAATACCTATTTCCCTGGCAAGTTTTTTTACATCTTCAAGCTGATGTTCATTCGGCTTGACAACTAAAAACTGAAAAATAATATGTGGTGTGGAAGATTTTAATTCACGTTTCCACTTTACAATATTACGTGCTCCATCCAACACTTTATTTAATTGTCCACCTACCCGATAGCTTTCATACGTTTCCTGCGTGGTACCATCGATGGAAATAATGAGCCGGTCAAGGCCCGATTCAATCGTCTTCCTGGCATTGGCATCATTCAGGTAATGCGCATTTGTGGAAGTGGCGGTATATATTTTTTTTGAGCAGGCATACTTTACCAGGTCGAGAAAAGCCGGATTCAGGTAGGGTTCCCCCTGGAAATAAAAAATAAGATACAGCAGGTCTTTGTGGATATCATCAATCACACTTTTAAAAAAATCAGGATCCAGCATGCCCGTAGGCCGGGTGAATGAACGCAGTCCGCTGGGACATTCCGGGCAGCGTAAGTTGCAAGAGGTGGTAGGCTCAAAGGAGATGGCAACAGGCATTCCGCTGTGATGGTTTTTCCCGCTCCACTTCGATATTAAATAACTGCCTGCAACCTGTGTGACATTCCATAACCTCCTGGCAGTCAGGTGCGATGCAAGATTCCTCAGGTCGTTGATGTTCCGGTTCATTCGATTAGTGCTATAACAAAGGTACAGAACAATCTTGTAAATGTTAATATATTGATTTGTAAATTAATACATCATTATTTATAATTGATATAAATAAAAGCCATAATTTTACATTATGAATGAAATCATTGAGACGGAGCGGGAATTGGTGGAGGAATTTGAGCTTTTTGATGACTGGGCTGATAAATATCAATATATCATCGAACTGGGGCAGAAACTGAAACCGCTTGATGACTGTTATAAAATTGATGAAAACAGGATAAAAGGATGCCAGAGCAGTGTATGGTTACATGCCTACAACAATAAGGGAAAAGTTTTTTTTGAAGCAGACAGCGACTCAACATTTGTTAAGGGAGAAATCGCATTACTGATACGGGTTCTTTCAGGGCGTTCACCGGAAGAAGTTGTGGATGCACAGCTCGGGTTTATCGACAAAATCGGTCTCCGGCAGCATGTAGCGATAACAAGGGCCAACGGACTGGCCTCAATGATTAAGCAAATGAAATTATATGCATTGGGATTCCAGGCACAGGTTTAAATCAACAGTCACAGTTCAATGAATGAAAATACAACTATTATGGAAGAAGTAAAACCACTTGAAGAACGGGTTGTGGATGTTTTGAAAACATGTTTCGATCCGGAAATTCCTGTGAACATATACGACCTTGGTTTAATTTATGAGGTGAAAGTCAATGAGGGGAATGATGTTTTTGTAAAGATGACTTTAACCTCTCCCGCATGTCCCGTAGCAGAAACACTGCCTCCTGATGTTGAAAATAAAATCAAAGAACTTCCAGATGTTAACAGTGCTAAAGTTGAGATTACCTTTGATCCACCCTGGGATAAGGAGATGATGAGCGAGGAAGCACGCCTGGAACTGGGAATGTGGTAGTAAGATTTTACCATTGCTGAACAGTATCAAAATTTTACCCATGAATGATATCACCAACAAAGTCGCTTCATCCGGTCTGATTACAATTGATCCGGCCGATTATTCTCCAAAAGGTACGCGAGCCGTGGTTGATATAAAACCCTTGCTCGTTGAAGAATTTTTACTTCGTGAAAAGGATTTCCGTGAGTATGTGAAAACTACTGATTGGTCGGGTTATGCAGGACAATTTGTTGCCATAACCTGCTCCAATGATGCCATTATACCGGTGTGGGCCTATATGCTTTTAGCAGCAGCCCTGGAACCATATGCTGCAAAAATTGTTTTTGGTGATGCACAGGCATTGGAAGCGGTTCTTTTTTCAGAACAACTTTCCAAAATACAACCTGCCCAATACCGTGATCAGCGGATTGTTATTAAGGGTTGTGGAGATGTTTATGTGCCGGTATCCGCCTACATGGAACTGACCCGGTTACTGAAGCCGGTAGCCAAAACCATTATGTATGGTGAGCCTTGTTCTACTGTACCCGTTTATAAGGCGAAGTAGGAAACAGTACTTCTTTTTTTCTCCTTTTGGGATAGTTCATTGATTTATGGTTGTCAACCACTGCTTTTTAGGTTGAAATCCGGCATTTTGTTGATAATTTCATTTTTTATTTGGCGAACGGTTTTTTTTAGTGGGCTGATTCATCTAATTTTCAATTAACTAAATCACATCACCATGAAAGCAATTCGACTATTCCTGCTAATCTTTATTGTTTTTGCTGTTACAGCATCGGCACCAGCTTCCCACCTTGTGGGGTTAAGAATTACCTATGAGTATAATGGATCCGGCTATATTTTCAAACTGAAGTTGTACCGCGATTGTGCCGGTATCCAGGCTCCCGTAAGCCCGGTCATTTGTTTTAATTCCCTTTCAGGATGCGCACCCTCATTTTCAGCAACTTTGATTATGGATACTGCGAATTCCGGTTTTGAGGTTCCATTCAATTCCTGCGCCGCAGTAGGTGCAACAACATGTCAGGGTGGAAGTATCTTCGCTTTTGAGGAATACAATTATATAGCATTTGTATCGGTTCCTCCTTGTGATGACTGGGTGGTTTCCTATTCTGAATGTTGCCGGAATGCTGCAATCACCAATCTTATAAACCCTGATAATTATAATGCTCATGTTGAAACACGATTCGACAACCTCAATTTCCCAACCAACAGTTCACCACAATTTAATGCTGTCCCAATAAATTATTACTGTGCGGGTCTTCCTGCCATAGTTGATTATAGTGCCTTTGATATTGATGGTGATTCTCTGAGCTATGAATTTACCGATATTCAGGGTGGGGGATGTGTGAATCCTGTTGTAATTCCTTTCAGTTCACCATACGCATACGATCAGCCGTTAGCTACGTTGGCTCCAACAGTATTTGATCCCTACAACGGCCAGATTTCATTCATCCCTTCAGCCATCCAGATTAGTGTAGTAGGTTTTAAGGTGAATGAATATCGGAATGGAGTGTTGATTGGTTCCGTTCGCCGGGATGATGAAATAGTTGTGGTGGGCTCTTTTGTAAATCCTGATACCGTTGCAGGTACTGTATTTTATGACCTGAATACAAATGCTGTTTTCGATGGCGGCGATTATCCTGCGTCGGGTGTGATGGTGCATATGGGACCAGGAAATTCTTACAATCCAACAATGATCAATGGTAAATACATGTTTCAAACTATTCCCGGTATTTTTGATGTTGAAATTCCAGTCTTGCCACTGTACACCACATGCGTTCCCATTAACATAGCTGTGAACACTAATGGTGCTGGTTCGTTTTTTGGGCAGAATGACTTCGCCCTGCAGGTGGTACCAAATATGAATGATCTTGAAGTAACCCTCAACTCTTCTCCGGCACCAATACCTGGATTTGGATTCCCTGTTTTTATAACCTATCAGAATTCCGGAACTACCAACCAGACGAATGTTGAAGTGCAGCTTACGCTGGATAGTGAAACAATTTATCAGTCAGCAACACCTGCTCCTTCCAACATAAACGGAAATGTTTTGACCTGGAATTTTGCTTCATTAAATATGTTTTCGGGAAGTACCATATCTGTATTAACGGATATTGATACAACAGCCACCATTGGAGATACGGTATTTTGTTCGGTTACAATTTCATCTGCATTAGTAGATAATACACAGCCGAATAATATTGATGTACTCATTGAACCGGTTCTCAATTCCTGTGATCCGAACAGCAAAGAAGTAATTCCTGAAGGTGAATTATCTCAGGCATTCATAAACAATCAGGATTACCTGTATTACACGATACATTATCAAAACCTTGGAACAGCTCCTGCCAACATGATCCGGATTCAGGATCTGCTCGATGCTGACCTGGATTTAGGTACCCTTGAAGTAACAGGTGCAAGCAAGCCATCGGTAATGACATTCACCAATCCTAACAGACTGGAATTTATGATTTATAATGCAAATCTTCCACCTGCCTCTGTGAATGAACCGGGAAGTCATGGTTTTGTAGCATTCCGCATCAGGCCAAAGTCTGGGCTGCAACCCGGGACAATGATTTCTAACGGTGCCCGTATATACTTTGATTTTAATGCACCTATCTTAACCAATATAGTATACAATAACATTCCGGCACCAACAGGTATTCAACAAGTGGAAAACAGTTTCTTCCATGTTTCTTTATATCCTAACCCGGCTTCCGACATTGTAATGTTAGAACTGACCAGTGACCGTGCTGTTCCCGTTTCATTGCAACTTTACGACGTGATGGGTAAAAAAATCAGTGATCAGGAAATGAAATTAATAAGTGGTTTCAATCAGTTTGAATTACCGGTAAAGCAACTAAGTACCGGAATTTATTTCCTGCGATTAAGCAATGAACATTCAACCTTCGAGACAAAAATTATCAGGAATTAATTCTACCGGTTTATAAAGAGTTTGAATTAATTTTAGATGTTGCCCTAAAAAAACTCCTGTGGAATGCAGGAGTTTTTTTTATAGGAGTAATTTCACTTTTTTGCCGGTGAACTTAATTTGCAAGTTTTGTAGTGAGTAGCATTTTTATATCCTCCATCAAAGTAGTTCCAAGTACTTTCTTTAAGGAAACCTTTTCTGGTGCTTGGGAATTATCCGTAAACACATTGGTCATTAGCTGTGAGGTGTAAGCAATGAAAAAATACATGAATCCAGGAATTTTCCCTCGAAAAAATAATTTTCCCTGAAATGTGCTTCTTTTATAAAACCGTTTTTCTCAAGAAGACTGATTGATGCTTCGTTTGCAGGGTTTACATTCGCTTCAACTGAATGCAGCTTCATAATGTCGAAACCGTATTCCAGCACGGCTTTTATTGCATCCTTCATGATACCCTTGCGGTGATATCCGGGTGATAAAACGTAGCCTAATTCAGCGCGGAAATCTTCCTTCATCATTCTCCAGAAACAAATGGTCCCGATCATACGATCCGAATTTTTCAGGGTAATCACCCAGTTAATGGAATCGTTTTTTGATTCCCCGTCAAGAATCAGTTGGATCAGGCTAACCACTTCTTCCATTGATGTCATCATTGGCCTGTCGATGTAGCGGTTTACAATGGGATCTGTTCTCAAACTGAGCAAATCTTTTTTATCCTGCTCATCCATTCTTATTTTTCGGAGGATCAAGCGGTCTGTTTCAATAACAGGAAAAGGAGTGAAGTTGAGTGAAATCATATGATTTATAAAAGGTGTTGGTTTAAGTGCGGTCAGCGATAAAGATACCAGATAAATTCCACTTTTAATTTGTCATGAACAACTTCATGCTTTTTTTTATCTTCACGCCCACGCTATATGCAACGCTCCGTAATTCTCCACAACATTAAACTTCTTGCAGGCCCTTTCGCGGCATTGCTTATTTTGTTGTACACCGACCTTTCTCCTGGGAATCCCATGGTGACCCGGATGGCAGCAGTGACTGTTTGGATGGCGATCTGGTGGTTTACAGAAGTTGTACACCTGGCCGTAACCGCATTAATTCCGATCGTGTTTTTACCAATACTGGGAATTGCTGAGCCCAAAGTAGTGGCCTTTCAGTACATGGATCAAATCATTTTTCTATTCATTGGAGGATTTCTTATCTCGTTTGCAATTGAACGCTGGGGGTTGCACGAACGGATTGCATTGCGAATACTACGGGTTGTGGGTACACGCAGCGACAGGATTTTGCTTGGAGTCATGCTGACTGCTTATTTGATTTCCATGTGGATATCCAATACAGCAACGGTAATGATGTTGATTTCAGCTGTACTTGCAATCGTATACATGACAGGTCAGATTTCAGGTGAAACTGAACAGCAAAAAGATTTTGGCAAAGCATTGTTGATCGGTCTTGCTTATTCATCAACAATAGGAGGGATGGCCACTCTTGTAGGAACTCCGCCCAATATGGTATTTCTAAGAGCTTACCAGGAAGCTTATCCCGGGAATACCGATATCAATTTTGCATCCTGGTTTGCGATAGGATTTCCGGTGTCACTGATAATGATTGTATGCTGTTATTTCATTATACGTCAGTTTTTTTTGCATAAAGGATTCCAGCACGGGTTAACACAGGATTATTTTATCAATGCCTATAACCGTTTAGGACCTGTTTCGTTTGAACAGCGAATTGTTTCGATAGTATTTGTGGCTACAGCTTTACTGTGGTTTACAAGGGCCAATATTGATTTCGGAATTTTTGTGTTGCCGGGTTGGAATAACCTGTTTCCTTTTCCGGAATATATTCAGGATAGCACAGTTGCTGTGTTTATGGCGTTGTTGTTATTTCTTATACCTTCAAGAAATGAACCCGGAGCAGCGTTGCTGCAGTGGAAGGATGCCGTTAAACTGCCCTTTGATATCATCTTATTATTTGGAAGCGGTTTTGCGTTGGCAAAAGGATTTGAGATATCTGGTTTGAGTGACTGGCTTGCAGGTCAACTCCGGATTTTTGAAGGAACAAACAAAGTTGTAATGGTATTGGGCATTGTGATAATTGTGTGTGTGATCAGTGAATTTGCTTCCAATGTTGCCAGTATTCAGCTGGTAATACCCATCCTGATTGCTTTCCAAAAGGAACTCGATATTTCTCCGCTGGTATTGATGGTTCCTGCAACATTGGCCGCTTCGCTCGGATTCATGCTTCCGGTGGCAACCGCCCCCAATACCATTGTATTTGGCAGCCGCAGGATCGCCGTAAAGGATATGGCTAAAGCCGGATTTTGGATGGATCTGACGGGTATTTTGGTCATCACATTTATCGTGCTTTTGCTGGGATAAACAGTCACATTTTAATGTGAACAACTTGAAAGAAGCGAGGTTCAATTTGATAAAAACCCTAACTTGCAGTCCAATTTACTAAAAAAACCTTTAAACCACTAGACATCAAATGATTAAAAGTTTCTGTATCGTGTTTCTTTCCTTGTTTCTACTGGTGGGTACCGCTTCCAGGGCAGATGAAGGAATGTGGCTTCCCCTTCTGTTAAAACAATTGAATGAGGGAGATATGCAAAGGCTGGGGTTGAAACTTACAGCTGAAGATATTTATAACATCAACCAGTCGAGCATGAAGGATGCTATTGTCCATTTCGGCGGCTTCTGCACCGGTGAAATGGTTTCCGCAGATGGATTAATTCTCACCAATCATCACTGTGGATTTGACGCTATTCAATCCAACAGCTCTGTTGAAAATGATTACATCACGAAAGGGTTTTGGGCAATGACCCGGGACCAGGAGTTACCCAATCCCGGTTTGTATGTACGCTTCCTGGTTCGCATTGAAGATGTAACAGCAAAAGTGAAATCACAACTTTCCGACACATTATCGGAAGCAAGCCGCACCAGCGCTTTGCAGAAAATATATGCTCAGATTGCTAAGGAAGCAAAAGGTGATACGCATTATGAAACTGATGTAAAACCATTTTTTAATGGCAATGAATTTTATTTGTTTGTGTATGAAAAATTTAATGACGTACGACTGGTAGGAGCTCCGCCTGAATCTATTGGTTCTTTTGGTGGTGATACTGACAACTGGATGTGGCCGCGTCATACCGGTGACTTTTCCCTGTTCCGCGTGTACAGTGGAAAAGATGGAAAACCTGCTGAATATTCAAAGGATAATGTGCCTTATAAACCAAAATATTTTCTGCCTATATCCACAAAAGGAATTACAAAAGAAGATTTTACCATGACATTTGGTTATCCCGGAAGAACTGACAGGTATCTTACTTCTTATGGAGTTGATCAGGCCGTAAACTTGACCAGTCCTGCAATTGTGAAGATCAGAACAAAAAAACTGGAAGTAATTAAAAAGGATATGGATAGCGATGATAAAGTTCGTATTCAATATGCCTCCAAATATGCGCAGACTGCCAATTACTGGAAATATTTTATTGGTCAGACTAAAGGTTTGAAACGCATGAATGTTGCCTCACAGCGTGCTACAGATGAAGCAGTTTTCCAGGCCTGGGCAAATGCCGACCCATCAAGAAAGGCGATGTATGGAAATGCTTTACCTGCATTAAAAAAAGATTACCAGGACCTGGGTAAGTACGCCATTTATCGCACTTATCTTAATGAAGCTATAAACAGGGGACCTGAAGTGCTCGGTTTCGCCTATGGTCATAATGCGCTCATGAAAGCACTTGAAAACAAGGAAACAAGTAAAGAGGATCTGGCAAAAATTATTGAAGGTTTAAAAACGAATGGCGAAAGTCATTTTAAAGAATACAATACTGCTACTGATAAAAAATTGTTAGCCGAATTGATGGCATTATATTACAAAGAGGTTCCCAAAGATCAGCATGCTCCTATTTTTAAGGAAGTTGAATCCAAGTACGACGGTGACTTCGGTAAATTTGCGGATGCTATGTTCAAGTCATCGGTATTTGTTGACCAGACCCGTTATAATGCCTTCCTTGCAAAACCTTCAGCAAAGGTGTTGTCGAAAGATCTTGCTTACCGCACTATGAATTCTATCATGGATCATTACAACTCAGTTGCGAAAAGTGAAATAGCAACAATTACATCCAACCAGGCGAAAAGCAACCGTCTCTATGTAGCCGGTTTGAGGGAGATGAGTCCTGATAAAAAATTCGCTCCCGATGCTAACAGTACTATGCGATTGAGCTATGGCACTGTTAAAGATTATTATCCTATGGATGGAGTTTATTATAATTATTTCACTACAACAGACGGGATACTTGAAAAAATGGATAATTCAAATGAAGAGTTTAATGTTGATTCCAAACTCGAAACGTTGATCCGCAACAAGAATTTTGGTCCGTATGGCCAGAATGGAAAACTGAACGTTTGTTTTATCAGTAACAATGACATTACAGGAGGTAATTCCGGTTCACCTGTTATCAATGGGAACGGAGAGCTTGTTGGTCTTGCTTTTGATGGCAACTGGGAGGCAATGAGTGGTGATATCGCATTTGATGCTGACTATAAACGTACCATCAGTGTTGATATCAGATATGTTTTATTTATCATCGACAAGTATGCCGGCGCAGGTCATTTGATTAAGGAAATGAAGCTGGTAAACTGATTAAATTGTGAATTTATAAGACAGCCGTATGTCCTGCATCCGGCTGTTTTTTTTTTGAATGAGATATCGGAGCAATATTATGAAAGCATATACTTGCTATGCGGGTGTACACATGATTATTGGATGTTAACTAATCCTATCTTATAAATATCTTCCTTAATTTGCCATCCATACAAAAAGTATCTGTTGTCAGCACCTTGTTTTGAACGGCCAATACTGATCGGCGTGCCCATTACTTTTGAAGATGCTAAGGTTTTCCGTTCCATTTTTCCATCATTAAATAATTCTGTTTGCATAAGTACAGATGATGTCCAGCTGTCAAATACACGAGGTTTTTTATCGGTCAATACCGGGTCATTTTCATTTATCTTGTCATGTTCATTATATAATATTATGATTTTATCATCTTTTATAATTGATGATGTATACATATAAAGATCATTATTAACGAAAACCTGTTTTTTAGCCAAATACTTTGCCCACTTTTGTTCCCCTGTGGTGTCAAATAAGAAAGTTATTATACCATAAGAAAAGATTTTAGGAGAGTCAGTGAAATTTTGCTCAAGCAATACATAAATTCTTCCGTCTGCTGTTGCTTTTAATTCAGAAACCCTGAATGTACTATGGAGATAAATATCCCGTTTAAATTCTGCTGTACCTGCATCATCTTTTTTGTTTACTTCTGCTATTAATTCCTTGGATATTTCTATCTTTTTTTGAGTAATAATGGCGCAAGATTTTTTGTTAAGTATCAAAAAATTACATTCCATTATTCTCGATTTGTCATATTCATCTCTCCAGGTAGAAAAAACAATCATATTCTCAGATTCAGGAATAAGTTCAAGGGATATAGAGTTCAAAAAGTATGATCCTAATGCGATTTTATGTTTTGTATTTGCCTTTTCCGGAGAATAAGAGCTGATGAAAATATCAAAATTGGGAATTTTACCATTTTTTGAATTCCTGTAACTTGAAGTCGGAGCTTCTATATACTCTTGTGAAATTACAACAATTGTACCTTGATTATCCAATTCATAATCGACCACGTTGTACTTAAACAAAAGGCACTCCAATTCCATATTTCTTTCATTTATCGTGTTAAGATGCGAGTCAAATACTTTGAAAATTATTTTTTGAGGTTCTTTAAAAGTAGGCATACTCATTTTTTTTGCTTCATAAGTTATACCTAAAACACCAAAAGAAAGACTGTCAGGTGAAATAACATATCTTAATTTTAATTTGTAATCAATATAAATGTCTTCAATACTCATTATTTCTTTAGCCTCACTAATTGGATCTAATGTATTTTGATCAATAAAAGTTGCATAAACTTTCATTGATTTGGATTTATTATTATTTGTGTTGGTTAACATAATAAATTTACCACCACAGTAAAATAAACCAATAAGAAACATTTCTGTGTCCTGATCCACATTGGCATTATAATCTTTTCGTTGAACAGGTTGCATCGAGGAGTTAAACTTGATTATACCGGGTGTAATTTTATCCTTTCTGGTTAAATTATATGCAAATACGTAAGAGGCATCACCATTATCATGTAATATTTGACCCATCCTGTCTCCTTTCCCTTCAACAAATTCAGGGCTCCAAGTAATTGCAGATTCCTGAGAAAAGGCCCTTAATATGGTCATATTCAATAAAATAATAAATATTGAAGTTGTAATAATGGAATTATTGGTTTTCATGGGTTTTATGGTTTTTAATTATATTTGATCCGAAATTATCCAATTCACAATGAATAAATCCTTTCTGTTATTACTGCTTGGACTACAAATACCCTTATTGGGGTTATCACAAACTGATTCTGTGGGCAGGTCCACCGCTACTGTTTTATTTGGGAAGGAAGTAAAAGTAGATAACAAAAATCAAAATAAAAACAATTTGATAAAGTTTGCATTTTCTGATTTTAATTTTGGAAAATACGGTTTAATATATGAAAGAAACATTTCAATGCCCTGGGCTTTAGAAATTGGAACGGGCGTTACTTTTAAAAACCTGATCGGAAATTTTATTAGGAAAGGTGTAATTGATGATTCAAATGATGAGGAGTCACCAACCTTTTCTGACTATGACGACTTCAATGACCAGGATTATAATTTTGATTCACGTGAGGTTAAAGCAGGCTATTATTATTATGCAATGGCTAAATATTATTATAATAATGAAAGAAAATTACATGGTGAATATTTTGGTTTGAATTATCAATTCAGAAAGTATAAATTTAAGGCTTATGGTTTAGATCCCATTCAGGCTAGTATGGGATTTGTAGTTTTTGATAAAGGTGCGGATGAAAAAGTTGATGAATTTGAAAATAATTTGAGCATAGCACTGAATTGGGGAATGCAGCGTGTCCAAGATAATTTTGTATTTGATATGTCCTTTGGAGTTGGTATTTTGAAAGTAGATTCTGAAAGAAGAGATGTTGGATATTTATATGATGCTAACAATTTTGACAGAATTGCAATCGTTGCAAATACACCTCGCAAGTATTCAAAAACGTTGCCTTATATTGAAATTGCTTTTAAGATTGGTGTTGGCTGGTAGCACCCAACTCATTTCTTTTTATGATATTCTATTTAGTTGAAAAAAACTATATTATCAAAGAGGAGATTGTACTGTATTAATAATATTGTTTATTTACCTCGAAGCAGCGAAATGGCCCGAGACACACCATCCACGAGCCTGTCGATTTCTTCAAAAGTGTTATAAAACATAAAAGAAGCTCTCAATGTGCCCGGAATGCACAATCTTGTCATAACCGGTTCTGTGCAATGATGGCCGGTTCGCACTGCAATGCCAAGTGTATCCAAAAACATACCGGCATCAAGGGCATTAACATCATCAATGATGAACGAAACAACACTTGCTTTTGAGGGAGCGGTTCCTATAAGTTTTAAATACTTTACGGATGAGAGTTTATGGGTAGCATATTTCAAAAGCGCCTGTTCATGCTGTTCTGCTGCATGTCGGTCGAGGGTGTTTAGGTAATCGATGGCTGCACCAAGTCCAATCACATCTGCAATATTGGGTGTGCCAGCTTCAAACTTAAACGGAACCTCGTTATAGGTGGTTTTTTCAAAGCTAACGGATTGAATCATCTCACCACCTCCCTGGTAAGGGGGCATGACTTCCAGTAAATTTAATTTTCCGTAAAGGCAGCCGATGCCCGTTGGGCCGAACATTTTATGTGCTGAAAATGCAAAGAAATCACAATCAAGATCCTGCACATTAACCATGGTGTGTGCTACCGCCTGCGCTCCGTCGAGTAAAACCGGTATATTATGTTCGTGTGCTTTACGGATGATTTCTTTAACGGGATTGATTGTTCCGAGTGAATTGGAAGTGTGAACAATGGAAATGAATTTTGTTTTCGGATTGATGAGTTTAATAAAATCCTCCAGAATCAGTTCCCCGGTATCCGTCATCGGAATTACTTTCAGCAACGCGCCCTTCTCTTCACACAATAACTGCCATGGCACTATGTTGCTGTGGTGTTCCATTGCCGATACGATAATCTCATCTCCCGGTCCAATAAATTTGCGTCCGTAAGAAGCAGCAACCAGGTTAATAGATTCAGTAGTGCCGCGGGTAAAAATAATTTCTTTTTCAGAAGCTGCATTGATGAATTTCTGAACTTTAAACCTTGTATCATCAAAGGCAGCTGAGGCTTTTTGACTCAGAAAATGCACACCCCGGTGGATATTTGCGTTGTAATGCTTATAGTAATCATTCAAAGCCCGTATAACCACTGCCGGTTTCTGTGAAGTGGCGGCGTTATCAAAATAAGCTAACGGTTTGCCATATACTTTTTCTGCAAGAATTGGAAAATCAAGACGAATTTCATCCACATTGAATGTACGTAGGGAAATGCCCTGATCTGCAGATGAAGTATCAGTACTCATTTTTTTGAAGCTTGGTAACCGTAAGGTTCAGCAGGTTTTCTTTTAAAACTTCGTTTTTTATATTGTTAAGTACATCACTTGCAAAAGCGATATTTAGTATGGCTTTCGCACTTTGCTCGCCAATACCACGGGTTCTGAGATAAAACAATGCTTCCTCATCCATCTGTCCGGTGGTGGCTCCGTGTGTGCACTTCACGTCATCCGCAAATATTTCCAGTTGTGGCTTGGTATTCATTTGGGCATCATCGGTGAGAAGGATATTTTTATTGGATTGATAAGCATTCGTTTTCTGAGCATCTTCACGCACGAAAATTTTTCCGTTGAACACACCTGATGCTTTTCCGCCAATTACACCTTTATACAATTCGTTACTGAAACAGTTGGGTTTAGCATGATCTACCAGGGTATGGTTATCAACTACCTGGTCGCCATCGAGAATATACAACCCGAAAAGATGCGAGGTGCAATTCACCCCGTTTAATCGAATGTGCAGGTTGTTGCGCACCAGCTGACCCGATAAAGTAACCGTTACTGTATCGAAGGTGCTGTTTTTTTCCTGTATGACCTGCGTGAAGTTTACCTGATTCATCGCATCTGCATCCAACTGCGCTTTCACATGCTCTACAAATGCGTTTTCTTTCACCACAATTTCTGTAACCGAATTGATCAATCCGCGGCAATTATTATCAATGGAATGATAACTTTCAAGAACGGTTATTTTTGCACCCTGTTCTGCTACAATCAGGTTTCGCAGGCTGATTACGTGGGCGGAATCATTTGAATTGCTGATGTGCATAAAATGCACAGTCTGTGAGTGGGAAATATCTTTTTGAACGTGAATGCAAACACCATCATTTATAAATGCAGTGTTTAATGCAACAAAAGATTCTGATTGTGGCGAAGCAACTTTTCCCAGGTGGGCTTCAATAACCTCTGAATTCAGTGCAGCAGCCAGGTTAATGGCATTTATTGATGAGGGCATAGCATCGGAAAGCGCACCGTTATAACGGCCGTTTTCGAATACAATAACCAGTGCATCTTTACCTGCAATTCGAAAACTGTTTACCAGTTCTTTGTTAATGGTAGCCGGTGTTGCAGTATCACCAAATTTGAGCGGAAGGGCCGAAATGTTTTTTAGGTTGGTATATTTCCATTCCTCATGACGGGTAGTGGGAAATCCAAGTTTATTAAAAATTTCCAACGCATCTTCTCGCAATACTTTTAAGCGATCGTTTTTCTTTTCAAACACCTCAAATTCCCTGGTAACATCCGGCATGGTTTCTTTACTGCTTATCACTCCAAATTGCATTTATAAAGATGAAAATTATTTTATTTTTAATCAGTTTGAATTTTGGGCCAGTTCTTCCTTGATCCAGTCGTATCCTTTTTCTTCCAGTTCAAGTGCGAGATCCTTTCCACCTGATTTCACAATTTTGCCTTTGTAAAGAACGTGAACAAAATCAGGTACTATGTAATCGAGTAATCGCTGGTAATGCGTGATCACAACGAAGGACCGTTTGCCATCGCGCAAAGCATTCACGCCATTGGATACAATTCGTAAGGCATCAATATCCAGACCTGAATCGGTTTCATCCATGATCGCAAGTTGCGGCTCCAGCATGGCCATCTGGAAAATTTCATTTCTTTTTTTCTCACCTCCACTGAATCCTTCATTTACCGAACGGGTAGTCATTTGCTTATCCATTTCAACCAGCTTCATTTTTTCTTTCATCATCACCAGGAAATCCTTTGAATCGAGCGGCTGTAATCCTTTCGATTTACGAACTTCATTCACTGCTGTTTTCAGGAAGTTGGCGTTACTCACACCCGGGATTTCAACAGGGTATTGAAAAGCAAGAAAAATTCCGGCACGGGCACGGTCTTCGGGCGACATTTCCAATAGGTCAACACCGTTATAAATTACTTCACCTCCGGTTACTTCATAGGCTTCACGTCCTGCCAGCACTGAAGCCAGCGTACTTTTACCCGACCCATTAGGTCCCATGATGGCATGAACTTCACCGGGCTTCACTTCTAAATTTAATCCGTTGAGTATTTGTTTGTCTTCTACGCGGGCTGATAAATTCTTAATCTGTAACATTAGATTTGGTAGTATGATTTTAGTTTTTTTAAGATGTAGTGATAGGTGATAGATCTTGGGTCATAGGTTATAGGTCATAAGTCATAGTTGACAAATGACAGGTGACTGGCACGACTAACCTACACTTCCCTCCAAACTAATCGCCAGAAGTTTTTGAGCTTCCACGGCGAACTCCATAGGAAGTTGGTTGAAAACTTCTTTACAATAACCATTCACGATGAGGCCGATGGCATCTTCGTTGGAGATTCCACGTTGATTGCAATAGAAGATCTGATCTTCGCCTACTTTGGATGTTGTAGCTTCGTGTTCAACACGGGCTGATTTATTATTTATTTCAAGGTAGGGAAATGTGTGTGCACCGCAACGGTCGCCGAGCAGGAGGGAATCACACTGTGAAAAATTTCGTGCGTTCTCTGCCTTTTTGTTAATGCGTACCAGTCCGCGGTAACTGTTATGGCTGCGACCTCCACTGATACCTTTTGAAACGATTGTACTTTTAGTATTTTTACCAATGTGAATCATTTTGGTACCTGTATCGGCCTGTTGTAAATTATTGGTGACCGCAACAGAATAAAATTCCCCGATTGAGTAATCTCCTTTAAGAATCACACTTGGATATTTCCAGGTGATGGCAGAACCTGTTTCAACCTGTGTCCACGAAATTTTAGAATAATCACCAAGGCAGATTCCTCGCTTGGTTACAAAATTAAAGATACCACCTTTTCCTTCTTTGTTTCCAGGATACCAGTTTTGAACAGTGGAATATTTAACCTGTGCGCCTTTGTGTGATACAATTTCAACCACTGCGGCATGCAACTGGTTTTCATCACGCATAGGAGCGGTACAGCCTTCCAGATAACTAACGTAGGCATCATCTTCTGCAACGATCAATGTTCTTTCAAACTGCCCTGTCCCTGCAGAGTTGATCCTGAAATATGTGGAGAGCTCCATCGGGCAGCGAACACCTTTTGGGATAAAACAAAATGAACCATCACTGAATACCGCTGAATTTAATGCTGCGTAAAAATTGTCGGTAGGAGGTACAACGGAACCAAGATATTTTTTAATCAGTTCGGGATGTTCATGTACTGCCTCGCTGAAAGATGAAAAAATTATTCCAAGTTCTGCTAACGCTTCACGGAATGTTGTTTTTACCGACACACTATCAATCACCGCATCCACGGCAACATTCGCCAGTCTTTTTTGTTCTTCGAATGAAATCCCCAACTTGTCAAAAGTGGCTTTAATTTCAGGATCCAGTTCATCAAGACTGTTTAAAGTCTTTTTGGGCTTGGGAGCAGAGTAATAAATGATGTCCTGGAAATCAATTTTAGGATAGGTGACATTTGGCCACACAGGCTCCGTCATGGTTTGCCAGTGACGAAAAGCTTTCAGTCGCCATTCGAGCAACCACTCCGGTTCGTTTTTCTTTTTTGAAATAAACCTGACGATATCTTCACTCAAACCCTTTGGTGCATTATCCGACTCAAAGTCGGAAACGAACCCCCACTTGTATTCGGAAGAAGTAACTTCGTCCAGTATTTTCTGATCGTCAGACATCTATTTTTATTTAGACTGATTCAATTTAAGGAGAAACAAATTTTTTTTAACCCTTAGGTAATTAACTACACAGCGAAGCTTTCACCACAGCCGCAAGTACGGGATGCATTCGGATTGTTAAATACAAAACCTTTCCCGTTAAGGCCATCGGTAAATTCAAGCTGTGTACCGATAAGGTAGAGAAAACTCTTCTTGTCACACACAATTTTTACACCCTTATCTTCAAATAATTTATCATCGGGTTTCAGGTCGTTGTCGAAATCCAAAACATAAGTAAGTCCGGAACATCCGCCGCCTGCAACACCAACCCGCACAAAAGCACTTTCCGAATGATTTCCTTCGGAACGAAGCGTGGTCAGTTTTTCTTTTGCTTTTTCTGTTACTGTGATCATTTTAATAGTTCTGATTTATAGCCTTTTAAGCCAGTGCAAAGATACGTCTTTTCAGTCGATTTTATAACATTTTACTCCGTGAATAGTTTCGATATCCCTAAAAGGGAAAAAACAAAAGCCTCTTCCCGTGAAGGAGAGGCTTTTGCACTCGTTTACTTAACTTGCTGATACTAAAACTACCTAACCACAATTTTTGTTTGAGATCTGAAATCATCTCCTTGTATTTCAACCAGGTACAAACCTTTCGCTAAGCCACTGGTATTTAATTTGATTGCATGCGTACCGGAAGGGTAAACAGTTGAAGGTAAACTGTAAACAGCCTGTCCTGTGATATTTACCACTTTAAGAGTAACAGCAGTTTCTTTTGCCAGTGTAAAGGTGGAATTGATCACATCTGTCGCAGGATTTGGATAAACTGTTAAGGCATTGATGATTCCGGTCTCCTGGATTCCGGTAGTGCCCGGCAACACATTAATTGTAACCGGAACTCCTGAACCTGATAATCTGAGTAATTGCCACTGATAACAGGTGTTGCTTGTGCAACCCGTAGCATCCGTAATGGTTAAGCAGATGGTATACAAACCGGGTCCGGAATAAGTATGTGATGGATAAGCGGTGTTACTGCTGGTGCCGTCGCCCCAACTCCAGGTGTAGTTTAAAGGAGCAACTCCCGTTGCCAGGTTGTAGGCATAATATGTATGCTGCGTCACTGAATCAGGATAGATCGCAAAATTCGACGAGCAATTAGCAGCATTTTGAATTACCACATTCTGGCAGGAAGTGCAGGTTGGTCCTCCATTGGCTACAGTTGCTGTAAGACAAACCAGGTAAGTACCTGCTGCACTATAGCTATGCGTTGCAGTAGGCCCGCTTGTTGAGGTAGTACCATCACCAAAATCCCATGACCACGATGCATTATTTTGCCCTGTTGCAATGAAAACACTTGCTGTGGGTGAAGATTGATAAACGAAATTCGGATCACACAATACTCCACCACCAACAAAAACGGAATCACATTCTGTATCCGAACACTGCGCAACAGAATCGGTAATGGTAAGGCATACGTTGAACCAGCCTGTACCGTTGTACGTGTGTGATGGATTTTCTAAAGTTGATGTAGTACCATCACCGAAACTCCAGTAAAAATAAGTGGCATTTCCCTGTGACTGATTTGTGAAATCATATATGCTAGTTCCCTGCACATTAGATGATGTATAGGCCGCCACGCAGGTTAATGCACCTACACCAATTGTTTGACACGAAGTACAGGTATCGCCGATAGCATCCGTTACGGTGAGGCAAACAGTGTAATTTCCGGGTGAAGCATAAACATGTAATGGAGCACTTCCGGTTCCCGAAATACCATCACCAAAACTCCAGTTCCATGATACGTTATTAAAAGCATTTGCATAGAATGAAGCACCCTGCGGTCCGCTGACATATAAAAAACTGGCATTGCATGGAATGTTGCCTATTACAATGGTGTCACAATACATATCGGTGCAGGTTTGATTTTGATAAACCGATACAATGGTAAGGCAAACGATATTTATTCCCGGATTCAAAAATCCAACCGGATTTTGCATGGTTGATCCTGTTCCGTTTCCAAACGACCAGTTCCAGTTGGTAATGTTACCGGCCGCAAATGAAGAATCGAAAAATGTTACCGGCGCTCCGTTAGGCGTTACAGTACCAATAACATAAGTGAAATTAGCCTGGCACTGCGTTTGGGATTGTGCCACGGGAGCAAGGCCATAAGCCGCTATTAATACAAGAATTGAAAGTAGTAATTTTTTCATTTTATTTTTTTTTAAGATTTTGAAAGTTTTTGAAAGTTATGATCCAAAAGTACCGCTGTTCGGGCTGTGTGCCAATGGTCAAAATTTGATTTTCTTACCTGTTCAAATCGTTCTTTTCTTTTTTATTTTCTCTTTTATCCAATTTCCATAATTTATGATTTCGTTATCACTATCGTGTGAAATGCCATAATTATCAATGAATACCATAATTTTCTTAAGCAGTTTAGTTTCGCCACCTGCCATTTCCAGCCCGGCAACAAGTGTCATAAATTCTTTCTCTTTCAGAAATTCTTCTTTCCGGAGTAAATCCTTAAAATCCTTCCGGATCTTCAAAATCCTGTACGCCAGGTATTCAAAATCCTTAAGTTCAAAACGGATCATCAGTTCGGTGACGCCAATCTTCAGTTGCAGGGATCGGTCGGCATCCCGGTAGCTGTCGAGCTGGTACAATTTGGTTAGGAAGCGCAGCGCCTCTTTATATTTATGCAGGTCGAAATGCAATACGCTCAGATTAAGATAAATAAAAATTTCATAAAAGGGGGTTGCCGTGATTTTACTGTTTTCACGGATGTCATTCAACACATCAATAGCTTTTTCCTTATCAAGTTTGGAATAATTTATAACGAGGGAATTGTAATAAAAAAACACATATTTATCATACAGTAATCGGCTGAATTCTTCCATCGATTCTTTAAGCTGACCTGTAAACTGCAAGGATTGTTTAAGCTTATCGTTTTTGAAAAGTGAATTGACCAGGTAGGTGAGCATCTGGAGTTTGGTGTCATGGTTATTTTTGTTGAACAATCCCAGTCGTGTAAATTCCTTGTATGTTTTTATCAGATATTCTTCCAATGCACGGTAGTCACGGTTTTGCAATAGAATCTGACTAACGGCGGTGTAAATACGAAAACGAAATTTGGGGCTTTTCCTAATCTCCGGATCAAGTAAAAAATCATCAACGGTTTTTTGCAATAGTACTACAACGGGCTGGTCGCTTTTCGAAAAATTTTGTGAAATTTTAAGTCGGTAACTCAATACGGCTACCACATCTTCAATCGACCTGAGTTGCCGGATCTTTTCCTGGTTATCCTGACGTTTGCGGATATACGTTTCAGGATTTATTTCAAGTAATTCGTGTGAAAGCCGTATGAATTCGCCAAAAATAAGATCGAGCAATTCAAAATTTTCAATAGCTTGTGCTTTCGCTTCTGCTTTGCGCAGAAAATGTGCCGACAAGGTCGTATTACTGCGTGCATTGTAGAACCGTGAAAGCGCTAACAGGTTAATTGCTACCAGTGTTTCCTCCTCATCGAAATGCTGAAGCAGCAGGCATTTGTTGAGATCGGTCATGAGCCGGTTACGCAGCCGGTAAAACGCATTTTTACCTTTTTCCCCATACAATTTCTGAAAAATTTTATCCTCATCATATTGAGGGCCGTTTTTTCGGATGTAGTCAAACAGTAAGATATCCTTCCTTTCTCCGCTTTGCATCCGGGAATGATAAAGCTTGAAAAACCGCACCTCTTCTTTATTCAGGTGGGTGATGATGGCGCCAACAGTATCCATATTTCATGTTTTGAGCACGTAAGATACAGAAAAAATTAACCATACAGGGATTGTATAGTTTCGCTATTTTTGAATTATAAATTTCTGTGCCATGAAAATCCGCCATTTTATAATCGCATTCGTCCTTGTTTTAACCGCCTTTCATAACACACAATGCAGGTCGCAGGGGGTGAATACGCTATTTGTTGACAGTATGCCGTTTTTTCCTGAAGCACCTCAGGATACTGCTTATGAAGGTCAAACCTATACGTTCTTAATGCAAGTTCACAATAACACCAATATTTTTATTAATAATTCCGTCAGTTTTAATATGCGGGTCGATTCCGCAACCATTACGTTTTTAGCCAACGTCCAGACTACCATTCCTCCTAATGACAGTGTGAGCCTCACGGTAACACCTTTTAATTTTCAGCAACCTCTTTTTAAGGCAGGAAATAATATAGTTGTTGTGTGGCCCGTTGTAAATGGCCTGTCCGTACCCATCGACTCTTTTATTACCACCGTCTTCTTTGTGCCTTTAAACAGCCTGGGTGATGATGAAGTAATGGGTCAGCAATTGCAGTTGTATCCAAATCCGGTTCATGATTACATGCATTTGGATACGAGTGAAGGAATGGTTGAATACGTAAGAATATACGCAACCACCGGACAGTTAATACGCGATATTAGTTTTCAAAGATCCCGTTCCATCGATGTAAGTTTTCTCCGTAAAGGAACCTATATAATTGAATTGAACCTTAACGGGAAATGGGTAAGAAAAAAATTCGTTAAAAAATAAGAACATTAGCCCGCTAAACTATACCTGTAAAAAGCGGGATTGTTTTTTCACCTATCTTGCAGACTGATTAAATGAAGATCAGTCTATGTCAAAACTTTTTTTGGTCCCTACGCCAATCGGCAATCTTGAAGATATCACGCTCCGCGCTGTGCGGATTTTAAAAGAAGCGGATGTGATTCTTGCCGAGGATACACGAACTTCCCGAGTGCTGTTGAATCACCTGGGAATCGAAAAAAGATTGCTTTCACACCATCAGCACAATGAACACCAATCAACACCAGAGGTAATCCGCATGATTCAGGCCGGACAATCCGTTGCACTGATCAGTGATGCCGGAACGCCCGGAATTTCGGATCCCGGATTTTTACTGGTTCGTGCTGCGCTAAAGGAAAATGTGGAGGTGGAGTGCCTGCCCGGTCCAACAGCCTTTGTACCTGCACTGGTAATATCTGGACTTCCTTGCGACCGCTTCCATTTCGAAGGATTTTTACCTGTAAAAAAAGGCAGGCAAACACGCTTAAAGGAATTAGCCGAATTGGATCTTACCATTGTCTTGTACGAATCACCACATCGTATTCTAAAAACACTGGAACAGTTAGCAGAATTTTTAGATCCGGAACGGCCCGCTTCCGTGTCCCGGGAACTGACTAAAATGTATGAAGAAACCCGGCGTGGGTCTTTACGCGACCTGGCTGCTCATTTTGCAGTAACTGAAGCAAGGGGTGAAATGGTGGTGGTTGTGGGAGGGAAGCAATGATAGATAATAAATGATATATGAGAGATAAAAAACTTGGGGTTAATTTTAAGTGTGCGATTGTTTTTTGGGCAATCTTATTTGTTTTATTTTCTTTTTCACGAGTTTCTTCAGCCCAAGAAGTCGAATTAGTAACTAAACCAACAATTTTTATTTACAATGAGGACGAATCCCTCTTAGCCATGGATATTGGTGGAGGTATAGGCCATGATAATATCGGAATACGAGCCGGCTTTGCAGTACACCTGGATGTGTATCACATCATGGCAGGGTTTCACTACAATGTGAGTTTGCAGGGCTCTAAACAGCAGGTCACTGAAAAATCCTTTTTACTAGGGTATCGATATCGTTCACAGTACTTCATGGCTGCACTGGCATCGGGATTCAGCAGGCAGGTCTACAAATGCACCAGTGGCATGAACTATGATTGCTATAATTATAAGGAAGAAACCATTTCAGCAACACCACTGGTGATGCAGGCAGACTGGATTGTGTCAGATTCGTTCGCTATGGGAGTGAGTGTGAACCAACTTTTTAGCCGCAGGACTGATGTCACCGGAGTAATGTTCAATTTTAAATTCGGTGCCTTCCGCAACATCTACTGAAAGATTCTGCATTAAAAGAGCCACTACTTTTTTATCCCGATCCGTATCTTCGCATTAATTTGTAAATTGTAGTCCCTAATCCGGAAATACCATTATTCATCAAATTTTATGGAGATCATCAAAAAACTTTTAGTCGCCAACCGTGGCGAAATAGCAATAAGGGCATTACGGGCTGCTGCGGAACTTGGAGTAAGAACAGTTGCAGTTTTCACTTACGAAGACCGTTATTCACTGCACCGTTATAAGGCGGATGAAGCCTACCAGATCGGCAATGATAACGAACCGCTCAAGCCTTATCTTAATATTGAAGAAATTATCAGTGTAGCAAAACGTTACCAGGTTAATGCCATCCATCCCGGATATGGTTTCCTTTCAGAGAATGTTCATTTTGCCTCCCGTTGCCGGGATGAAGGAATTATTTTCGTTGGGCCCTCACCGGAATCCATGCAGATGCTCGGCGATAAGGTAGCAGCCAAGGAAGTTGCGCGTAAGGCCGGTGTTCCGCTTATCGAAGGAAATATTGAATTGCTTACTTCCGTAGAAGTTGCACTTAATGAAGCATCACGTATTGGTTACCCTGTCATGATTAAAGCTGCTTCCGGAGGTGGAGGTCGTGGAATGCGTGTGGTAAGAAAACAGGAGGAATTGGAAAAATCTTTCCTGGAAGCAAAGCGTGAAGCAGGAAATGCTTTTGGTGATGACACTGTTTTTCTCGAAAAATATATTGATGATCCAAAGCACATTGAAGTGCAGATCCTGGGTGATCAGTTTGGCAACCTGGTCCACCTGTTTGAAAGGGATTGTTCCGTACAACGCCGTTTTCAGAAAGTGATTGAAATTGCCCCGGCTCCATCATTGAAAGCAGAAACAAGAAAGGCGCTCTATAATTATTCTCTGGATATTGCTGCCAGCGCCGATTACTATAATGCAGGAACGGTGGAATTTTTAGTCGATAAGAAGGAGAATATTTATTTTATTGAAGTCAACCCGAGAATCCAGGTTGAGCATACAGTCACCGAGCAGGTAACGGGTGTGGATATAGTAAAATGCCAGATCCTGATCGCCGATGGTAAATCACTGGCTTCACCTGAAATAGATATCAAACATCAGGTTCAGATTCCCTGTCATGGATATGCCATACAGTGCCGCATCACCACCGAAGATCCTCGAAATGATTTTAAGCCCGATTACGGAACCCTCATAGCTTATCGTAACGCCGGTGGCTATGGGATTCGTATTGATGAAGGCAGTTCGTATCAGGGAGTGAAAATTTCACCATTTTTTGATTCCATGCTTGTAAAGGTAACTGCCTCGGGACGAAATCTTAACGATGCAGCACAGCGGATGCATCGAACACTTTTGGAATTTCGCATTCGGGGAGTCAACACCAATATTCCTTTTCTTGAAAACGTTATTAATCATCCTGAATTCAAAGCGGGTCGTTGTACGGTGAATTTTATTTCCAAGCATCCTGAGTTATTTAATTTTTCAGTGAAACAGGATCGTGGTACAAAAATGTTGCGCTTTGTCGCCAACACACTTGTTAATGGCAATCCCGATGTAAGAAATTTTGATCCGGAACGAACCTTCCGCAAGCCACGGGTGCCGGTTGTTCCTTTTAATGCGGTTCCTGCACCGGGTACTAAAAATAAATTATCGGAAATGGGCCCTGAAAAATTTTCACAGTGGATCAAAAATGAAAAACCTGTTTATTTTACCGATACCACTTTGCGTGATGCACATCAGTCGCTGCTGGCGACCCGGTTGCGAACACGGGACATTATGAAAGTAGTACGGCCTTTTGCAGTTATGCATCCGCAGGTCTTCAGCATGGAAGTCTGGGGCGGCGCTACCTTTGATGTGGCTATGCGGTTTTTACATGAGGATCCGTGGAAGCGCTTGCAGCTGATACGCGAAGCCGTACCGAATATTTTATTGCAAATGCTGATCAGGGGATCAAATGCAATTGGTTATACTGCATATCCGGATAATCTGGTTATGAAATTCATTGAAAAATCGTGGGATAACGGTGTGGATATATTCCGGATTTTTGATTCACTGAACTGGAATAAAAGTATGAAGGTAAGTATTAACGCAGTACGTGATTACACCGGTGGAATTGCGCAGGCCTGTATCTGTTATACCGGCGATTTGCAGGATACAAAAAAGACAAAATACAATCTGAATTATTATACGGATCTCGCAGGTGAGCTGGAACAGATGGGCGCACATATGCTAGGCATTAAAGATATGGCAGGGCTTTTAAAGCCCTATGCTGCTGCTGAACTTATTGAAGCATTGAAAAAAACCGTAAACATTCCCATTCACCTTCATACGCATGATACTTCTTCAATACAGGCGGCCACCTATTTTAAAGCGATTGAATCAGGTGTTGATGTGATTGATGTTGCATTGGGATCGCTGTCTGGATTAACTTCACAGCCTAACTTTAACAGCATAGTGGAAGGCCTGCGTGGTCATGAGCGAAGTATGGATTTCAATATTGATTCCTTAAATGAATTTTCCAATTATTGGGAAGTGGTGAGAGAATATTATTATCCATTTGAATCGGGATTGCTTGCCGGGAATGCAGAAGTTTACAAGCATGAAATACCTGGAGGGCAATATTCCAATCTCAGGCCACAGGCTGCTTCCCTGGGTATGGAAGATAAAATGGAAGAAATTAAAAAGGCTTATGAAGAAGTGAATGTATTATTTGGTGATATAGTAAAGGTTACGCCATCTTCAAAAGTTGTAGGTGATATGGCGCTTTACATGGTATCGAATAACCTTACCAGCGAAGCTATTTTTTCAAGGGGCGAAACCATTTCATTTCCCGAATCTGTTAAAAGTTTCTTTAAAGGCGACCTCGGACAACCCCCCGGAGGATTTCCCAAAGAACTTCAGAAAATAATTCTCAAGGACGAACATCCTTATGATGATTTACCAAACGCTCACCTGGAACCTGTTGATTTCGACAAGGAATTTGAGGAGTTCAGGAATAAATTCGATGACCGACAAACATTCCTCGATTTTCTTTCTTATAAATTTTATCCAAAAGTTTTCGGAGAATATTATAATCATCAGACATTGTACGGTGACGTAACAAATGTTCCTACAGCTGCTTTTTATTATGGAATGAAATCGAACCAGGAAATACTGGTTGAAATCGGGCGGGGTAAAACTATTATTATCCGGTTGCTTTACATTGGTGATCCCGATGAATCGGGTTACCGCATTGTTTATTTCCGGTTAAACGGACAAACCCGTTCGGTTGAGGTTAAAGATAAAAAGGCAGGCATTAAAAAAGTAAGCAATGTAAAAGCTAGTCAGCCCAACCACATAGGCACACCGTTACAAGGACTCATTTCTAAAATTTTCATCATACCCGGACAGAAAGTTACTAAAAACACACCGCTGTTTACCATTGAAGCCATGAAAATGGAAACTACTATTACGGCTCCACGTGATTTAACCATTCAGAAAATTGTGTTGGCAGAAGGCAACCTGGTAGAAGCCGATGACCTGGTTCTTGAAATTCAGGAGAAGTAACAAAGATTTGAAAAGTGGATTGCAAATCCACACATTTTCTTGCGCAGGATTGCGGTTCGATAAATCGAACCTAAATCCAGCGCGGCGTAAAAGGCGTAAACTTGTCTCTATTAAACCGCCGTGCGGGATCTAAGCACGACAAGGTCGAGCTGTCATCCCGCGGCGTTACCTTGTCACATTTTTTACGTAAAAGCGTTTTCCCCCGTCACATCCATACCTGTAATCAAAAGGTGTATATCATGTGTGCCTTCATAGGTTATTACTGATTCGAGGTTCATCATGTGACGCATGATCGGGTATTCGCCGGTGATTCCCATAGCACCATGAATTTGACGAGCTTCGCGAGCTATTTCGAGAGCCATGTTAACGTTATTTCGTTTGGCCATAGAAATTTGTGCGGGTGTTGCGCGGTGTTCATTTTTTAAAACACCCAGCCGCCATGTGAGCAGTTGTGCTTTTGTGATTTCAGTAATCATTTCAGCAAGTTTTTTTTGCTGCAGTTGAAATCCTCCTATCGGTCTTCCGAATTGAATACGCTCTTTTGAATAACGTAAAGCAGAATCATAACAATCCATAGCCGCGCCGATTGCTCCCCACGATATACCATAACGTGCTGAGTTCAGACAACCCAGCGGACCTTTCAAACCTTTAACATTCGGCAGCAGGTTTTCTTTTGGCACTTCCACATTATCAAAAACAAGTTCACCCGTTGCCGATGCACGCAGCGACCATTTTCCGTGAGTTTCAGGAGTGGTAAATCCTTTCATGCCGCGTTCAACAATTATTCCTCGTATAACATCTGCTTCATCCTTAACCCACACTACAGCGATTTGTGCAAAAGGCGCATTGCTGATCCACATTTTTGCGCCATTTAAAAGATAGTGATCGCCCATATCTTTAATATTTGTTACCATGCCATTCGGATTTGATCCATGATCAGGTTCCGTTAAACCGAAACAACCAATCCATTCTCCTGAGGCAAGCTTAGGCAAATATTTTTTGCGCTGCTCTTCGTTTCCGTACGTAAAAATAGGGTACATCACCAGCGAACTTTGAACTGAAGCAGTTGACCGCAATCCTGAATCACCGCGCTCCAGTTCCTGCATGATGAGGCCATAGGATATCTGATCGAGACCGCCACCCCCATATTCAACCGGGATGTAAGGGCCAAATGCTCCGATTTCAGCAAGACCTTTGATAAGATGTTTTGGAAATTCACATTTCTGGCAGGCTTCTTCAATGATGGGAGAAACTTCTTTTTTAACCCATGCCCTCACGCTGTCGCGGATGAGTATGTGTTCTTCGGTTAATAATTCGTCTGCTAAATAATAATCAGGGGCCTGGAAACGGTCTTGTGCCATTTTGAAATGATAGATGATAAATGATAGATAAAAGATATATGTTTGTTTAAGATGCTAATATTAAACACGTTAGTGATGATTAA
>JALYQW010000059.1 GCA_030855635.1 Bacteroidota bacterium | reverse complement strand
GGTACAGTTACACTGGTTGCCAGCTACTCTTGTGGTGATGTGACCAAGACCTTCGCTGTCGATGGTGCTCCTGCCGCTCCGGTGGTAGCTCCTGCCGATGCATGTCCGAACACTGCCCAGACTTACTTCATCACCAACGTGGTTAATACCAATACTTACAGCTGGACAACTTCCGGTGATGTGAACGATGCGTATTGCACCAACGGTGGAATGTACCAGGTAACGGTAACCGATCTTTCAGGACGCGTATTGATGAACAATGATCTGAAAGCAAATTCAGGACGTAACCATCATGAGATCGACCTGGGATTTGTGAATGCAGGATTGTATATGATTTATGTGAAAGATGCTGCCGGTACTTCTTCAGTACATAAGGTTGCTGTTGAGTAACTGATCAGTAATCCCTAAATTTTAGGCCCCTGCGATCACCGCAGGGGCCTTTTTTGTTCAAAAAAATGTAACTAAAAACGCACTTATTAGTTAATAAGTTATTATCTTTGATTAATAACCCTAATTATAAGCTATTCAAACAGATTTACTCTTAACCATTGCAATACACAGGTAACCATATAACCGGTATTTCAGTTAGCATTTTCAGGAATTATAAACTCTTGATAATGTGTTTGGGAATTTATTTGCTTCCTTTTCAGGCTTTTTCACAGATTACAGCCACTGCTGCCGGAGGAAACTGGAACGCAACCTCAACCTGGGTCGGAGGAATTGTACCTTCTGCAGGTTCCAGTATAACAATTCCGATAGGTTCTACAGTTTCAGTCAATATTAACACCCCTATTGTAAACAACGTAACGGTTAACGGTACGCTGAACATCCCTAATTTTGCAACCTCAACGCTCTCCTATTCCGGAAATATGATCGTATCAGGGTCGTTGATCAACCTGGGTGGTATTATACAAACCACGAGTGGCAGGGCTTTTAATCTGACAGGTTCCGGATCGTATTTGCACAATCCAATGAGTGTTTCCATACTCGATGAATCTATATTTATTAAAAGTGTAGAATCTTTCAGTAACACCAGCAGCATCACCATTGGTAAATGGTTTGATATGCAGGTTGGGCTTGGCGATGCTGCAAGAGTGGGTACCAGCAATTTTGGTAATGTAACGCTATCCGTAAACGATACTGCCACTTTTTGGGAACAGGACGGTAATTTTATGGGAGCAGGAGTAAAAAGAATTTATGGAACCCTTTCGGTAACCGCAGGAACCGTGTCCATGGATAACGGGGTTGGTGCTACCACTTACCAGGTCTTCAATGATATTATTATTTCAGGAACCGGTCGTATTATTTTCAGTTCCGGTGCCAACCGCCCCTTGATTCTTGAAACCAACAACTTTACGGATTTAAGCACTGTTACCAACAAACCTACTATCATCCAGGATAACTGCTTTGGATATACGCAGTGGAACGTAGCGGGTAATGCTATTCTCGGTCATGATTTTTATGGTATCATCGGAACCGGAACCAGTTTCGGTGGTAATCTGAATGTACAGATTACCGGGAACCTGAGCATAACAGGGGGAACTGTGGGTTTTGTAGTGAAAGCCAATGCACCCTTCACGTTAAATGTAAATGGTACGACTTCTATAAGCGGTAATCCTTCCTCAGTCAGGTTTATTGATGGTAATACGGGTGATTTGAATTTTACCACCACCAACTTTACAGTTTCAGGGGGTGGTTCTAATATACTTCTTGGCGGAAACGGTCTGATCCCCCCTTATACGGGAACTCCCAATATTTTTATATCTAATGATTTTACCATAAACGGAGCATCATATACCGCTATACTGGATGCCAGTGTGACTACTAAAAAACTTCGGTTGCGTATTGGTCATGATTTAATTATGTCAGGAGCAAGCGCAAATATTACTGTTGCACGGAGTCGGGGTGCGCTCACTGTGCAGGTAGGAAACAACGTAAACATTACGGCAGGTAAATTTATAGGTCAGATTGACACGCTCAATACGGCTATCGATTCTGTGATTGTTGGTAACATCTTTACCATGAACACGGCAGATATCAGTGATTACTTCAGAATAAATTATGGCGATGGAAATACTTTCTTCAGATGTACCGGACCCTTTACTATACAAAACTCAGGAACTGGATTGTCATCAGGTTTTTGTGGTATCTATCGCGGAAGAGGCGATATGTCTTTTACAGCACTGAGCTCTTTCAATATGAGCAATGGCCGGTTTGCCGGGATATATAGCAATCGTTTAGGCGTTGTCACCGGTGATTTTTCATTTTACACAGCTACTAACCTGAACATGTCTGGTGGATTTTTTCGTGGAATTGACAGCCGTGTGGAAAAAAACAACAGTACCATTACTTTCTATACAGGAAATCTACAATATAGTGGAGGAAATTTCAGCGGATATTATGCATCTAACGATAACAATGCTACTGGTAACTTTACTGTAAATGGAATCCTGCAGATCACCTTTACATCCGCAGCGACAGATACTTTTACTTTTGTTGGCGTATACGTAGTTGACAGTTACGTTAACACCATTAAGCTAAATGTTTCCATTGCAGGTAACCTCAATATCACCGGTCCTGCAGGTACGTTTATTTCCAGCGTTGCTATGGGAAGAGAAACCATCAGTGTTTTGAGTGAGATAAATATTTCGGGAGGAAAAAATAGTTTTAATTCCTATCCTAATTCCAATCTTGGAAATCCTCATCCCGTTATAATCACAGTGGGTACAAATTTTTCACTCAACGGTGGCATAACTTATCTTTCAGCGCATAATGATTCACTTGTTGCTACAATAAACGGTAACCTGAATGTAAACCTGGGTGAATTAAATGTTCAGGGAGGGTATGCTGCGGCAACAGTAAATGTTCTTGGAGGGTATTCTCAAACAGGAGGTTCCTTTAACCTGCATCGCAATTCTGTATCCCCGGCTATTTCTGATATTTCCGTTACCATCAACAGTAATGATGATGCAACCGGTGATTTCAGTCAAACGGGTGGTGTTATAAATTTCGATAATAATAATACCAGTATCCGTGCTTCACTTTATATAAAAAGTCCGAATGTTACCTATGGCGGAACCGGTTCCATGACCATGGCTCTGCCGGGCACCAACACCGATTTGGGTGTTATCTATTATGATCGTACCGGTACTACCACGTTTAACAGAACAAGTGCTACGCATTCCATTCAGCAAATTGAGCAACGCATTGAACCCGGTTGTACTTTAGTTGTGAATACTGGAAACATACAGATCAGTTCCCATAGCATAGCTTCTTATTCGAACAGTATGTTGTATGTATCTGACGGTGCCGTACTCGATTTAAAAGGTAACCAGGTGTTCTCAAATAACCTACAGCCAAATTCTGGAATTATTTCAGCCGGCCGACTGCGCTTAACCCGTGCGGAAGGCTTGTATGATGCTACTGCAAATGCAGCCATTAATGCCACCGGTGGCATGATCTATCGCCTTCAGGCCCCTAACAGTGTTGTGGAATACTATGGCAGTGACAACCAGGTGTTGACAGGAATTGGTTTAGGAACAGCGTTGCTTGCTTCTCAAAAATATTATAACCTCGAAATTAATTTTTCAGGAACACCGAATACCGAATTCGTTTATCCTACCAATTTGCCTGACGGACGTTCTGTGAAAGTCAGGAATAAACTGATTCTTACTAATGGCGAATTAAACCTTGACAATGATCATAATCCTGTTGGTGGTGGGCGCAGCATCATCATCGAACGTGATTCTGTTTCTGCAATCACATATACTAACGGTTATATAAGAAGTGAAGTGTATGATAGTACTGCAAGTGTAATATGGATCATCAATACACGGACAGGCCCGCATAAAATTCCATTTGGATATAATGCTACCAGTCCAATACCATTCACGTTTGATCTGCCTTCCGGCGATGCCGATACACTCATTGTATCCACTTACCATACTCCCGCTCCTGATAATATTCCTTATCCTCCCGGAGTAGCGCATGTAAATAATCTTACCGGCACCAATAATAGTGTTTATACCGTCGACAGGTTCTGGTATTTGCAGGTTACTGGTACACCTCCAACAGCAAACTTAACATTTGTAGTAACTCCAGCCGAAATGACCGGAATTGTTGCACCACGGGCACAGGCTTGGATTCCTGGTCCTGGAGGATGGCAATTTCCTGTGCAGGGAACTCAGTCAAATCCTGTTACAGGTACCTATGTGTTAAATGCCAACTATTTCCCAACGAACTGGTGGACACTGGCGGGACTTTCCAATCCTTTGCCTGTAACATTGCTTGAATTCAGCGGTGATTGTGATGATGAAATTGTTGCACTCAAATGGGTGACTGCATCTGAAATCAACAACGATCATTTTACTGTGATGAAGAGTAACAATGGTACTGAATACATTCCGATTGGAACAGTGGCTGGAAATGGAACTACTACTTCGGTGAATGAATATTTCTTCAATGACAGGGAAGAAACTTCCGAATCGGCTTACTACAAAATTGTACAAACTGATTTTGACGGCACTGCAACAGAATACGGCCCGGTTAAAGTGAGGGCTTGTGCAAAGGATCCGGAATTTGATGTTTCACTTATCCAGGGAATTCCTGATCATATGGATGTACTCATAAGAGCACCTCACAATGATCGTTTTAAAATCACTTTATATACACTTGAAGGAAAGCCAATAACTTCGTTAGATAAAGAGGTTACTGTGGGCTTAAATGTAGTCACTTTGAAAACATCCAACCTTGCATCCGGGTTGTATTTGTTGCGGGTTGAAAGTCCATCGTTTGGTGTGACTAAAAAAGTAGTTCTGGGATACCTCCGGTAAGCTTTCAATTATCATTACCCCTACTTCCAATCAAGACCTGTTTCGATGAACTAGTCGGACCCTTTGTACATAGCAAAACACCAGGTTTTTTGAACCTATTTCGACTTGTTTACACTAACTTTTAATCTTAATTTGTACTTTTGATGTTAAATCAAAAAAGTATGAAAAGATTCTCTACGCTTCATCTAATAGCGCTATCCTTACTCACATTCCTTACTGCCTTTAACAGGGAAGCCAATGCGCAATGGCAACAACTTACGGGTCTTAAAGGAGAACCTTGTTATTACATAAGAGCCACATCAACGGAGTTGTTTACCGGTATCTCTGCAGGTGTATTGAGTTCCTCAAATAATGGAAACCTTTGGGCTAAGGAACCAGCATTATATCTTTCCAATGTAACCGATCGCATTTCGACTTCAGGCGATACCATTGTGGTTTTCGCAGACCCTCAAAGCTATCTGTCGCTCGATAACGGTGTAACATGGACTGAAATCGATAATCCAGCTGGTGGAGCCGTTTATGTAACCGGCATGATCACTGAAGACGGAATGTTGTATGCAGGAACCGATGGTGATTATTTCTACCGCTCTTCGGATTGGGGAGCGACCTGGACACAGATCATTTCCAACATTACCAATTCGGTGATAAACTTTACTGCAGCGTTTGATAACACCGTGTTTTTGGCAACCGATGATGGCATTTTCCGCTCGACGGATGCAGGTGTTACATTTACTTTGTCTTCCCAAACCGTTCCTGGGCCCTATAATTTTGTTTATTCTGATGGAACAACTGCATTTGCATATGGCTCGAACAACATCGTTAAATCGACTAATAATGGTGTTAGCTGGATTCCGTTTAATTCACCAATCCTTTATTCCGAAATAACCGATTTCCTTGTTGATGGTACTACTGTATTTGCCGCTACATATGATAAACTCATGCAATCAGCTATCAGTTCCCCTGCATGGACAGAAGTAATCATAGGACCTGGTGTTGATTTCTGTTTTGGTTTATGTATTCAAAATGGAGAAATGTTCGCCAGCACAAGCCGGGGAATATTTTCAACTTCCAACCAAGGTGTGAGCTGGACTGAAAAGAATGACGGCATTACCCCTTTGTCAATTGATGGATTAACGGTACACGGTGATGCCCTGTTTGCAGGAGCATCCATTTATGGAATATCCACTTACCAGAATAACACATGGGATTTTTCAGGTCTTGGATTGTTAAACAGCTTTGATTTTCATTCACAGGGAACCGATATTTATGCAGCTAACGAACTGGGAATTTATAAAAGCGCCGATACAGGTACAACCTGGAATGTGATTACTCCTTTGAGTGGAGGCCTTCCCTCCTTTTGTGTTAAAGTCACAGCTTCAGACTCACTGGTATTGGGCGCTGCAATTCAAAATGGTGTTTTGCGTTCAGGAGATTTTGGTGTAAACTGGACAGTGGAGAATAATGGATTGAGTGGTACTCAGGTGAGTTCTGTGGGTATCAGCGGACCTAATATTGTAGTTGGAACTTATGCAAATGGCTTATATCTTTCAACAGACGCAGGTTTTACCTGGAATTTTGCCACCGCTTCCGGTGAATATATAAGCGATATAACTACGTTTGGAAATAATGTGCTGGCCTCTACTTATGGTGCAGCCGGTTGTTATTTATCTACCGATAATGGAGCAACATGGACCCCAATGTCGACTGTAAGTTTTGATGATTTAAGCACTTCCCCCACATTAGTTGTAGCTTCTACTACTTCTGATATTTATTTATCGGAAGATTTCGGGTTGTCATTCCTTCCACCGATTCCTGGTCCGGTTAACGTTTCTATAGCGAATTCAGTTGCTTCTGACACGACCTTGTATGTAAGCACATTTGCAAATGGTGTCTGGAAGGCATCAATTTCAGAATTATTGTCAGTAAGAAATTTGTCGCAGCAAAGCGGTTTCAGTATTGCTCCTAATGTGTTCACCGATGAAGCAATGATCATTGCTGATAACCAACTCCTCACTACGCAACCAGTGCTTACAATTACTGATATCAATGGAAAGACACTCCGCAAAATCCGGCTCCAGCAAACACACACCCGCTTGCAGGCACTGGATCTTGCTCCCGGAATTTATTTTTGTTCGATACTCCAAAACGGATCTAAAGTGATGAGTCAAAAATTTGTGATTTACTGATTGGGGAAAGTTTCCAATCAACTTATGTGGACTGCATTTCCAGCAAGTTCTTACTTTGCAACCATATTGAATCATAACAGTGCGAAATCAATATTACAAAACTCCTTAAAGCTGTCCCATTTAATAAGTTTAACTCCATCATGAAAAAAATTACTCTGATTATTCTGGCTGTTTCAAGCCTTTCATTTCTCTCTGCCATTATGAAAGAAGATGGCCGTGCTGGTGCTACAGCGTCACCAGGGGAAACATCCTGTAACACTTCAGGTTGCCACAACGGAAATCTTGTAAATTCCGGAGGAGGATCAATTCTTATTGATGCACCTACCATGACTGGCTGGGAATACATTCCGGGCCAGGTTTATCCTATTAATGTAACAGTTGCCAAAACCGGGGTCTCATTGTTTGGATTCGGTTTTGAAGCACTTCGTTCCACCGGTGCAAATGGCGGAATGCTTTCCATAACCAACGCGGTTCAAACACGGATACTCACAGCAGTTATTAGCGGAAATGTTCGGACCAATGTTGTACATAAACTGAATGGCGGGGCTACACCCAATCTGCATACATTCACATTTAACTGGACCGCTCCTGTAACAGGAACCGGGGATATCACTTTCTATGCAGCGGGAAATGCGGCCAATGGAAATGGAAGCACCTCAGGAGATTTTATTTATACCACATCACAAATTGTTACGGAATCAACTTCAGGATTGGAAGATATTGCCAATAATTATTCTGTACAAGTATTCCCGAATCCTGCAATTGAAAAACTAAACATTCGGTTTAAAGTGGAGGAACCTGCATTTGTTGAAATAAAATTAGTGGATATTGCCGGAAAAGTTTCAGCCATGGTATTTTCAAATGAACTTAGTACAGGAGATCATGCTCTTCATCATTCCATTCCCGAAACTTTTACACCCGGTATTTATTTTCTGCGGATTGCAATTGGAGATGCATTGATGGTTAAAAGAGTTGTGCTGCTATAATTCGGGAGTCACCACTTAAATGACTAGTGGTTAAAATGAGTGGCGTGATTTTACAGAGTTACTTTTTTGAAATATTCAGGATTAATAATCCCCAGGTCAACGGATACGATTTCTTTTTTCCGGAAGATACCAATGATATTTCTTAAAATTCCCTGTAACCTGTCGGGCATCACTTTATGATACACTTTTTTCATTCCCGAACCTGTGAGTGAACTGGTAGTTTCTTTACTGGCATTAAAGGCTTTCCATGTAGTTACATAATCGCTTTGTTGCGGTGGTGTTAAAAAAATATCCTTACGGGATGTTTTTAATGCAATATACATGAGTACCAGTGGTTGATTGTTGGATACGGTTACCCTGCTATTCACCATTTTGGGGTCAACAACTTCATACCAGGGATTATTTTCAACAGCCGGAATTGTAACCAGCATCTTAATTATTTTAAAACCGTTCTCTTCTGAAAATATCCTGTAAAATAATTCTGGACTAAATTGATAAAATCCGTGTCCCATCAGGTTGTTTACCGGAGTAATTCCTATAAAATGTCCTCCAACTTTCACAGCCTCCATACAGCTTTTTATAGCAACCGGAAAATTAAAAATATGTTCAACAGTGCCGCTGTCGATGACGCAACTAAACTGGTCATGCAGTTGAGATGGGATGGGTGTGTTTAGATCATGAATTATGGATGCACCCTGGTAATCGGAATAATCAATGCTCTGAACACTGTTAGCACCAAGTATTTCAAATAAGGGTTCGGTATAAACATCCTTAAAAACTACTTCATCAAGACGCTTTGCGCCATTTTTATATTTTGCAAGGCATTTGGCAATGTCCTCAATTTCCGCATAAAAGCGCAAATGTCCTAAAGTAAAAGTTTTTTCAAAACTTACATTCAGCGTTTTGGCATAAAAAAGAAACGTACAATCTGCCTTTGCAATACCCATAATAATTTTAAAAAGGCCAAGCCGGATTGAATTGTCTCCTGATTTGGATGTGCTTTCGTGACAAATGTAATTATTTTTTAAATCCGGGGTTAAAAACTGTCCGGATTTCCTTCCCGAAAGGAAATAACCAATTCGTAAATTTAGATGGCGTTTTGTTACATTTGCCTTAAACACCCATCGTTCATGAAAAAAGTATTGATTTCCTGTTTATTTCTTTGCCTGTCAGTTCTTATGTTACCCGCCCAGGTAACTTCGAAAAGTAAAGCATTTAACATTTCTGAAAAAGCAGTTGTCACCGGAAGGGGAATGCCCGGTGACTTCGACCCCTCAATGGAATACAAAGTACTTCCCAAGCCTCACCCGGGAACTGACAGAGCCACGGTTAACGCGATAAAGGCGGAACTTAACAAATACCGGGCAAACAGGAGCACGGCCAATACCACGCGCACTGCTGTTAATGCTGATCCGGCTGTGCTTTACAGGAATTTTCTTGGGAATGCTTTTACAGGGTTTGTACCGAACGATAATGATGTAGCCGTTTCAAATGGGGACCAGGTGTGTTCTGTTACCAATACATCGATCTGGAGTCGTGACCAGGTAAATAACATGACCTATGGCACGTTCAATCTGCATACCATCACCTCCTCACTCGGATTGCAACAGGAGGAATTTGATCCAAAAGTGCTTTATGATCCTTCCAGCAATCGTTTTATCATGGTTTGCCTGAATGGTTTCACCGATACGACCAGCAACATCCTGTTAGGATTTTCACAGGATTCTACATCGTATAACGGCTGGAATTTTTATGCCCTCCCGGGAAATCCGCTGAACAATAATTTATGGACTGATTTTCCAATGATTTCAGTAACTGATGATGAACTTTTTATTACCGTCAACCTATTATATAATGACTCAACATGGCAGGCGGGTTTTAACCAGACTGTCATCTGGCAGATTCCAAAAATTGAAGGTTACACAGGTGTTACATTAAATCCTTTACTGCACTATGATATCCTGCATAATAACGAACCATTGCGAAATTTATGTCCTGTAAAAGGCGGCAGTACTACGTATGGCCCCAATCAGTATTTTCTTTCCAATCGAAATTTCGCTCTTGAAAACGATACTATTTTCCTGGTTGAGGTTTCGGGTGTTATTAATACTCCTCCTCCAACAGTAACGGTCAGTCCTGTAGTCTCCAACCTTGGTTATCGTATGCCGGTAAATGCTCTGCAGCCTTTTGCCGATTCACTTATTGTGAATGATGCGCGAATACTCGGGGCCTACTATGAAAACAATTCAATTCAGTTTGTATTTAATACTCTTGATACAACATCCGGCCAGGTGGTAATTTATCATGGAACTATGGATTTGCAGAGCGTCCCTACAATCAATGCTTCACTGTATGTTAATGACACACTCGACCTTGCGTATCCGAATATTGCCTATGCAGGAACCGGCCCTGCTGACAATACTGCCGTGATCAGCGTACTGATGTCATCACCCACTTTGTTTCCCGGTACGGCTGCTTTTAAATACGATGGTGCAGGTTTGTATTCCCCGTTAACTATAATTAAAACAGGAATGAGTTACACAAACATGCTGGTAGGAAATGAAAGGTGGGGTGATTATACAGGCTGTCAAACGCGATACAACATGCCAGGATGGGTTTGGGTAAACGGTTCCTACTCGCTGGTTAATCACACAACACGGACATGGATCGGAGAATTAACAGTATCGTCAGGAGTATCGGTAAATGAAATTCAGGCTGCTGATGTTGATTTAAATCTTTATCCTAATCCATCCGAAGAACGTGTAAGCATTGATTTTAATGCAGGCAGTGATGGATTAATAACCATCATCATTTACACTATGGAAGGTAAAGAAATTAAACAACTTTATTCAGGAAGTTTAACAAAAGGAAGTAATTCATTTTCGTTTAACATAACATCACTGGTAGCAGGAAATTACTTTGTTACAATTCATGATGCAGCAGGAAGTTCCATTGCAACGCAGAAATTTGTAAAAAATTAATTCTGATATTCAATAAATCTTTTGTTACTGCCGGTATGGGCCGATTACGCATCACATAGAACCAGGGTACTGTGTTGTAACTAAGATTACCTCCGAAAGGGAAGGTTCTAAATTCACTGATGCAGTTAAAAAAGGTGATTTAAAAGAATCAGATACTAATATTTAAAGAAATAAAACTGTTAAATTTTTATTTTGTGCAGAAATTAATTTTGGGAATATTGCTTTCAATGATGCAATAATGGGCTTCAAAATCAATAAAATGATCAAACAGGGTTGAGAAGTCGCATTTGTTGCCAACGGGGTGGAATCTAATGCGGTGAGGGTAATGGTAATGGCTTTTTATCGCAAGAATTATTTCAGGAAAGGCTGAAATAAAATAAATTCCCATTTAAGATAGTTTTTGACTAAATTTAAGGTGCTTAAAGTGCGGCTTAAAACTAATTCATCACTTCGTCTGTTATATCCTCAAAAACATCCCACTATCATGAAAAATCTCCTTATACTTTTAGTATTAATAGCCATTACAACTTCTGTTTCTGCACAATCCAAATGGAATATGAGCCTTGGAACTGGTGCCGTTACCAACATTTCGAAGTTTAATGCAGGCGATGAAGACGCCAATGGTCTTTTTTCCAGCAATCCCATCCAATCCCATAACCTTTCATTGAATTTCCGTTACCGCATTTGTGAAAAGTTATCTTTTCAAACCGGTCTGACATTTGCAAAAACCGGTTTCAGCTACAGTATCGCAGAAGACTATTCGTTGCTGAAACCATTCTGTAAAAAAGATGACATCAACACCAGTTCTTATATTTCAAGTATTCCTTTTATGCTGGTAATGAACACAGCACCGAACTGCAGTAATGTCCGATTTATTTTTGGAGCCGGCGCATCAGTCAGGGGAGTTGACAATAACTGGGAATCCGAATCCCGTGGAGAAATAAAATCTTATGAAGCCGCCAATATTACCGACACTTACATTACAGCAACATCTCGTACAAAATCCACGGTATCACCTGCTCTGACCTGGATGATAGGAATGGAAAAACTACTCCGTAAAGGTAACTCACTCAGCTTTACATTCCAGGGCAACCAGGGACTTTCCACGATATCTGAATCCACTGTAAATTATACGGTAGCTAACAAGGATTACACCCACACTTTTATTAATAGAGGAAGTTTTGTAGCACTTTCACTGGCATATAATTTTTCCCCTTTCGGGACAAAAAAAGCAAACAACTTAATGAAAAACACAATTAATTAAGACCGATAAATACAAATTACACCGTCAGGGTGAATGGAACTGAACCACTGTTCCACTCATGCCTGCCGGGAATCAAACTTAATCAAACAACACTATTAGTCCTTATTAATTCTCCCCCGCTCCTCTTCAGCGCCTGTTGTTCTGCGTCGCGCTTGTTTTACGGTTGTCTATCCAAAGCGGTAACTTGCAACTATTCTAACAAACAGGGGATCATCGGCAGAATTGATTTCAAAATCCTGATTGAGGTAATTGGTTCTTCCTCTGAAACTGCTTTTATAGTAAACATCATTCACAAGGACTTTCACGCTTACCCTTTCAGAGAGAAATTTTTTCTCAATACCGGTGGAAATACTCCACATTGGTTCCATTTCAATAATTCCATAGTAATGTTCCGATTGATACCAGCCTATTAATTCAAAACGAGAGTCCAGCAGGCAATTATGGTGGGGACATTTGCGAATCTGGTACCTCGGGTAAAAAATCATCATTCCTGGTATTTCCTGACTTTCAAAAACTGTTTTAAAAAACGAAAAATTATTTTTCCATTCGTGTACTGAAATACTTTTCTGCAAAATAGCAGGTGATTGTATATTCGGCATGCTTTTTCCTTCTAAACTGTTGGGCTCCATAACAATTCATTTTTCGCGAATGGATTTTAACGTTTGTAGAATTCATTTCCAACTAAGGAAATCTGTCAACAATCAAAACGGAGTTTAAAAAGAGTAATATCTATAACAAATAATTCGAAAAAATTCAATGAAAGCAGCAGTATTTCACAAAATTGGGGACATAAGTGTCGATAATGTTCCTGATCCCACAATCATTGACCAGGATGATATAATAGTTAAAGTAACTTCAACAGCAATTTGTGGTTCTGATCTGCACATTTATAACGGGTTTGTACCCCAGCTAAAAGATATGATTCTGGGCCATGAGTTCATGGGCATTGTTGTGGAGACAGGGAAGAACGTAAAAAAAATAACTGTAGGAGACCGTGTTGTGGTACCTTTTAGCATATCATGCGGCAGTTGCTTCTTTTGCCAGCAAGGCTTTCATCCCAGTTGTGAAAATACCAATCCAGATCATTACGGTCCCGAAGGCGACCTGTTAAAAGGCAAGGGTGGTGCCATGTTCGGCTATACTGATCTTTATGGCGGTTATAGCGGTGGGCAGGCAGAATATGTAAGAGTGCCTAAGGCTAATGTCGGACCTTTTGTAGTACGGGATGAATACAGTGATGAGCAAGTACTTTTTTTGACTGACATTTTTCCAACAGGATGGAGTGCCGTTAAATGGGGAAAAGTTAAGCAAGGTGACACCGTAGTGATTTTTGGTAGTGGGCCGGTTGGTTTGATGGCGCAAAAAGCAGCCTGGGTACATGGAGCAAAAAGAGTTATTGCTGTTGACCCTCTTCAATACCGTCTCGATAAGGCTCAAAAGGTCAACAATGTTGACATCCTGGATGCAAATGATGACGATTTGATGGAAAAAATAAGATCAATGACAGAAGGTCGGGGAGCTGATGTAGCAATAGATGCTGTTGGGATGGAAGCAAACCGCAATTTTCTTGAAAAAGTGAAAACCGTTGTCAATTTTGAAAAAGGTACAATGAAAGTTATTGAAATGTGTACGGAAGCTGTTAGAAGAAATGGAATTATATCTGTTGTTGGTGTATATGCCAGTCCTTATGACAATTTCCCGATTCACCGGATTTTTGATAAAGGGTTAACACTACAGTTCGGACAGGCTCAGACACACTTATACATTGATCAGTGCTTTGAAAATGTAAGAAGTGGCAAAGTGGTGCTGGATGATATTATCACCCATAAATTACCGCTTAGCAAGGCCTCAGAAGCTTATGAAATGTTCAAGAACAAAACAGATGATTGCGTTAAGGTGGTGTTAAAGCCGGGACTTGACAATTAATTTCATTCACTAATTTATAAAAACATGACAGAAATAAAAGATTTAAAAGACCTTTTCCTTCACGAAATCCAGGTAATGTGGAGTGCTGAAAAACTACTGGTTGATGCTATTCCAAAAATGATTGACAAAGCTCATAATCTGGGATTAAAAAAGAACCTTGCACTTCATCTTGCAGAGACCCAGCAACACCTTGTGGCAATGGAATATATTGCTAAACAGTTCAACATCCCGCCTGACGGTGATTTCAATAATGGCATTCAGGGTATAATTGATGAAGCGAATGCGGTAATGAATAAGGATGCCACAGCAGAAGCAATGGATGCTGCTATTATTGCCGGTGTGCAAAAGGTAGAACATTATGAAATATCAGGTTATGGCTCTGCCGCAACCTATGCTGACATGCTTGGACACACTGCCATTGCAGCGAAATTAAGGAGTATCCTGGAGGAAGAACAACAGGCAGATACCAAATTAAACTTTCTCGCCAAATCTCTGATTAACGAGCGCGCTTTGGCAGTACTCCAACTAAAATTTGCAGCATAAGCTTGTTTGTTATTCCGGCATTTTGGCAATAGGAATTCCTTCAGGCAATTCAAAAAGTGAAGCTTCCAGTTTCATGGGTGTGATCTCTGTTACGATACCTTCCATAATAAATTGAGCATTTTGAATATAACTTTTAAGGGGTAATGAATTGGTGCGAGAAACAATATCATACCAATTTCCAAATTTATGCTTAATGAACAGTGAAGCATCAACTTTAAATGCTGAATTGAAATAATATTTCTGAACACTTTTTTTGCAGGTCAGAATTAATTCATCACACAGGTAACCCTGGATCTCAACTACTCCCTTGTTTATTACTGCAGAAATTACTTCATCATCATTCTTATCACCATCCATCCACAACACACTCTCTGAATTCGACATCTTGTTGTAAAGGCGATTTTCGACAGGATTATACAATTGCCATTGCATAATAGTTCCATTTGTGACCGATTTATAAGCGGAATCTTTTATCCAGTATTCCTGAATACTTCCCATCATGGTATTCCATTGTTCATTGGTGACTTGCGGTAATTTGCTGGTATACGTATTTTTAAATGTCATTTTGCCTTCAAAATTCTGGGCATTCACTACAATTATTACGAAATTAAAAATTAGCGAGAGGAGTAATAATTTTTTCATTGCAGAAATGTTTTAAACAAAAATAATAAAATAAACATCTCAAGGAAAAATTTTTAATTGATACTCCATGCAAACCAGATTAGCAAGCCAAACCCAGCCACAGCAATTAATCCATGCACCACTGCAAACCACTTGGGAACCGGTTTGCCACTTATATCTTTAAAGTTTATATAAAATCCTCCGATTGCAGCAATCACTAAAACTATGAAACTTACCCACGGTGATGGAGTATCACTGAAACAATAAATAACGAGTAAAACAAGTGAGATGGACGCCATAACACCATGGATGATTGTTACACCTTTGGGTGTTGACTTATTTCTTAAAATAAGTGATAATAGATACATTCCAAAAATGGCTGTCATTCCTAAAACCGCTATTGCTGAGTAGATCCAACCCATAATATTATTTTTTTTCCAGTTTATTACCAATTAGAGCATAGGAAGGTAAATCAACATTGGCAGGTCCGTTAATGACTTTCCCATCATAAGTAAACCGGCTGCCATGACAAGGACAATCCCAACTGAGTTCATCGGCATTCCATGCTACGCTGCATTTAATATGAGTGCACTGGGCAGAAACAATTGATAGCCTGCCATCCTTATCACGGTATGCACCAAATTTTTCTTCAAGCATATCGACAATTCTGCCTTCACCATTTTTCAGATTATCCAGTTCACTGGTATCATTAAAATTAGGTAACTGCCCGAGGAATGATATCTTATCTTTAATGGAATGCTTTAAATAACTTCCGATCTGGGAAAAGCTAAACCGACCGGGATCATATAATTTTTCAAATTTATTTTCAACACCATTTATGAGATCGGTAATTAATAAGCCTGCAAAAGTGCAATGAGTCATGCCATTACCTGAGTCACCCGTGATGATATATATATTTTCTTTATCATGAGGATTTCTGCCAATAAAAGCCACGCCATCCATGGGTTCCATTACCTGACCTGACCACCTGTAAATGATTTCACCTATAGGGAAATGACGGCGGGTCCAGTTTTCTACCAGTTTGTACCGGTTTTGTTCAGAAACACCGGTTTTAGATATATCACCGGTTGGATGATCTTCTCCTCCCGCAATCAATAAATCGAATTGATCGTTATAAGGATGAACGCGGATATAATGATATGGAGGAACCTGCGGATCGGAATCAAAATCTCCGGTATCCCACCAGAGTGCTTTGGGAAGTTTACCTTTAGCTACTAATGCACCGATTACATAAGTGCGATAAGCATATTGTTTTCCAAATGTTACAAAAAGATTATTAACAGGACTGTTAGTAGCAACTACTACATGCTTTGCATTAACGGTGAAACCATCCGAAGTCACAATGCCCTGTTCACTAATTTCGGCAGCATGTGTTCCTGTATAAATTTTTCCGCCCATTCTAATGATAGCCTTGCAAACTCCATCCGTGAATTTCAATGGATGAAACTGTCCCTGGTTCAAAAACCGAAGTCCGGATTTCTGTATTGTCAAGCCCGGAATTTCATTTATTACTTCAATTTGAACACCGGCATTTATAGCTGCTTCTAACTCCTTATCGAGAGAATCAGGTTTGTCGCTGGGATGAAGAAACAAAAATCCGTTCACCCGCTCAAAACCACAATCAATAGCTTCAGTTTTTACAACCTCTTCAACGAAATCGATGGCAGACCGGTGACTCTCTGCAATCAGACGAGTTTTTTCTTCACCAAAGATTTTTTGTAGGTCATAATACCGATCATCAAGTGCAGTAACCAGGTGAGCCGTTGTCCTGCCGGTTTCACCACTACCAATATTTCCATCTTCAACTAGAACCACTTTTTTACCCGAGCGAGCCAGGCAATATGCTGTGCTTACTCCTGCCAGTCCCCCACCAACGATAACTACATCTGTCTCAAAGTTCTCCTTTAGTGGAGAATAGTTATCCGGGGACACGGAATCAGTCCAGTAACTAATATGCTTACCGGCAGTCACCTCATCATCCTGGGGGTTATCATTAGGAGTATTTAGATTCATAACAAAAAGTATAAGAATTTAAAATAGTATTGTTAAAAGAGGCTATAAACAAAAAAGTTTCGAAGGAAGCCCGGAAAGTCTTAAAAAAAGCTCATGACTTGGAAATAAATACTATTATTCACCATTTCATAAGCCCATTATTGTGTAAAAAGTTCCACAACAATCTACAGTTTTAAAATAAATGAAAATGTTATCCTAAAGATTTTAACCAGGTAACAACATCCTCTCTTGTCTTACCAAGCTTTGTTTGAAGTCTTCCCAGTAACTCATCCTCCTTGCCTTCTTCATAACGTAAATCATCATCAGTAAGGTCACCATGAGCCTGTTTAACTTTACCTTTCATTTCGTTCCATTTACCTTTTAATTCGAGCTTATCCATAATATTTTTTTTAAAATATAGAGGAAATATCATGCCGTGTTTTGCCGGATTATGCATTTTAAATGTGCCATCCCTGGCAATATTATGAAATCATTTCACTACCAGGGAATGGATACCACTGCTTTGAGGTTTAAAGTCGCAGATGATCAAAAATTCAACTACTTTATTATTAGTGTCTAAAATAAACCTATTGTCACGATATGGCTTGTCGGCAAGAAACGGGCTTTTATCCAATTCTTTTTTGGTTGCTGCGCTCCGGAAAAAAATCCAATGGCGAATACCTGAATCAAAATTGCATGTGACATTAATCGATGCTCCATTCACTTCATACATCCCAGTTTTATAAAACATATACTCGGGATCTTCCACATTAATATTATCAGATATTTTTAATTCATTGAGGATAAGAGGAGACTCGCTGCTGATATCGTAAACAATTTTTAGCTGGTTAAAGATCGTTTTTTCAAAATTAAAACTAAAACCTTTATCGTTGAGTGCTTCGACTTTCAAATCTTTAACTTTTCTCCATTTATCGTCCAATTCAGATTTGTAATAAATTAAAAATTTATAGTTATTGCTTTTAACTGAATCCTTTTGCAAATTCAATGCAATGTGATTAGTTTCAATATTTTTTGTGAAAGATAAGGAAACTGATCGTTCTTTATTTATGGTATCGTGTCTTGAAAGTTTGATAAATGTTCTTAAATTACCGTCAAATGCAGAGTTGCCTTTAACAGAATAATTTCCATCATTCATTTCTTTAACGGATGAATAAGGCACCGATACAGTTTTAGAATTTAAACATACAAATTTATTTTCGGCGTTTTTAGTAATGGGAACCGACCAGTTATAATAATCCTTCTTTACTCCAACGTCAATATAATCTTTACCGGAGGAATAGGTTGACCATATCATATACTGATACTTAAAGAAATCATCTTCAGTAAACTCAGCCATATGATGCATTAAATTCGTCATCCATTTTAGATATGGCGGTGAACAAAGTCTTTTATCACCCAGGTTATACAAAATGCCAGAACCTGTATCATAGGTTTTGTTGTTTTTCTTGCCATTAGCAAGCGTTCTTTTATATAGGTTGTAAGTAGCAGTATCTCCAGGGAAGAGTTGAGCATATTCTCCTAATGCCAATACAGCAATATAATAGCCTGAAAAATTATGCAATTCCTGTTTGGAATTAGGATATTCTTCCAGCCATTCACTTCCATCTTTTAACTTACTTAAGCATCCTCCCTGCTCTATGGGATGAACCATAAAGTTTTTAATTTGAACAATAAGCGGCAACACTGACTTATCAAGAGTTAATGCATAATACCTTATCAGCACAGAAATGGCCTCACCTTGAGCCAGTGAGGAATACCAGGGAGGTTTGAGGTCATGAAAAGTAATCATGTATGGATAACCTACCCTTAAATCTTCAAAATTATGATACTTGGAACAATCACGTAAGTAGTTTACCTGAGCTAAAAAAGCTTTCTTAAATTTCTCATCCCTGGTTACCCTATACTCATCATAACAAAAAAGAGCATAGTGAGAGGCATTTACAGGATGATAACCTTTTTTAGTAAGATGTACACCCAGGCTGTCAAAAGACCGTGTAGGATTTTGTTCCCATTGATCCTGGTTGAACAATTCATAGATGCTGCTGTATGGCTTTATCCATGATAAATCTTTATTTGTGGTGGGAACGACAAGTTGAGTTTCATTCTGTATAAAAAAGGAAGTATTTAGGACAAGAATAGCGAAAAGTGAAAAGTATAGTTTTATGCTCGCGGGCCAGATATATGGAAGCACAATTTTGATTTTTGTATCGTTAATTCACTCAATTTCAACAGCAAATATAACAATTAATACATTAATTCATTGCGCTATCTATTTGGAAAAAATCGGGTCTTGTTTTTAATTTTTCAGAGGTAATTATCAAAAAAAACTTCACAGGACCACTTCATCGCCCTTCAATCACTTCTTATAAAAATTTTTGCCGGAATATACTTTCGTATTGAAGGATGAAATCGCAAAATAGCAGGAGTTTTTGAAGCCTATAATTATTGTTTACAGGAGTCCATGATCACTGAGAAGACAGATTTGTAGCAGTAAACCAGTAAAGCAGTAAATTATGCGATTTTTTCAGCATCTTAATATCACTATTAGTTACAATAATAAAAATAACATATTAATTGTTGTTACCGGTATGTAATTTTTGATAAACCAAATTATCCAGAGAGTATTTTCCGGCACCGGCAATTGCAATGACTGCATAAATTGCAGCATATAACAATGGAAGTTCCTGCTTACCAAAACCATCATTTTTATGAACGATAAAAATCGCCACTAACATGGTAAAAAGCAGAGGTAAGACAACTAATCTTGTTACAAGCCCTGCAATTAACAACAACGAGCAAACCACCTCTGCGAATACTGTAAGCGCTAATGATGTGGTCACCCCTACTCCAATCGGATCAGCGAATTTGATGGGTTCATCACCAAACAACATGGTAAATTTTCCTATGCCATGAGTTAGCATCATTATTCCTACTGTTATCCGAAGCACCAATAAAGTAATCGATATTTTATTGGAATAGTTACCGGGATCAAATATTTTTCTTATCATAAATTTGTCATTAATACTGTCAAAAGCATTATTCCTTAATGACCATCTTTACCACTGGATCCCCATCAATGATTATTTTCAAAAAATAAACTCCTTGCCGAAGCTGTTTCACATCAAGGGTGGTGGTAGTACTACTTTTATAACCTATGTAATTATAGTTTACAGGTCTGCCAATCACATCAGTTAAGTAAACGTTATCAAGACTCACTTCGCTATTTTGAATCACAATTGTAATTTCATGAGTAAAGGGGTTGGGATAAGTTATTAATTTGTTGGGAAAATATATTTCTGCCGGTAATGCAACAGAGATACCAAGTTTGGCAATAAAATAATCAGCAACACTGTCGGAAGTAGCATTGGATAAATCAATGGTTCCGAAAGTGATGCCTTGACTTCGAAATTCGCCCGTGAGGTAAGTTTCGTTATTTATGGTAGTGCAAATTGCCTGCCCCCAGTCAGAGTAATTTCCTTCACCATTCGTTGCCCAAAGAGGAATTCCGGAAGGACCAAACTTCATAACAAAAACATTCCGTATTCCCGAATTATAAATTGTTGTGGTTCCAAACACAAAAAAAGCACTTTCATATGTGCCGGTAACATAAGAATTTCCATCGCTGTCAAAACTTATTCCATTGGCGTATTCATTAGCATTTCCTCCTCCCTTTCGCGCCCACAACACATTCCCTGAGGGTCCGTACTTTGTCACAAAAACATCTCCCTGTCCGCTTGTGCTTAAAGTATAGTTTCCAAACGATACTCCAAATCCGGCCAGTGTACCTGTTATGTACATATTACCTGATCCATCGGCCACGATGGCGCCTGCCCAAATCCCACTTATACCGGAAACATTGTTTGCACTTTTTGCCCACAAAACAGTTCCGAGTACATCATATTTAACGGTAAACACATTCACCGATCCTGCATTGTAAAGGGTGGTGTTTCCAAAGGTAATGGAATCGCCCCAGAAAGTTCCTGTTACGCATGCACTGCCTGAATTGTCAATGCTTACACCACTACCATATTCACTGCCAGTGTAACCACCATCTCTTGCCCACAAAAAATTTCCTAATGCATCATAGCGTGCGATAAACATATCTTCAATGCCATTATTCAATAATATTATTGTTCCGAAGCTCAGTGAATCACTGTTAAATTTACCCGTAACATACGTATTTCCCAAGTAATCGGCATCTATGGCATTACCTGTGGAAACATCACTCAGTCCGGTTGAACTTCTTATCCATTCTTCGTTGCCCATTGAATCTAATTTGGCAATATAAAAACCGCAAGTATACAGTGTATCTCCGGCAAAAATCAATTCAGGACTGTTGGAAGACCCAGTTACATAAACGTTACGTGCATTATCCGTGCTGATTCCGAAGGCGCGATCTGACAAGGCACCACCGAATCCTTTTGCCCAGATAATTCCACCAAATGGATCATATTTCACCACCATAACATCCTGGCTACCTGCTGCTATCAATGTTGCATTGCCAAACGTAGCAGAATCGGAAAAGGTTCCGGCAACAAAAATATTTCCACTTGCATCATCAGTAATGGCACTGCCTGCATCAAACTTGGTAGACCCGGCACTCTGGGCCCATTCCCATGAAGTAGCCTGTGCATTCAACTCAGATGTGAGAAAAAAAATGATTATGAAGACACAGACAAATAATTTCATACAAGCCCGTATAAAAAGATTAATAACAATGATACAGGAAAGATATAAATTTCCCGGTTACTCTCCAAACTTGCACGCAAATCTTTGTTTGTAATTTTTTTCGAAGGTTGAAGTTATCAGAAAATAATAACCACTTTACCCTTGTGATTGCTTTTAGCAAAAAGCCGGAAGGCCTCCCGAAAATCATTCAGTTGATAGGGTCCGTCTATCACGGGTTTAATTTTACCGTCTGTATATAGATCGTTTATATAAGCTAAATCCTTGTTTGGCTTGAGGGAAACAATGCGGATTTTCTTTTTAGTTGTCATGGCAATTAACGGACCCAGGAGAAACACCTGTAACAACCGGCTGATGTGCCCTCCAACGGTAACGTACGTCCCTTGAGAAGTCAGTATTCGTTTGTAATCGAAGGGAGAATGTGTGGTTTTAACATCCAGAACAAGGTCATATTGCAATCCGGTTTTAATAAAATTTTCTTCGGAATAATCTTTTACGAAATCGAATCCCATCGAACGCATTAGCTCTTGTTTTGCGGTACTATCAACTCCGGTAACAGTGGCACCATATATTTTTGCAACTTGTAAAGCAAAAGTACCAACTCCTCCACCGGCACCGTTTATAAGCAGTGATTGACCCTTTTGCAAATTACCGCAATCTAAAAGACCTTGTACGGCAAGCATTGCTGCCTGTGGAATAGCCGCCGCTTCGGCAAAACTCATGCTTGCAGGCTTGAGTGCAAGTGCTGCTTCTGAAGCACAAGCATATTCAGCAAATCCACCCCATCTGCCACTCAAATCACCATAAACAAGGTCACCTGCTTTAAACCGGGTTACTTTGCTGCCCACAGCTTCAACCTCCCCGGCAATGTCGGATCCAAGAATAATGCGTTTAGGTTTTAAAAATCCATTCAGCATTCGATTCACAAAATCTCCCTGCATTAATCCAAAGTCCCAATCATTGATGGAAGCAGCATGAACCCTAACTAACACGTCATTTTCCTTTGGTACCGGTTTTTCTACATAACTCAGTTGTAAAACTTCAGGACCTCCGTATCGGGTATAAACAATTGCTTTCAATTTAGAGACAGAATGGGGTTGTGATGAAAGTTAAGATTCGAACCGGGATTCATTGACATCCTGATTACGATTATCAGGCATATTTCAACTGCTGCAAGTTAAAAAAAACCTGACAATTATTAAAAGCAAAGCCTGCGTTGTGCAAAATATTAAAAGGAACGGGCATAAGAATTTAGTGCTTAAAAATATCAATATTGCATAGGTAAACGCCTGGTGTAATACCACAGGTCAACTTTTCAGCCATTCTCCTAATGTTGCCAAACGCCACACCAGGGTGGCTTTGCTGTTATCACCGTTTTTATAATCAGCAAAAATACGGTTGGCTTTTTCTTTGTTTATGAAACCGGGAAGCTGATGGGATGGATTAAGTAAGAAGTTGAGCGGTCCACGAAGCCATTTATTTTCGCCGGGAGTAACAAATCCCTTTTTGTCTTTACGGGCATAAATAGCAGCAGGCAATATTCTTTTCAACGATTCGCGGAGGATATATTTGGTTTCTGCCTTTTTTATTTTATCGTCATCGTGCAGCGTAAATGCAAACTCTACCAGCCGGTGATCGAGAAATGGCACGCGTGATTCAATGGAAAATGCCATGGAATTACGGTCTTCGTAATGAAGTAACGATGGCAGGCTGGTAGTGAACAACAGGTGGTAGAGAAATTGGTCAAGCCGGCTCCCGCTTTTCTCCTGTAAAATAAAAGGTGCCGGTGAGGATGTTGTGTTGCTAAGAAATGGATAATACCTGCTATACTCCAGGGCATAAAGCTGCTGCTCATTTTTAGTAGCCGACAAGAGTGATTTTGCAAAGTGTGCACCGGTTTTAGTAGCACTGTTGTTAATACGCCGGTTCACGCGAATAGTCTCACCAAAAGCTGCAGCTACATCAGTGCTGCGAAGCATGCCTGCTATCAGACGATAAAAAGAATGCATGTAACCGGCAAGGTATTCATCGGCTCCTTGTCCATCAAGCACCACCTTTATTCCATTCTTGGCAATTAACTGCATCAAAAAATATTGCGAAATAAATGAGCTCCCTGTTACAGGCACATCGGCATGATAAAGTGCTTTATGAAACTCCTGTTGCACTTCTTTTTCAGAAGGAGAAAAGTAATGCGGTTCAATGGCCGGGTATTTTTTTATCACTTCCCTGATAAAGGGGCGTTCATCAACATCACCATCGCCTTCATAATAAATGCTGAATGATTTATACTTCATTCCCGGATGCAGTACCTGGACCATGGATACAATTGCAGAACTGTCGAGACCGCCACTCAGGCAACTGGCCACAGGAACATCACTACGCATGTGAATGCGTATGCTGTCGGCAAATAAGTTATAAAAAGTATCACATTTTTCCTCGAACGATAAACTACTATACTGTCCGGTTTCTATGTCCCAGTATCGCTCAACGCGAATGCCTTGCTTATCGAAAATGAGATTATGTGCGGCAGGCAAAGCCTTTACTTTTGTATAATAAGTTTCATCATGATATCCCAACCATCCCATTTGCAATCCACGCGAGACCTGCGCTACATTAATATCATTCGAAAATAAGGGTGATGATTTGAGTGTTTTAATTTCTGAGGCAAAAACAAACCGTTCTCCTTCGTGCAGGTAATAAAATGGCTTTATACCAAAGCGATCGCGGGAAGCAAACAGCGATTGGTTTTTTTTATCCCAGATAATAAATGCCCACATCCCTACAAACCGTTTCACGCAATCGGTGCCCCATTCTTCAAATGCATGCGGAATCACTTCTGAATCACAGTGAGAAACAAAAACATGCCCTAGTGCTTCCAGTTCTTTTTTTAATTCTATATAATTATAAATCTCACCATTGAAAAGCAACGAAAAGGATTTATAATGCATCGGTTGATTGCCGGCTTCACTAAGATCGATTATGCTCAGGCGATTATGGCCCAAAAAAATATGCTCATCCGTCCAGGTACCAGTCGCATCAGGTCCACGGTGATGCTGTACCTTTAGCATGGAATTCAAAAGCTCCATGTTGGCCTGATGTGATTGTTTAGAATCGATAATTCCGACTATGCCGCACATAATACAATGTCAAATTTAGCATGCAAGATAAATAAAAATATTGGATTAGAATGTTGAAAGTAAATAGCATACCGACAAGATTTCTGAGTCTAGTGAAAAGATGATAGAAATAGGAGCCGATTGCTAAGATTCAATTCAATTAAATTTTGATACCACTCGGCAAATTATTCTTCAGAGGAATAAAATTATATGAATAAGGAACTCACAATTTGAAAATCTTACTCGTCACGATACTGTTAACAAAATTCATTTTGATAAAATACATACCCGTACTAAATTTTGACATGTCTATCAGATAGGAATTTGAATTTCTAGCATAAAATGGTATTGAAATCATAAATTTTCCTTCTGTATTAACAATATCGATGCTTTCTAAAGAATCAAATTGATTACTTATCAATGTCAAGCTATTTAAAAAGGGGTTTGGATAAATTAAAATATCGTTCAACACAATTTCATCAATAGAAGTTGATGAATCAAGAGAATATTTCCAAAAATCACGGAGATAATTTATGCCATCTTGTCCGGTACCAAAGTACCCGATATCACCAATGGCAAAACCTGTTGCTGCCCACCTGCCAATACCACTGAAATTTGGGAGTGTAGTCCATGCATCAGCTATCGGATCATAATTGTAAAAATCATTTGCCATGGTTGAAGAATCGATATTACCACTTGCAACGAACCCAATATCATTGAGCACAAAGCCTGCTACATACTTCCGACCAGAGCCTGTGAAAAACGCTTTCTGGGTCCAATTATTACTAATAGGATCATATTGGTACCAATCGTTATAGTTTAAATTTAGGCCATCATCTCCACCCAAACCTACGTATCCCATACCGCTTATAGAAAGTCCAAAAGTTCCATATCGAGGATTACCAGGAAATGGTGCCTTTTGATTCCAGCTATCAGTTACGGGATTATATTCATAAAAGGCGGTATAATACGGTCCTGAGGCACTCCCTCCGTTACCAACTCCATAATAACCTTTACCATTAATTTCAAAACTCGCACCTCCATAAACTGCCACACCCGGAAAGTTATTTTTAGCAGACCAGATATTGCTAACCGGATCGTATGCAAAAACATTACCTACAATAGTGCTGCCATTGACCAGCCCACAAACAACATATCCCTGACCATTCAAAGTAAAGTTGCCCGTTGCCCGTACTGGTAACGGACAATCACTCATTTGAGTCCAATTATCATTTGCGGGATTGTATTGCCAGAAATCATTTACACTTATACCATTCGCATAGCCACCTCCCATATACCCATAATTGTCAATTACAAAACTAAAAACACCAAATCGCACACTTCCGCTAAAATCGTTTAACTGGCTCCAGGAGTATGTTTGAGCAAAGATGTGATTAAGATTCAAAAGCACAATTAACAAGATTGTAAGTAATAAAGCCGAAAATCGATTTTTCATAAAATAGAACTTTTTCAAGAATTATAAAATATAATTTTGGCTTATAAAATTCATTTCTTGTCAATTATCTAATACCGATTGATACAAACCACGATCAGCTTTATTAGATTTTCCGTCATGCAACTATTGAACAATAATAGGAAATCACCTGATATACTCCAAAATTTTCCCCACCGTAAACTCCGCTGCTTTACCATCACCAAACACCGGAATAAAATGCAGCTTTGTTTCCGGTTTTTTAAAATAGTAATATGCACTTTCAATGGCATTGCTGTCGGCATCAGCCAGTTTAGCGCAGCCGTTCTTCACCAGTTCTACCCAGGGGGTTTCTGCCTGGAGTATAATGCAGGGTTTTTCGAAATAATAGGCCTCTTTTTGTACCCCGCCCGAATCAGTGATAATCATGTCGCAATGGGCTTCCAGCGCAATCATATCGAGATAGGATGCGGGTGGTGAAATCAGGATATTTTTATTGCTGTTAATTCTCTCCATCAAACCATCAACGTTACCAATCATTTTTTTAGTGCGAGGATGTAAGGGGACTACAAAACGGGCACCTGCAGCTGCAGTCAGCGTTTCAAAACTGTTAAAAATACGTTCCAGGCGACTGATATCGTCTGTGTTATTATTCCGGTGCACGGTAACCAGTGTATAGGAAAGCGGAGTCAAGCCAAGGTCTTTAAGAATGGTGGATTGCTTTAATGCAACATCACGAAAAAATAAACTGTTATCGTACATAATATCCCCGCAAGGGATAACTTTCGGATTATCGACATGATAAGGCCCTGAGTTATCGCGAGAAAATCCTTCCCTGTAAAGGTTCTCTGCTCCTGTATGTGTTGGTGTAAATAACAAAGTAGAAACATGATCACACATAATACGGTTGATCTCTTCAGGAACTTCCTTGGTGAACGAACGCATGCCCGCTTCAATATGAATAATAGGAATCCGCAATTTAGAAGCAGCTACCGCTCCTGCCAATGTGCTGTTGGTATCTCCGTAAAGAATAATGCCATCCGGCTTTTCATAAAAAAGCACATCCTCGATAGCCGTTATCATCTTCGCTGTTTGCATGCCATGGCTCCCCGATCCTACTTCAAGATTATAATCTTCTTTAGGAATGTGAAGTTGCTGAAAAAACACATCCGACATTTCCGGATCGTAATGCTGACCGGTATGCACAATGACTTCCTTTACATTCGAGGAAAATTGGGTCCTTATTGCGCGGCTGATAGCGGCAGCTTTGATGAATTGCGGGCGGGCACCTATGACGGTTAAAATTTTAAGCATTCCGGTTTAACATTGGTGATTGACTTCAAATATACAATATGCAAAGTAATATTAAATTATGCGTACTCCGGAATACCATTTATTTACCATTCCCGGATTTCATTTCCTCCAGTATAGCCACCATTTTTACGGTTAATGCTTTCCTGGAATACTCTTCAATTCCATGGGATGAAATGGCCTGTATTCCGGAAGAAAATGAGGAAAAGTAATTTTTTAGAGCCGTTTCCATAGCTTTATCATCCTCAAAATCACACACCACGCCGCTGCCGGTTTCGGTAATAATAGCTGCTGCATCACCATCAACGGGACCGACACAAATGATTGGACGTTTTGCTGCCAGGTATTCGAACAACTTTCCCGTAAGGATACCTTTTGCATTAGGTGTATGGTTTAAAACCAACAGTAACACCGATGCCTGCTGCTGCTCAGATATCACCTCATCATGGGGCAGGTATTCAATGTATGTGACAAAACGCTCCAGTCCCAATTCTTTCAATTTAGTGCGTACTGCAATATCAACCTTCCCAGTGAGACGGATCTGTAACCGCTTTTCAAAATCAGCATCCGTGTTTACCATTGTTGCGATAGCTTTCCATAGTGTTATCGGATTCCGCGATCGAACAAGGGTACCAACATGAGCAATTATAAATTTTTTATCAATTCCGGCGTCATGTGATAAAAATTTATTTTCTCCGGTAGTTTTAACATCATCAGCATCATATCCATTGGTGATTACATCCACTTTCCTTTTAAAATCACGTTCAAACTCCTGCTTCATGGTTTTACCTACAACTACAACGCGGCTGGCTCCCGTTACCACTTCACGTTCCAGCTTATGGTGCTTCCTATCTGCTAACGTTGTTAGCATAAGGTCTTTGTAATAATCAATATTCGTCCAGGGATCCCGGAAATCGGCAAGCCATGGAATGTTGAATTTTCCCGAAAGTTGCAATGCTATGAGATGCATACTGTGCGGTGGACCCGTACTTACAATAGCATCCACTTTATTATCACGAAGATAGGCTGACAAATATTTAACAGATGGCTTCACCCAGTAACAACGCGCGTCGGGAATGAATAAATTTCCTCTTAACCAAACTGAAAAATTCTCTGCCAGGCCTGGTTTTTTTTTCTCCGTAAGGAAGCCTGTATTGATTTTTTCATCCTTTCCCACTCCAACAAAACGTTTGTATATGCTATAAGGTTCCCAGATAGGAGTTCGCAATATTTCAGCTGAGGGGGGAATATCTTTTTCAAGGGATGCATCTGTTACCGGCATCTCACCATTCTCAGGGGTATAAATAACAGGTTGCCAGCCGAGGCCGGGTAAATATTTTACAAATTTCAACCAGCGCTGCACGCCTGCTCCTCCACCCGGAGGCCAGTAATACGTTATAATGAGGAGTTTCTTCATCGTCAAATCGAAGAAAAACAAAAATGCTGCACTAGAAATTTTTTGTCGGAAAGTGACAATTCAAAACAACAGGAAATGTGTATGGTCATATAATTTATTTTATATCACGATCCTTCCATTGACATCTATTAAAATAGAATCCTATATACCTTTAAGCTCCCTGTAAACCACACCTGCAAACAATAGGATAAGAATTATTGATCCGGCAAGTGCTATGCGTTCACCGGTACGGTAAACTTCAGGTTCAAATTTATATTCTATTTTATGCTCGCCCGCGGGAACACGCATGGCTCTTAACACATAGTTTGCGCGGAAATGCGGTACCGGCTTTCCATCGAGATAAGCATTCCAACCCTTATCGTAATAAATTTCAGAAAGCACCGCAAGTTGTTCTGTCGATGCAGTGGTTTGATAAGTGAGATGGTTGGGTTCATATGCAACAAGGCGGATGGTGGAAAGTGAATCAAAATTTATACTCAGCCCGTCCAGTTGCTCCTTGTAACGCTGATCAACAATAGCGGTTTCAGCAGGGCGAAAACCAGTGAGTGCAGTAATTTCGGAATCGGCATTGGCCACCATTTGAAAATTCTTAACAAACCAGGCAGCACCCAAAGCACCCGGGTTCTGTTGTGCTACAGGACCTCCTCCCTGCTGCGAAGCAAGAATAATATACTTGGTATTGAGCATATCGAGTACCGACATATTATTGCGACTGATCTGGTTCTCGATCAGTTCCTGATATCGCTTCAGTTTCGCACCATGGTAACCACCTATCGAATGATGAAAGTACGAGGTGCTTGCATCGTTGAAAGTGCTCACAGCAGTATTCATTACCCTGTAGCCTAATTCCTTGTCTTGCATAATGGCCATATTGGCTTCGTTAGGAACAAATGCCTGTTTCGCTTTCGCGGATGAAGTAAAATTATCGGAGTTCAGATAACGTTTATTCACGGTCCACATGTCAACCAGGATCAAGGCAGACAAACCGAGCACGCCGTACGCGAATTGCATTTTATTTTTGAACACCATCCATAAAAGTGCTGCTGCAGCAAGAATAAAAAAGAGTGAACGTAATGCATCAACCCGTAAAGCAGATTCACGATCATCCCGTATGGCGGAAACTAACCAGTCATATTGCTTAAAGTTTTCATCCACATCAGCAGTAAAATCGAAGAACAATCCAGGCATCAACCCAAATAACAAACAAATTCCTCCGGTAATATAAAGTGACCATAAAAGTGCTTTCTGTTTTTGTTTAGCATCCAACGCATCCCTGAGGAAACTGCTGAGGCCCATTATGGCCAGTAAAGCCACACAAAATCCTGCCATGGTAAGAATCATGGATACGGTTCTGAACTTATTATATCCCGGAAGGGAATTAAAAAATATATCGGTGAAAGCCTGGAAATTTTTTCCCCATGAGAGCATAATAAAAAAGATAGTGCCAGCCACCAGCCACCAACGATATTCGCTTTTTACCAGGAAGATGCCAAGTACAAAAAGAAATATAATAATAGCACCAAAATACACCGGCCCTGAGGTGAACGACTGGGTTCCCCAATAGAGTGGTACATTTTTAATGAACTGGTTAGCCTGTGCGCCCGCACCGTTATCCATTAGTGCTTTGTAAGTGGCAGAGTTTTTACCCAGTTCCGAGGAAGAAGCGCCACCCATAAAATCAGGAATAAGCAGTGTCATGGTTTCACTAATACCATAACTCCAGGCCAAAGCATAGTCTTTGTCAAGTCCGTCGGATTCTTTCTTCTCACTCAGCTCGGATGGCCCACGCGTAGAATATTTCCCATATTCATACGTCGCCCAAAGGCTGGTTATGTTTGGTAATACCGACAAAACAACAGCTGCCAGTAATATGGCTGCCGACTTAAAAAAATGCGGCAGTTCTTTGTTCCTGATATTTTTTATAAATTCCACAAGCACCAATATTCCAATGGCCAGTGCGAGGTAATATGTTATTTGCAAGTGGTTGGAATATATTTCGAGTGCCAAAGCAAGTGCTGTCAGCGCTCCACCAAGCCAGTACCTTCTATTAAACACCAGCACCACACCGGCTACAACAAAGGGCACCAGTGCAATGGCATGCATTTTTGAATTATGACCCGCCATAATGATTATAAAATTATAGGAAGCAAAGGCATAACCAATAGCACCCGCTACGGCAATCCGGTAGTCTATTTTAAGGCAGAGCAACAGAATATAAAAACCCACCAATGCAAGGAAGATATAACTAAAAGGCGCAGGCATCCAGAGCATCAACACTTCGTTAACATAACTCACCAGGTTAGCAGGATATAATACCGAAATCTGGTAAGCCGGCATACCTCCAAACATAGAGCGTGTCCACAGCGGCTCTGAATCATTCTTTTCCCTGAAATCCTGGATCTCCTTCGACATGCCTTCCCACTGCTCTATATCATGTTGCTTTAAAACTTTTCCCTCAATAACCGGGGAAAAATATATAGCACAAATAGCAATAAAAAAAAGAATCACATACAGGTGCGGAAGCAGTTTTTTAAAGTCTGTTTTCATAGAAAGAAATTAGTTGCTGAAGTGATTGTTGGTTTAATAATGACAGAAATTTGACTTCGTGTTATTTTAGATATTGATTTGACACTAAAAGTAAATAAAAATTTATGTTGAAGCAGTACGATTGCAGTTCACTTCACTTCTTCATAATCCACATAATCATCATCATCATTCCGCTTCTGCTGTTTTACCCCTGGATCTATGGTAATGTGGCCTTCCCGCTGATTTGGTGAAGTACCGCCCTGCCTGCGTTTCATCTCATCCTGCATTTTTTTATTTATGGCATTGAATGACGTCACCATAAACATCTTCGCCAAAAGACGGAACAGGAAGAAAATGCAAACAATAACTATGAGAAATTTTAACATTGTTGTAGCCTTAAATAAACTTTTTCTCCCTGAATCTATTTGCTTAGATACATCGACTTTTCTTTATACAAATTCCTGAAATAAGGATCTTCCAATGAATCGATAAACCGGATGGCTTCGCCGGTTGATTTCATTTCAGGACCCAGTTCTTTGTTAACGTTAGGGAATTTATCGAAAGAGAAGACCGGTTCTTTAATGGCATAGCCAAACTTCCTGGGTTCAATTTTAAAATCTTTCAGCTTATTAGCTCCCAGCATTACTTTGGTAGCGATGTTGATGTAAGGAACCAGGTGTGCCTTTGCGATGAAGGGTACAGTACGGGAGGCGCGGGGATTGGCCTCTATCACATATACTTTTTCCTTTTTAATAGCGAACTGGATGTTGAGCAACCCACGGATATTAAGTGCAAGTGCGATTTTTTTCGAATACTCACGCATCTGGTCTAACACATCGTCAGATAAATTGAATGGAGGTAATACGGCAAATGAGTCACCGGAATGAATGCCGGCGGGTTCAATATGTTCCATCAGGCCTATGAACTGGATATCGGTTCCATCACAAATCACATCGGCCTCAGCCTCCTCTGCCCTATCGAGGAAATGATCGATGAGTACCCGGTTTCCCGGAAGGTTTTTTAGAAGTTTAATAACAGCATGCTCCAGTTCTTCATCGTTGATAACGATGCTCATGCCCTGTCCGCCCAAAACATAAGAAGGTCGAACCAATACCGGGTAACCGACATTCTTAGCCACCTCCAGTGCTTCTTCAGCGGATTCTGCAACACCATACAACGGGTAAGGAATTTCAAGCTGTTTCAGCATGTCGGAAAATCTTCCGCGGTCTTCAGCCAGATCCATGCTGTCGAATGAAGTGCCAATGATCTTCACCCCTTTTTGATGAAGTTTTTCAGAAAGCTTTAAAGCAGTTTGGCCGCCCAGCTGAACAATTACGCCATCCGGCTTTTCAAATTCAATAAGTTCATAAATATGCTCCCAGAATACAGGTTCAAAGTACAGTTTGTCGGCGATATCAAAATCGGTGGAGACAGTTTCGGGGTTACAATTCACCATAATGGCTTCATATCCCGCTTCGCGTGCTGCAAGTACTCCATGCACACATGCGTAATCGAATTCAATGCCCTGTCCGATGCGATTAGGGCCCGAGCCCAATACAATTATTTTCTTTTTGTCAGTCCGTACCGATTCATTTTCGGTATTAAACTTTCCGTCAGCTGTAGTAAAACCGTTTTCAAAAGTGGAATAGAAATATGGAGTTTTAGAGGGAAATTCCGCGGCGCAGGTATCTACTGTTTTGTACACCCTTCGAATGTCTAACGATTTTCTGCGGTCATATACATCATCTTCTGTAACATTACCAAGTATAAAAGCAATTTGTGCATCGGAATAACCTTTTTGCTTTGCTTCAAGAAATAAATCGTGCGGGAGATTCGACAGCTGGTAACGTTTCAATTCTGCTTCAAGCTGTACCAGTTGTTGAATTTCATTCAGGAACCATTTATCAATTTTAGTCAGGTTAAAAATAGATTGGATCGGTACTCCCAGTTTCAATGCTTCTTTAAGATGAAAAATTCGATCCCACGAGGGATTTTCAATACTGTGAACGATGTCATCAACACGCGTCCATCCTTTTCCATCGGCACCGAGTCCCTGGCGGTTAATTTCCAGCGACTGACACGCTTTTTGAAGTGCTTCCGCAAAGCTGCGCCCGATACCCATAGCTTCACCAACTGACTTCATCTGAAGACCCAGACTGCGGTCACAGCCAGGAAACTTATCAAAGTTCCAGCGCGGGATTTTAACGATCACATAATCAAGTGTAGGCTCAAAAAATGCAGAGGTGGAACCGGTGATCTGGTTCTGCAATTCATCCAGGTTATATCCAATCGCCAACTTAGCTGCTATTTTCGCAATCGGGTAGCCGGTAGCTTTGGAAGCAAGCGCTGAGGAACGAGAAACACGCGGATTGATCTCCACGGCAATGATACTTTCATCTTCCGGGTTAACCGCAAACTGTACATTACATCCACCTGCAAATTCACCGATAGCACGCATCATTTTTATGGCGAGATTTCGCATATGCTGATACGTTTTATCGCTTAGTGTCATGGCGGGTGCAACAGTAATGGAGTCACCTGTATGAATTCCCATCGGATCAAAATTTTCGATGGAACAAATGATAATTACGTTATCAATATTATCGCGTAACAACTCCAGTTCAAATTCCTTCCACCCCAGTACTGCTTTTTCAATCAGCACTTCGTGAATAGGAGATGCCTGCAAACCGCGCATCAGTTTATCTTCAAATTCATCCTTTTTAAAAACAAACCCGGCACCTGTTCCTCCGAGTGTATACGAAGGACGAATCACCAGGGGATAACCGAGAGTTTGCGCAATTTCTTTTCCTTCCAGGAATGAATTGGCCACTTTTGAAGGAGCTACACCAACGCCGATATCAATCATCAGCTGGCGAAACGCCTCGCGGTTTTCAGTGGTCTCAATGGCCTGGATGTTCACCCCGATAATCCTCACGCCGTATTTTTTCCAGATACCGCGTTCATCGGCTTCTTTTGCCAGGTTCAAAGCTGTTTGTCCGCCCATGGTAGGAAGCACTGCATCGATTTGCCGCTCTTCGAGGATCTGAATGATAGATTCTGTTGTGAGTGGTAAAAGATAAATATGATCGGCCGTGACCTTATCGGTCATGATGGTGGCCGGATTGGAATTGATGAGGGAAACCTCGATGCCTTCCTCTTTTAACGAACGTGATGCCTGGGAACCACTGTAATCGAATTCACAGGCCTGCCCGATAATAATTGGTCCGCTGCCTATAATGAGGACGGTTTTTATGGAAGGATCTTTTGGCATGAAGGGAGCTGGTTATTTAATGCAGTTAACAGAGGGTAAACAGGCAATTTGAAGCGGGTGCAAAATTACCAATTTAATGGCATAGGATTTCAGGATGTTAGTAAAATAGTTCAACAGCGCTACTTTGAGCGTACTTTTGTTGAAAAATCCCCAGTATTGTCATATCAAACGCATCGAAAAAAACCGGTCAGCTGGAGCTGGAAACAATTTGGTCACGGAAAGCAAGTCATGCTGGCGTTTCATGGTTTCAACCGAGGACCTGATGATTTTGAACCCTTTTCAAGGCACCTGGGTGAAAATTATACGGTACTGGCTTTTGACCTCTTTTTCCATGGGAAAAGTTACGTAGAAGCCGATGCACCGTTTCAGCCGTTGACCTTACCGGTTTTGAAGAGTTTACTCGATCCTATTCTCGAACAATACGGTGTTCAGGAATTTGAAATCATGGCTTATAGCTTTGGGGGCAGACTGGCGTTAAACTGTGTCGAAATTTACCAGGAACGGATAAAAGGACTGTACCTGCTGGCACCTGACGGCATACGGTTCAACCCGGGTTTTTATGCAGCGGTTCAAACAGCACCCGGCAGAGCGTTACTGAAGCGTTGTACACATGAAGTAAAAGCCATTCTTAAAATCATGAAACTCCTGGGAATGTTGCGGATTTATAATCCAAAGGCCATTGAGTTTTATATGAATCACCTGGTAGTGGATTCCATGCGCCTGAAGGTTTATCATTCATGGATGTATCACCGGTTAACAGTACCTGATCTCAACAGGGTTGTAAAAATTATTCGGAAAGAAAAAATAAGGATGTTGTTGTTCTTTGGAAAATATGATCTGATTATTCCTCCAAAACTGGGTGAGCGATTTGCTAAACGTGCCGGGTTACCCGATGCTCTCCACATCCTGGAAACAGGTCACAGGTTGCAGGAACGAAGCCGTGAAATTTGTGAAATTATTTTGAGAGGAAAGTGACAGTATGTGACCGGAAAATGACGCGCTATTCCACGGAGGAAATCGTTTTAATTTAAACCAATTTTCCGGGCCATTTCAGGAGTACAGAGCAGGAAATTGTAAAAATCACTCTGCGTTATTTTATCCGATTTTTTCACGCCACCCTGTTCATTAATGTTGTAGTACCAATACCCGGAACCCTCCATCACTTTGTTAATGCGATCACCTACTTCTGTGTTTAATATTTCAATCAGAATTGCAGGACGAAACCTGAATAAAAATTCCTTAAATCCCTCCATTACTTCCGGTTCATGAGTTTCTACATCAATTTTCAGTAAATCTACTTTCGTGATGTTGTTTTCCCTGATAAATGTATCGAGTTTGGTAATTTGAATAACAGTTTCAACATCCCTGCCATCGCCCTCCTCTTTCTTTGCATTTACTGTAACTGAGTAAATATGCTCGGTATTCATATCGCGAATAATGGCGGTACCATCGGCATCCGATGCGGCTTTTTGAACGGGAACGATATCAAAGTTATTCAATTTGATATTCTGCTTTAATTTTTCACATACGCGTTCAATAGGTTCAAAGGCAAACACCCTGGCGGAGGGTTTAATAGTTTTGGCAACCAAAGAATAAATACCGGTATTGGCTCCGATGTCGAAAATAACATCGGCATACGGACACAATTTTATCCAGAGTGAGAGCGAGTCCTTTTCCCATTTACCATTCAAACCCGACCAGAAAATTTCATTTTCCACCCAAAAGCCATGATGAACCATTTGAAAGGATCGGTGATCATCAACTTTTACCTTGATATTTCCTTTGAAGTGAAGGTGCCGATAAATTGGCTCAGAAGGTTGCCATATTATTTTTAATGCTGAATAAATCTCCTTTTTCAAAGGTATCAATCCATACAATCCTTTTAAAACAGACTTAATCATTCCCGATTTTCGAAATTACATTTTAACAAATTTCTTTATCAGGATTTGCCCTCCGGTATCAGTAAACCGAACCAGGTACGTGCCGGCGTTTAACTGATGAACCGGAATGGATATAGTGGTTTTTTCAAGTGCTTCACCGGTCAGTTCTATAAAAGTTCTTCCTGTAATATCACTGATGCGGATATCAGTGAAATACTGTGGTTGTTTGGTTTGAATGGTAAGCATATCAACGGCAGGATTCGGGTGCAGTGAAACAGCATTTGCATCAAGTTCTTCAATACCTACACCGGTACAATTAATAGTTGTTGAAAATTCCCTTATACACACACCGTTATCAATAAAAAATATCACATTATTGATTCCTGTATAACCAATACAATCAAAAACCTGACCGGGTATGGGAGGTCCGCTATTAACAGAATACGAGTATGTGTAGTTGACCAAACCCGTTAACGGACAACTACTCATGTCGACCTGTGCAATATATCCGGTAACTGCAACTTGTGCACAATTTATCACATTCTGAAATACCGAATTAATGAGTGTATTTGAAGTATCATCAGCACATTGAGTTGGGAAAACCTGTAATGCAAAATGCACAATTTCATTAGTAGGAGCAACATTAAAGAAAACGGTGAAAGTAAAAGTACCTATGGTAGTTTGTCCCACATCGGGAACAAAAGAATTCGGGAAACCTGCTGCAACAAGGTCAGGTAAACTTTGGGCACCTATCTGGTTGTAAATTTCATCATAAAAGATCACATTAAAACCAAGGCGGTTCTGGGGATCATTCGTAAAGTCAACATGAATGGAATATACAATGGAATCACCGGCACAAATGGAATCTGCGGTTACAAATTCGAGCGGGCCCAGCAACTGAGCACAACTCACAGCAATAGGACCTACCCATTTAAACATAGGTGCACCCAGTTCATTAGAACCGGTCCAACCTGTTGTTGGTGAAACAAATTCGATATCAGAATGAATCAGGTTGTCTACAAGCACCCAGGTGTTAGCATCATCCAGGGTAAAGGCGGTTCCACCACCCAATTGAGGTGAAGAAAGGAAATAGGTAGAATCAGTACCCGGTACATAGGATAAAACTTTATTCAGAATTCCTGCCGTGTTGGCAGGTATGAGCGTCCAGGTAGCACCACCATCGGTTGTACGAATGGCATCGGCCAGGGCACCGGCACTTCCGTTGGTAGCGATTCCATTATTGGCATCGCGGAAAGCAATGTCACCAATGTAAAAACCATTGTAGGGAGTTGATGCAACCGTCCAGTTCAAGCCCCTGTCAATGGTTTTATAAATGCGTCCGAGGTTGGTTCCAAACCACATACTGCTGTCGCCAGAAGTTGTATAAACCGAAGTAATGCCGAATTCTCCCGCCAGTTGCGTTGCAATGTTAGCCTGTGGTGTTCTGATCCAGTTGGTACCTCCATCAGAGGTGGTATAAATTTCAAAATATCCTCCTGTAGGGTCTCCCATGCAGATCCCGTTATCGGCATCATAAAAGTAAACCATATTGGGAAAGCCGCTGGGGGCTGCGAAAACCGCTGTTGGCTGCCATGTCCAGTTAATACCACCATCAATGGTTTTTAATATTTTTCCTCCGCCGGCAGCGCCATTAAACATTGCAACCCAGGCCGTATCAGCATTCAGGGCGAAAATGCCTGATGGGCTCAA
>JALYQW010000048.1 GCA_030855635.1 Bacteroidota bacterium | reverse complement strand
AAAACATCCGCGTGAATTATTCTCGAAACTTGAAGAGAGATTAGAAATTGTTTTATCAGGCAAGGTATTCTCTATCTAAATATAATTGAATAGTTTTGCATTATCAATCATCTGTACATGACAAATATCCCAGCACCTGTTGAAATAACGGCTCTTATTGATACTAAAAATAAGATCATCCTTGATTGGAGTCCGAAAGCAGGATGCACTATCATGGTAAAAATGTTTTTTCGTAATATGGGATTGCTTGAAGAAGCATTGGAATACAATTCCTGGATTCACGAATACCGCATGCATGTGTTCTCCAAAGTTCATCCTATAACACTGGATGATTTAAAAAGTTCGCAATTTTATAAAGTAAAATTTGTACGCAATCCTTTTCATAGGGCCGTAAGCAGTTATTTGCATACCATGAAATACCCGGTAATGCATGAACCTGTTAAAAAAGCACTATGGCGGTGGAATGCAGATATTTCGTTTAAATCATTTGTTAACTATCTTTCAAAAATTGATTTGCATACCTGTGATCCACACTACAGTTTACAGAAAAAAGATTTTGAAACCGATTTTCCAAAATGTTTCGATGAAATAATTAAAATTGAAAACCTGGATCACGCAATTAAGGAGTTGAATACACGGAAAGGGTTTGGATTTGACTTGTCGGGCCTGACCAGTAGTCATCACCTGGAAAAAAATCGTGACCTGATGGCAAATGTAGCAAAAACCAAATGGAACAAGCTTAAAAACGATATTCCATGGTATTTGAATTTTTATACTCCCGCACTTGCCGAAAAAGTTTATCACCTTTACAGGGAAGATTTTGAAGCGTACAGTTATTCAAAGGATGATTATTTGGTTTAAGTCGAATTTTTATATTTAATTTTCATTTGGAAAGATCTTTATCGGTTTCCACGGGAAATTATTTTTTTATTTATGGAATTGTGCTTTTGATCACATCATGGGTTATATAATTTAAAAAATATAAATCATGAAAGCGCACTATTTAATTCTTTGCGGACTGCTGGCTACAGCTATAACCGTGTCGGTTCTTTCGGGCAAACCCGAAACTCAGGCAAAAAATTCCAAATCTGTTTTACTGCATCAACATGAAGCAACTTCATCACCGCAAGCACTGATCAAATCGGAACAGGTATCAGTGAAAAAGGATCCTGTGATCAAAGACAAAAGCACCACTCCTGAAAAGTGTGTATTCAAAACTGCATTTGAAGGGAAAGGTCTGGAAAAAGGATTTTATTATAAAATTCCGGGGAAGGTAACCGCTTCAATCGACAAAGGTCTTGACTGGCTGCAAGGTGCCCAGAATCGTGACGGCGGTTGGGGAGCAGGCAGTCACAGGCTGCAGAAAGAACGTGATCCGCATGCTGTACAATCCGACCCGGCAACAACTGCCATGGTAGCCATGGCGCTTCAGCGGAGTGGCGCATCTCTGCAAAACGGTACTTACTCAAAAAATCTTCGGGATGCTTTAGAATTTTTACTTCAACAGGTAGAGTCAGCTCCTGAAAATTCATCTAACATCACATCACTCACCTATACACAACCGCAATCAAAACTTGGGCAGAATATTGATGTGGTGCTCACTTCACAATTTCTTACCAACATTATTTCCGAACTTGATCACGATCCGCAATTAAAACAACGTGTAAAAAAATCCGTGCGGAAATGCATTGCGAAAATTGAAGACAGCCAAAATGTTGATGGCAGTCATAAAGGGAGTGGCTGGGCAGGTGTGCTGCAATCATCTTTCGCTACGTCTGCATTAGAAACCGCAAAAAATGAAGGATTTTATGTAGATGAAGAGGTGTTGGAAAAATCAAAAGACTTTCAGAAAAATAACATGAATGTGGAAACAAACAGCGTAGCAACTGAATCAGCAGCAGGCGTGGTTTTATATTCAGTATCAGGATCAACAAGGGCAACCGCAAAGGAGACCGCAGAAGCAAAAGAAAAAATAAAACAAGCTCATAAAGAGGGTAAAATTAAAACACAAGAAGTCACAGTGGATAATCTGAAAAAAGCAGGCATGTCGGAAAACCAGGCAATGAAATATTCCACGGCATATAACATCAATAAATCGGCAAAGAAACTAGCGCAGGATGATACTATTTTAACAGGTTTTGGTAATGATGGTGGTGAGGAATTTTTAAGTTTCCTGCAAACAGGTGAGGGAATGATTATGAGTAATGATAATGACTGGCAATCCTGGTATGATAAAACCAGCGTAAAGTTGCTGGACATTCAAAACAATGATGGAAGCTGGCATGGTCATCATTGCATTACAAGTCCCGTTTTTTGTACAGCCACTTGCTTATTAATCCTTTCGGTGAATAATGATATCGATAAGCTGACTATGGGAAACAATCCCAGGTAGTTCCAAAATTCATTCATGAAATGACTTTGCATCGCATACATGCAAGGTCATTTTGTTTTATACCCGGCTCACTCCGGCTCGTCCCGATTTGGTTTATAACTTCCCAGGTGTTAAATTTACCCATCTTTTACTTCTTCCTGCTCAGAAGCAACACATCTACTAACATATACGTCAAATAAATACACTCCCTCAAATTCTCGTTATTCCTATGAAAATATTCCGACTCCTGTTCATTTTAATGATTGTCACAAGTTTGCATGTTAAGGCAGATTATTGGTTGCAGAAAGCAAATTTCGGTGGTGCTAACCGCGCTGATGCAACAGGATTTGCCATTGGCTCGAAAGGTTATATCGGCACCGGTTTTATAGGAACCTACGCTACCGACTGGTGGGAATACGACCAGTTGACAGATGTGTGGACACAAAAAGCAAATTTTGGAGGATCTGGAATTGTTGAAGGTGTAGCATTTTCCATTGGATCCAGGGGCTACGTACTTTCCTCACCTTCAAGCGCTGACTTCTGGGAATTTAATCCGGCATTGAATGTTTGGACTCCAATGGCCGTTTTTCCCGGCGGTGCACGGCAGGCTGCTGTTGCGTTTACTATCGATAGCAAAGGTTACGTTACATGCGGTTTATCAACCACTTCAATGAACGATTTGTGGGAATATAATGCCGCAACTGATATGTGGACTCAGAAATCGAGCCTCCCCGGGTCGGGTCGGCATTATGCATGTGGTTTTGCAATTGGCACGAGTGGTTACATTGGTACGGGCACCAGTGCGGCCTCCGGTTTTCTCAATGACTTTTGGGAATGGGATCAATTAACCGATACCTGGATTCAACGGGCTAATTTTCCCGGAACACCCAGGGGCGAGGCCAGTGCTTTTTCATTGGGTGGATTTGGATACATGGGAATGGGTTCATCCGGAGGGGTTTACTATACCGACTTTTATCAGTTTAATCCGGCCACCAACACTTGGGTGCCTAAAGCATCATTTGCAGGAGGACCCCGTGAGGAAGCTACCCAGTTTTCGATGGGTGCATACGGCTATGTTGGAACCGGGTATAACGGTTTAGCTTCAGGTGTTATGGAAAATGATTTCTGGGAATACCATCCTGAAGACAGCACAACCGGAGTTCAGGAAGTAAACAATCAGTTGTTTATACAGGTTGGCCCCAACCCTTTTAATTCAGTTACTCAAATCTACATCGCTTCCGATAACAAATTAAATTTCTATAATCTTCAGTTGTTCGACCTGAATGGAAGATTGATATTGGCAGACCAAATTAACGGTAATGCGTATACGCTTTCGAGAGAAAAAATCAGCGGTGGAGAATACATATTGTATATTTTGTCGGAAGGAAGTATTATTGGAAAAGAGAAACTGGTTATTCTTGATTAACCAATTTAAACTTTAAACGGATTCTTCAATTCCTGAATTACTGTTTCTTCTTTTTTTATCAGTAATTTTTTGGTGTACCCAATCGGGCCATGAAGAAGGATCTTCAGCGTCGTATATCCGGATATTTTGTTCCGGGTCAGTCCGGAGAAGTTCATCAGGCCGACAACCCAAAATTGTGGCTGCGGTGGCGATTCCTGAATGAGAGGCCCCTCCCACTCCATGAGAAAGGGTGCTGGCACCGCAGAGGAATAAATTTTCAATTTCCGATTTGCTTCCAAACGAAAAAGGACCCACCTGGTTAAAGGTTTTTTCAGTTCCGTATACATTGCCCCGGGTGGAGTTAATGTAAAACTGGTTGGTTTTTGGTGTTCCCAGTTCCATTTGCACTACATGATTTTTTGCTCCGGGAAGAATCTTTTCAAGATTATTCATCATCTTCTCCATAATACGATTTTTGAATTTCGCATAGGCTTCATTGTGATAGTCGTTTCCCGAATTAAATTCTTTAAAACAATCATAACCAATGAAAGTCACCACTTCAAAGTTATGATGTCTGCCGTTGTAACTTACGGGATCTTTTAATGTGGTACAGCTGATAAATACAGCTGGGAATTCATCTCCTTCAAGAACATTATTGTGAGTGAGATTATTGTAAATCGTATCGAGGTCGGGATGCTCCAGTTGCCACACGTTACCGGAATCCATTCCTGCAGCGCGAACATCCATTTCAAGAGTCAGGAATAATATAAGAGATGTAACCGAGTACTTTGTTGCAGCCAGTTTTTTTGCGAGTTTTTTGCTGATGCTATCTTCACCTACAAGTTGGAGATACGTGATTCCGGGATCAGCATTCGATATAATCCGGGTGGCATAAATTTTACCGCCATCTGCAAGCTCCACTCCAACGGCTTTATTTTTATCAATAATAATTTTTTTAACCTGCTGTTGAGTTCTTATTTCCCCTCCATACTTTTTAATGGATGTAGTAAAAGCCTTTACGATTCCGCCACCACCTCCCATCGGGTAACATGCTCCGTTAAAATAATGTCCCATTACAGCACAGTGCACCGGAAAACTGGCCTTATCAGGAGGTAATCCATGATCGCCGCATTGAACATTCAATACTGCTTTTAATAAAGGATCTTTAATATACCAGTTTATAACCCTTTTAAGACTGAACAACCCGTATTTTCCCATATGCCTGGTCCGGTAGGCAATAGTAAGGTGGTCCCAGAATCCTTTCATTCGGGGAATTAGTTGCAACTGGTAACCTACTCTTGCTACCATTTCCACATAGTCCTTAATATTTTTTTTCTCATGGGGGAATCTGGCGGAAAGTACAGTCATCAGGTTATCGATTCCCGCAGGCAAATCAATTCTTTCATTTCCTATAACACAATGTTCGTAGGCGTTTGAATTCATTCTAAAAAAAACCATATCGTTGGCAACTCCCAAACCTTCATACAACAAACTTGTCGACTGTCCTTTTTCAACGAGTCCGATATAATGCACTCCCGGACTGAACCGGTGGCCATTAATCTGAAAGCTATGACACCAGCCACCGGGCACATCATGTTGTTCTAAAACCAATACCCGCTGACCGGCACGTGAAAGGCACAATGCTGTAGTAAGTCCACCTGCACCAGAGCCTATTATTATGGAATCATATTGCTGATTTTGCATAGGGCAAAGTTGCGATTATTTTGTGTTCTACAGTTTAAAATTATTGAATGATCAGTTTCGAGATCCACTGTGCTTTATCAGTTATTAATTTTACAAAATAAATTCCGGGTACAAGATCATTGGTAGCAATTGTCGTTTTGTTATCGTTAATAAAATTTTCTTCATACAACTTATTCCAGCACACATCAAAAATTTCGCAGGTCAAGTAAGTTTGCTGAACGTTTTCAATAACAAAATACCCGGAAGCAGGATTTGGATACAATTTAAAAGGCTGTTCCAAATTTTCAATAGATTCCAATCCTACGCTAGTACAGATTGTTGAATCTGTTCCCATCGTTCCAATGGTTGTGATGTAACCAATTACACCAAAGTAAGCATTAGATACTGAAGTAACCTGGGAGGCCTCTGAAATCTGTATTGAAGCTACTGAAGTCACCGAAGCACCCTCATTGCAACCTGTAAAACCTGATGCATCTGATTTAATAATTGTAGCTTTCCCGGAGGAGGAGCCTCCTGTTAAAATAAAACTACCATTGCCATCGGAAATTATGTCACTTGCATCATCATAACCTGAAAGTCCAACGGTTTTTGTCCAGGTTGTATCACCATTGTAATCAGTTCTTATTATGTAAATGTCGGATAACCCCGCACCACCGCTGTCGGTATCACCTGTGATAACATAACCCTGGCCAGGAATTTCACAAACGGCATAGGGCATTTCGAAGCCGGGACCTCCATAAACCTTATTCCATAAATGATTACCAAGTGAATCGGTTTTAATTACCATAATATCTCTTGAACCGGAGCTGGAACTCTGAGTATATCCAATAAGTATATAGCCGCTATCACTTGTTTGCTTAACTGCGATTCCAATGTTTGAGTCACCATCTCCATAGGTTTTGCTCCACAATACATTTCCGGATAAGTCGGTTTTTATGAGGTACATATCATAATTGGTCAATCCAAAACTTCCTGAATATCCGCCGAGGATAAATCCCCCGTCGCTGGTAGCTGACATGCTGTGAATCAAATCATGCGAAATTCCTCCGAAATGTTTGCCCCAAATCACAGTACCTGATCCATCCGTTTTGAAAAGAAATCCATCATAATCATTACTCATTTTTCTACTTGACCCTGAAACCACGAAGCCTCCATCGCTGGTTGCTTCAACATCATTAGCGGAATTGGATGTGGCCACGCTGCTTCCTAAATGCCTGCTCCATGTGAGATTTCCTGAACTATCCATTTTCACAACATACACCTGGACTTTTAACGTGTTATTATTTTGAATAAAACCTGCCATGATATACCCTCCATCAGGCGACTGTTGGACAGCTTTAGGATAATCGCGGTCTACTCCACCAAATGTTTTGTTCCAGAGCATTGTTCCATTGGCATCTGTTTTAACAAGATATCCATCGGGTGCAGATCCTCCACCCGGCACTGCGGTATATCCGGTTATTACAAATCCTCCATCGGTGGTCTGCCGGATGGCATCACCAGTGGAATTGTAATTCCCACCATAAATTTTTTGAAAGGATGTTTGCGCAGTTATCCGGAAGCAAAAACAGAACAGGAGATTGATACAAAAAAACAACCTGAAAAATACGTTTTTCATTATCCTTTTAATTTTTAAACCCCACGAATCAACGAATGTAATCATTCTTATGCTCACTCCATCTGTTTGCTATGAATATCAGAGCAAAATCAACGCATTTGCGGGCCTCACATTTAATTAGTGGTTATTGAATAATTCTGCATCCCGGGTCACCGGAATCTGCTCATTCCTTACTATTTTTGCACTCCATAAAAAACCAAAAAAGCCATGTCAACAGGAAAAATTAATGTTCGCACAGAAAACATTTTCCCCATCATTAAAAAATTCCTTTACTCTGATCATGAAATTTTTCTCAGAGAGCTGGTTTCCAATGCGGTAGATGCTACTCAAAAAATTAAGACCCTGGCTACAGCCGGTGAATTTCAAGGCGATTTAGGGGATCTTTTTGTTGCCGTAAGGATTGATAAAGAAGCTAAAACACTCACCATTTCCGATCGGGGTGTGGGTATGACAGCGGAAGAAATTGACCGCTATATCAACCAGATTGCCTTTTCAGGCGCCGAGGAATTTGTGAATAAGTACAAAGATAAAATGGATTCCAATGCCATTATCGGTCATTTCGGGCTGGGTTTTTATTCGGGATTCATGGTAGCATCAAAAGTGGAAATCATCACTCGTTCCTGGAGAGAAAATGAAGCTGACAAAGCAGTCAGGTGGGAATGCGACGGGAGTCCTGATTATACGATCAGTGAAACTACACGCGAACACCGCGGGACGGATATTGTGCTTCACATAAATGAAGATTCTCTCGAATTTCTTGAAACTGCACGCATCCAGACCTTGCTCAACAAATACTGCAAATTCCTACCGGTCGAAATCAGGTTTGATGAAAAAACAATTAACAACACACAACCCGCCTGGACTAAAAAACCAGCTGATTTAAAAGAGGAGGATTATCTCACATTTTATAAAGAGCTCTATCCCTTTTCAGAGGATCCGCTTTTTCATATTCATCTTAATGTAGATTATCCGTTTAACCTTACGGGGATATTGTATTTCCCCCGACTGAAAAAGAATATTGAAGTCCAGAAAAATAAAATACAACTTTACTCCAACCAGGTTTTTGTTACGGATTCTGTAGAAGGAATTGTACCCGATTTTCTGATGCTGATGCACGGGGTCATAGACTCTCCCGACATTCCACTCAACGTTTCCAGGAGCTATTTGCAGAGTGATGCCGCCGTAAAAAAAATAAGTGCGCACATTACAAAGAAGGTAGCCGACCGACTTGAAGAGCTATTTAAAGATAACAGGGAAGATTTTGAATCGAAGTGGGATGACATTGGTGTTTTTATTAAATACGGGATGCTGAGTGATGATAAATTTTATGACCGTGCAGTAAAATTCTGTTTGTTAAAAAACACTGATACAAAATTTTTCACGCTTGAAGAATATAAGTCGAAAGTAGCACCAATTCAAACCGATAAGGAAAACAAATTAGTTTACCTGTACACGTCAGATGCGGAAGAACAGCATAGTTTTGTGAGCGCCGCTAAAGGAAGAAGCTACGATGTTCTTACTATGGAAGGACCTATCGATTCTCATTTCCTCAATCATATGGAGATGAAACTTGAAAAAACAAGTTTTGTTAGGGTGGATGCGGATACACTTGATAAATTAATTGTTAAGGAAGATTCTTCCACATCATTGTTAAGTACCGAACAGCAGGAACTTATTAAAACCATTGCAGAAAAAAATGTACCTGTCGAGCAGTACTCCGTGGTGTTGGAACATCTGCAACCCTCCGATCAACCGGTTGTAATTACGCGTCCTGAGTTCATGCGAAGAATGAAAGAAATGTCGGCGTCAGGAGGTGGCGGACAATTCGCATTCATGGGTGGCATGAAGGAAAATTTCAATGTAATAGTAAATACCAATCATCCGCTTATGAGCAAAATAGTGAATGAAAATGATGAACACATTCAGGGTGCAAAAATGAAACAGGCGATCGATCTGGCCCTGCTTTCGCAGAATTTATTGAAAGGAGAAGATCTTACTATGTTTATTCAAAAGTCAGTGGAACTTTTGTAAATAAATAATCTAATAAGATTGAAGCTGAGTATTGTGAATTCCGTTTCAAACGAGTTTTAATTCCGCGGCATGGTTATTTAATACTTTGCGGATGCATTGTTTGGGAATAGTAAATTGAAAAGCTGCACCCTTTCCCGGGTCGGAGTCAACAGAAATTACGCCTCCCTTATTTTCTAAAATCCGTTTGGCGATTGCCAGTCCTGCTCCAGTACTATCAAAAGAATCGCGATTATTTAATGTTTGAAAAATTACAAAGATTTTATCCTGGAATTGCTTGCTGATTCCCGGACCATTATCTTTAACCCAGAAAATCCAGTCATTTTCATTTTCTTCCGACCAAATTTCAATGTTAATATCGCTTTGATTATTAAAACGTATTGCATTGTCAACAAGAATTTCGAAGACGGTTCTTATAGCACCATAATCCGCTTCTACAACAGGCAATATATTTCTGATCCTGATTCTACAATTTCTTCCAGTGCTATATTGTAGTATTATTTTCTCTACCAGTTTATCAATGTTCACTGTTTGAAGAACAATTTTCATGCGCGAGGCTTTCGAATATTTCAGCAACGCATCGAGTAATCTGTCCATCCGGATCACTCTGCTTTTGATGGTATCAAGATATTTTTTACTGTCTGCGTTCAATTTTCCTTCCATTTCAATTTCGATAAAATCGCTAAGGCTGCCGATGGCTCGCAACGGGGCTTTTAAATCGTGTGAGGCTATAGATGCAAATTTATCAAGCTCTCTGTTTGAATTCTCCAGTTGAAGCGTATATTCCTGCAAAAGAAAATTATTTCTTTCCAATTCCATTGTCTTTTTTTCCAATTCTTCTTTCGAATTCTCAAGAGTTTGGATAATAATATTTTTTCCACTTTGCAAATAACTTCCCTGTGAGGCAATAAGATAAAAAGTAAATAGTGCATTGATAAGAAAATCCTCATTAATCAATGCAACCTCATCCTTAAACATAGCAAAAGAAGTCCAGTCAGTATATGTTGAAATGAAATAGAAATAAATAACATTTGCGGCAAATAAAACACCAAAACATTGGCCACCTGTTTTTCCCAAAAGCATATATGCATACAAAATAATGACTCCATAATAAAGAATGCCTCCTGTGCGGATACCTCCACAACTGTAGGCAACAATATGCAACAAAGTAAAAGCTGCCAGGAGCATAATCAGGTATGCTTTCGGAAGATGACTTATTTTTTTAACACCCCAGAAATTCGTCATCATCAAACAGGCTAGCATCACAATGATCCATGGTAAATACCCGGCATCAGGAATGGTAACAACCATTTTAAAAGCTGCACCCAAACAAACGGCCGATCCGGATAAAGTAAATATGCGAAAAAGCATAAATCGATTCTTTCCTACAGCATCGGAAGCGGGAAACCGATCTAACACATCATTTCTGAAAAAACTATAGGATAGTGAGGGCATACTGGCGACCTATACGAAAAGCCTATTAAATAGTTTCCGGAAGGATTAATGATCAAATTATTTAAACCTGCTGATTTTATTATTCAGCTTCACCTGTTCAAAGTATCGTCCCATATTTAACAAAAGGGTGAGCGTATGCAACGAAGTGTCGTCATCGCGAATAGCAAAATACCGGCTATACCGGAGTGTAAGAGAAGGGCCGAATACAAATCCTCGTAAACCAAAGGTGAATACGGGAGCGTGATTGCGTTTTTCACGAAAGAGATGGTACGTATATCCCCCACCGAAGAACCATCCAAAATCATTGTAAAAATCTTTTGAGGCATTATTTCCAAAATTTAATTCCAGCAGTAATGGAAGGTCAGCATAAAAAAAGGCCGTATCATCCAAAGAACTCGCAAAATGATAACCTGCTCCCAACTGGCTGCCAATCGAAACCGAGAAATCAGATGCAGATCGTGAAAGACTCAGGGAAGGGTTGTAATCAATATGAAAGACCGGCTCAAGACTTTTTCTAATCTTGTAAAAAGAGGCTCCTGCGCCCAGGCTGTGTTTAAATTGTTGTGAAAACAGAAACGGCTTTTTCATCGAACCTTTCCTTTGGTCCTGTGCTGCCAGTTGAAATGGATTCAGCAACATGATCAAGCCAATTACAAAGATATTTCTTCTTAGCATGCATCAAATTTATAATAAACAAAACGATTCCTGCCTGTCTTAGGTGTTAGCACCCTGAATATCCCGCCAAATTTACTGAAAATGAAGGAGCTAGCAATAAACACTTATAAACGTTTACTTTTCAACAACTTGAAAGGATTTAGCAGTTTCAGCGTATCTTGCAGTCACAAATCAAATTCATTTACTTAAAAGTTAACTACAATGGCTTTAGAAATCACAGGGAAAATTTCCCAAATCCTCCCACTGGAAACCGGGGAGAGCAAAAACGGACAATGGAAAAAGCAGTTTTTTATTCTGGATTTTATGGATGGCAACTATCCGAAAAAAGTAAGCATTTCTGTGTGGGGCGACAAAACCGACAGTCTTCGCAATATGCTGCCTGGTTCCGACGTAAAAGTTTCATTCAACGTGGAATCAAGAGAATACAATGGTCGATGGTACACCGATATAAAAGCCTGGCGTATTGAAGCTGCAGGCGCAACAGCTCCTGGAACTCAGGCACCTTCGGGCAATTCGGTACCGGATTTTGCCGAATCTACATTTAATGGGGATAGCAACGGCTCCGATAACGATCTGCCGTTCTAATAACGGGTACAATTTATTTGTAAATTTGAAGGGGCAAACTTAACTGTTTGCCCCTTCTTGTTAATTTACAATCCGGTTGTTACCAAGAATAATTTATTAATAAATTAAAATCCTGTTATGAAAAAATTTATTTCTCTGCTCGCCCTTCTTTTTTGTCTGTGCCACGTTCATGCCGAAGAAGGAATGTGGCTTCCCATCTTCCTCAAGCAACTGAATGAATCAGATATGCAGTCAAAGGGAATGAAAGTTTCTGCTGAAGATATTTATAGCGTAAATAATTCCAGCATGAAGGATGCTGTAGTCTGGTTTGGGGGTGGCTGCACAGGAGAAATAATATCTGACCAAGGATTATTGCTTACCAACCATCACTGCGGATTATCACAAATTCAATCGCACAGCAGCATTCAAAATGATTACCTTAAGAATGGCTTTTGGGCATACGATGCCGGGCAAGAACTGGCCTGCCCCGGTTTGTCGGTGACATTCATCATCCGGATTGATGATGTAACTGAAAAAATTAATGCAACCCTTACTCCAGGGATGAATGAAGAGCAACGTGACCTTGCCATAAAAAACATTGCAAAACAACTTGAAAAAGAAGCAGAAGCCGGGACTCATTACAAAGCCGTTGTACGACCGTTTTATAATGGTAACCAGTTTTACCTGTTTATTCAGGAAACATTTACTGACATTAGGATGGTAGGAGCGCCGCCTTCTTCAATTGGTAAATTCGGGGGTGATACCGATAACTGGATGTGGCCACGACATACCGGTGATTTCTCACTGTTCAGGGTATATGCAGGAAAGGATAATAAGCCTGCTGAATTTTCAAAAGACAATGTTCCCTTCAAACCCCGTCATTTTTTCCCGGTTTCATTAAAAGGAGTTCAACCGGGAGATTTTACAATGGTATATGGATTTCCCGGGCGCACTACCCAATACATCCCTTCTTATGCTGTCAGCACAATTATGGAGGTAAATGATCCAGCGAGAATCAAAATCCGTACAGAACGCCTTAAAATTATTGATGCAGCAATGCGTTCGGGTGACAAGATCCGGATTCAGTATACATCAAAACAGGCGAGTATTGCCAATGCCTGGAAAAAATGGCAGGGGGAATTGAAAGGGCTGAAGCGGCTGAATACCTTAGCAGTAAAACAGCAGGAGGAAACGGCATTCAATGCATGGGCAACAGCCAATAACAAAACGGAATACCAAACTGTACTTTCCGATTATGAAAAGGCATACCGGGAGCTCCGGCCGGTTACTAAAACTGTAGATTATATCAATGAAGCGGCTTACGGAGTGGAGCTCCTGAAATATGCCCGCGAATTTAATAAACTGGCAGTGATATCAGGTGTTGATAGTCCTGATGACAGTGCCATAACTGCAGAGGCAGTGCGTATTGCCAGCGGTGCCGGAGGTTTTTTTAAGAATGTAGATATTCCAACCGATAAAAAACTTTTTGTTGCGATGATGGAAATATACATACAGGATGTTCCCGTGGAACATCATCCAAAAGCCCTAACTGATCTCAATAAAAAATATAAGGGTAACTTTACAAAAGCAGCAGAGGAATTATATGATAAAAGCATGTTATCGGATTCTGTAAAAGTTCGTAAGCTCTTAAAAGATTTTACATCCCGGCAACGGAAAAAATTAACCGAAGATCCGGCCTATGCCCTTGCAGCAAGTTTCGCAGATGTGTATCAATTCCAGATTGAGTCTGACTTTTCCCGATTGAATAATGAGATTGCCTTGCTCAATCGCAAATATATGGCTGGTCAGATGGAACATCAAACGAACCGGAAATTCTATCCCGATGCCAACTCAACTTTACGTGTTACCTATGGCCAGGTAAACGGTTACGAACCGCGAGATGGCGTAGTGTATGAATATTACACTACCCTGGAAGGCATTATGGAAAAAGAAGACCCTTCCAGTGAAGAATTTGAAGTGCCCTCAAAACTGAAAGAACTTTATACCAAAAAAGATTATGGTGACTACGGGGTAAATAACCAACTACCGGTTGCATTTGTGGCTTCCAACCATACCACGGGAGGAAACTCCGGAAGCCCTGTACTGAATGCCAATGGCGAGCTGATAGGAACTAACTTCGACCGCGTATGGGAAGGAACAATGAGTGATATTGATTTCGATCCCGATCAGTGCAGAAACATTTCTGTGGATATACGCTACACGCTTTTCATTATCGATAAATATGCAGGCTGCAAAAGATTGATTGATGAAATGAAACTGGTTAAGTAAACCTGATAAATTGAGAATGTAGAATTCTACAAATTTGCAATCGCTCACCGCAAGTTTAGTTACCATTTTTAGTTTCCACAACTGCCATGGTAATCCTGCTGATGCAAACTAATTTATTGTTTTCATTTACAATTTCAATTGACCACACTTGGGTTTTACCTCCTATATGCAAAGGTTTTGCTGTACCGTAAACAAATCCTGATGAAACAGGGCGCAAATGATTGGCATTAATTTCCATTCCTACGCAGTGATATTTTTCGGGATCTACTGTGAGATAGGCGCCGATACTTCCTAGTGATTCAGCCAATGCAACAGATGCACCACCATGTAAAATATTCATTGGCTGAACGGTTCTGTGATCAACAGGCATTCTGCCTTTTATATAATCATCGCCAAGATCAGTAATTTCTATACCCAGGTGTTCAAGCATGTTGTTGCGGGATAAAAATTTTATCTCCTCCTGAAGGTAGTTTTTGTGCCAGATCATTTTTATTTAAACTTTCAAAATAGTTAATCTAAAAATCTTAATTTAAATTAGTCCCAATACTCGTTTGAATATGGCGGATCATGTTTACCTAAAACACCTCTTGGAAAAACAGATTTATATATTTCCCCCATGAATATCCGGATACGGAAAAGATAAACAGGAGAATCAATGGATTCTTTCACTTTCCCATTATTGACTATTGCCCGGCGATAACCTAATCCTGCACTTAATCCCACCCATCTTAAAATCCTATAGGTGGCAATTCCGCTAGGACCTATTAACACCACTGTGCCTTGATCCGTTTTTTTTGTTAAAAAGTCGCCATTGATCTTTTCGAAATAATTAAAATAGGACGATCCAATGCCTAACGTTATCGGCATGGTGATCTGCCATCGCTTGCTTTCGTAAAACGTATATTCAGCACTCAGTGTCATGTAAGACAACGAAAGTTGCGCGGGCACTGTAGAATCAATTCCGGTGACTTGTGTTGTAATAATTTTATCATCCACTACATCGGACACCAAAGCAGCGTATCCGATTCCAAAACGAATCTTTTTCTTAAATTCAAGACCAATCCTGATTTCATTGGTAGTTGCTCCCTTCCCCGATATAAATGAGCTGGTTTTATCAAGTGTAAGAAAAACTTTAGGCTTATTTTTAAAACTGATCAGTGGAGTGTCTACCACCGTTTTATTAGTTTGCGCGCTTACCCCGATGCCGGTAATTGTCAATATGGTGACGAGTAAAATTGCTAACGGTATTTTGAACATGAAGAAGTAACGGCAAAGGAGTTTGATTTATTCAAATTTCGGAAAAAAGGAGCGTACTGGGGAAGGGAGTGATTATAGATATTAACAGAATGGGGGAATTGGGGAATGGGAACGGGGAATGGGAGAAGGAGGGAATGAGAATGAGAATGGGAATGGGGGAATGGGAATGGAAGAATGGTCATAAATCATAGGTGATAGGTCAGGGAATGAGAATGAGAATGAGAACGGGGAATGGTCATAAGTCATAGGTCATAGGGAAAAGGGGAATGGGCGAAGGAGGGAATGGGAATGAGGGAATGAGAATGAGAATGAGAACGGGGGAATGGGGAGAATGAGAGCGGGGAATGGGAGAATGAGAGTCAGAAGGGGGAAATGGGAGGCTTTAAAACTAAAAAAGCCCGCGGGTAGCAGGCTTTTTAGTGGATTGTAGGGGATTAAAAATCTCCGGGTCTGTTGGATTCAGGTGTTGCTGAATGCGGTACGGTTTGAGGAATGTAATCTTCCTTTGCGCCCGGTTTGCTGTAATCATAAGGCCAGCGGTATACTGTTGGTATTTCTCCCGGCCAATTTCCATGTAAATGTTCAACCGGTGCAGTCCACTCAAGTGTATTTGATTTCCACGGATTTTGTGGAGCAATTTTTCCTTTGAACATACTGTAGAAGAAGTTGATGGCAAAAATTACTTGTGCCACACCGGCAAGCAACGCGAATACAGAAATCAATTCATTAATGTTTATCAATTGATCAAATCCTTCATAGGCTGTGTTGGCATAATACCTTCTTGGTACCCCTGCAAGTCCGATAAAGTGCATCGGGAAGAAAACAGCATACACACAGATAATGGTTAGCCAGAAGTGTACATAACCCAGCGTTTTGTTCATCATCCTGCCATACATCCTGGGGAACCAGTGATACACACCGGCGAACATCCCGAAGATGGCGGAACTTCCCATTACAATGTGGAAATGCGCTACCACAAAATAAGTATCGTGCAGGTTAATATCCAATGCTGAATCTCCCAGGATAATTCCTGTCAATCCTCCTGTGATGAAGAACGAGACGAGTCCTATAGCAAAAAGCATGGCGGGGGTCATTACAATATTTGCCTTCCACACAGTAGCTATATAATTGAACACTTTAACAGCGGAAGGTATTGCCACAAGCAGTGTGGTAAATACGAATACGGACCCCAGGAATGGGTTCATCCCGGTAATGAACATATGGTGCCCCCATACTATGAAGGAAAGGAATGCAATAACCAGCATGGATGCGATCATCGCCTTATATCCGAAAATCGGTTTGCGCGACATAGTTGAAATAACTTCAGATGCCAAGCCTAAAGCAGGCAACAAAACGATATACACTTCAGGGTGACCTAAGAACCAGAACAAGTGCTGATATAAAATCGGGCTTCCTCCGGTATGATCCAACGGAACACCGCCAATAAAAATGTCAGATAAATAAAAACTTGTTCCCATACTTCTGTCGAATACCAGCAGCAGCGCGGCAGCTACAAGTACTGGGAAAGAGAGAACACCTAAAATTGCTGTGATCAGGAAGGCCCAGATAGTCAGTGGAAGACGAGTCATCGCCATTCCTTTGGTACGAAGATTTATAACGGTTGCGATATAATTGATACCTCCCAATAATGCGGATACAATGAACAGTACCATAGAAACCAACCAAAGCGTCATTCCCAGTCCTGAACCGGGAATGGCCTGCGGCAAGGCGCTTAAAGGCGGATAAACTGTCCATCCACCGGATGCGGGTCCCGCTTCAATAAAAAGAGATCCAAACATCACCAGAGAAGAAGCAGCAAAGAACCAGAACGACAACATATTCAGAAATCCTGAAGCCATATCTCTTGCACCTACCTGCAGAGGAATTAGCAGGTTACTGAAAGTACCGCTCAGTCCGCCGGTGAGTACCATAAAAACCATGATGGTTCCATGAATGGTAACAAGCGCCAGGTAAAACCCAGGGTCCAGCTTACCATCTTTTCCCCATTTTCCAATTACATTTTCAAGAAACGGGAAAGTCTGGTCCGGCCAGGCTAGCTGTAAGCGGAAGATCATTGACATTCCCATGGCAAGAAATGCCATGACAATAGCAGTTACCAGGAACTGCTTGGAAATCATTTTATGATCGGTACTGAAAACGTATTTAGTCAGGAACGTTTGATGATGTTCGTGATGATGATCATCATGACCGTGAGCTACATCATGCCCTGAGTGAGTGGTATCTTTAACTTCCATTCGGATTTATTATTGAAATTACTTTAATCATTAACATATTAAACAACCATTTTTAGAGGTTGGTTGTTTCCGCACTAACAGGGGCAGTATCTGCAACTTTAGAAGGTCCGGTTGCGGGTACAGCTGGTTTTTCTCCCTGCAGCCAGGCTTTAAAATCTGCCGGTTCATCAACCACCACTTTCATTTTCATATTATAATGAGCAACGCCGCAAACTTTATTACAGAGCAACACATAATCAAATTTTTCATTTTTGGTTATGCCTCTCATTTCAGCAGTGGTGATTGAAGGCTCCATATAAAATGAAGTATTCATTCCCGGAACACAGTTCATTTGTGTTCTGAAGTGAGGGAAGTACGCAGAGTGAATCACATCACGCGAATTAAACTGAAACTGAACCGGAACACCTTTTGGCAAATGCATTTCATTTGCTTTGGTAATGATATCATCCTTAGCAGCCGGGTCACTGAAATCAATTCCTAAAGGATTATCATCCGTAATAAGTTTATAAAAGGATCTTCCGAGTTGGTTATCGGCTCCTGCATAACGTGTGATCCAGTTAAACTGGTAACCATAAACCTGAACTATCATTCCATCTTTCGGATGTCCCTGAGTCATTTTATTCCATTCATTCAAACCTGTTACAATAAGTGCGGAAAGAACAATCGTTGGTACAACAGTCCAGATAAATTCCAGCTTGTGATTTTCAGGATAAAACAAAGCAAACCTTTTTTTGTCGTGCTGATATTTAAAAACAAACCAGAATAAGGCAATTTGCGTAATGAAGAAAACAATTCCGATCACCAGGAAATTTATGTTCAGCAGGAAGTCGGTTTCAACACCATGTACTGAAGCAGGTTCAGGAAGCATGAAAGGCTGATACTTTATGGTCATGTACACCATGAGACCCAGTCCTAATACCATAAAAAGTATCATACCGATACCATTCATGGAATTATGTCGTTTTTGTTCTTCTTCTTCATCTTCTCCCGAAAGTACGGAAGCAAGCTGCACAACATTCATAAGCCTGATCACTACCAGGATTCCCAGGAGTGTGGCTAGTATCATCAGGAGGTTCATTCGGTATCCTTTATTATTCTGTTATCAAAATTCTTTTTTACTAACTACAATTCTATTATATTGAGTGGTGAAGACTCTCCTGCAGCAGCGGATGTTTTTCGCGAAGCAGCGGAGCTTTTGTAAGCGCGTTTTGAACCACGTACATAAAAAGTCCAAGGAAGCCGAGCGTTGTACCAATTTCCATCCAGCCAATGTGCCAGTTTTCTTTAACAACACCTGGGGTGATCATCAGGAACACATCAATCCAGTGACCGATGAATAAGATTACGGATATGGTAAGTAACAGGTTGAGTTTCCTTTTTGCATCACGTGACATCAGTAACAGGAAAGGCGTAAAGAAATTGATCATGAAATTTGCAATGAACAATTCCTTATAACTATCAAAACGAATCATGAAGTAGGTAACTTCTTCAGGGATGTTGGCATACCAGATCAACATGAATTGGGCAAACCAGAGGTACGTCCAGAATATGCTGAAGGCAAACATAAATTTACCTGCATCATGCAGGTGATGTTCCGTGATCCATGGCATATTCCCTTTTTTTACGAGGTAAACCAGAATAAAATTCATAACGGCCAGTCCGCTGATAAACATTCCTGCAAAAGTATACCAACCAAAAAGCGTAGAATACCAGTGGGTATCAATTGACATGATAAAATCCCATGCAGAAGTTGATGATGTTACCGCAAATAATACCAGGAAGGTTGCAGCATGTCGTTTCGCTTTGAAGTAATTAACGGTTCCGCCTTCAATATCTTCCTTTAATGAAAGCCTTCTGAAGATAACTGTGAATCCGATCCAGATAGCAAAGTATGCCAGCATGCGAATGATGAAGAATGGCAGGTTAAGATACCCTGATTTTCCTGCAATGATTTTATCATATTCTGCTGAAGCAGGATCATACAATTCGGTATGCAGCCAGTGATACAGGTAATGTCCGCCACTGTGTCCTGCAATGTAATTTCCAAAAAAAACTATGAGCATGAGCACTGCCGACCAGGGAAGAAACTGACCCATCGCTTCGAGTATCCTTTTCAGCACAACGGACCAACCCGCTTCCGCTGCATACTGGATAGCCAGGAAAAATGTTCCTGCCAGCGCAATCGCCATAAAGTAAAATGTATTGTGTAGCAAATTAGACCATGCCTGGTGATTGTGCGTTAAAAAACTGGCGATGATGGAAATCAATCCAACAGCCATCAACACGAAAGCAATGGTTTTATTTTTTTGGGTGAAAATATAATTCATAGTTCAAGCAGTTATTAATTCAATGCCACGGTTGAGTCTTTTGAAGCAGTCGCTGTGCTGTCGGCTGGTGTTGATGTTGTTGCTGCCGCCTTTGCAAGCTCACGAACATACATGGTGATTTTCCAACGCTCCACCGGATCAACCAGTGTTGCATGTGGTCCCATAAGATTGATACCATAAGTAATAGTATGATAAATTTTACCATCAGTAAGGTCACGCACATTACCTCCCCGTGACGAAACGCCTGTTACATAGGAAGGCGGAGGAGGATATTTACCGGTTGCGATGAGGGAACCATCTCCATTGCCGGTTGCACCATGACAATGCATGCAAAAATTGGAGTACAATTTTTTTCCCTGTGCCAGATGGAGTTCATTTACTTCAAGTGGATTTTTCAAATCGTTGCCTGCAGCAACATACCCTTCATTGGAGGAAGGATAATTAAAAAAAGTATAGTTCCTGGGTATCGTTCCTGCAACAGGAGGACGGGCAGAGGTGCTATCACTAAACAAGGCATTCACAGAATAAGCTTTGTATGCAGCCGAACGATACATGTCGGGCATATATTCCAGTCCGGGTGAATTTGGATCGCTGCCGCACGATGCCACGAACAGCATCACTGCCATTAGCAGCGTTCCGGAAAACAGCTTCACTTTAGTTTGATTCATTTCTGAGTATTCTTTTATTTAATTTTAAGAAGCTTAATCTTTAACATAGATAGCACCTACCTCTTTCATTGCAGCATGCGCAGCCGCTTTTTCTGTCTCATTCCTCACTTCAATCGACATCACAAAGCGGTCATCCGCCATTCGGTCATCAATGACATGAGGTTCAACTCCAGGGAGTAATTTACTTCTGAGAAAGAAGGTAATTGCCATTCCATGTGCAGCACACAATACAGTAACCTCAAACGTTACGGGTATAAACGCTGCGATGTTTTTATACAATGTAAAACTAGGTTTTCCTCCGATGTCCATTGGCCAGTCCCATATATTCATATACCAGATCATCAATAAAGCGAGACTGGTTCCGGTAGCACCATACATGAAAGCGGTAATTGAAATCCGGGTACGCTTTAAACCCAGCACTGAATCCAATCCGTGAATAGGGAAAGGAGATATAACATCGGTTACCTTGAATTTTCTTTCTTTTAATTTAGGGATAGCGCTAAGGACAACATCATCATCGTCGAAAACACCGTATGCCATTTTAGTGCTCATGGTGGTGGGCTCCTTTCTTTTTTGCCTGTGAACTTGACGTTTTTACAATGGTCTTTAATTCGCTCATGGCGATTACCGGGAAAAACCGGGTAAATAGCAGGAACGGAACAAAGAACAATCCGAGTGAGCCTATGAAAATGCCTACTTCAACCCAGGTTGGAGAATACATGGTCCAGCTTGAAGGAAGATAATCACGGTGCAGTGAAGTAACAATGATCACAAATCGTTCGAACCACATCCCGATATTCACGAAGATGGAGATAAAAAATGTTGCGAAAACACTGGTGCGTAATTTACCCGACCAGAACAGCTGCGGTGTAATTACGTTACAGGTCATCATACTCCAGTACGCCCACCAGTATGGACCGGTTGCGCGGTTAATAAATGCATACTGCTCGTATTCCACACCGGAATACCAAGCGATAAAGAACTCTGTGATATAAGCAACACCAACAATAGAACCGGTGATCAGGATGATCCTGTTCATCATATCAATGTGATAAATGGTGATGTAATCTTCGAGGTTTAATACTTTACGGGTAATAATAAGTAGTGTTTGCACCATGGCAAAACCGGAAAAGATAGCACCCGCAACGAAATAAGGAGGGAAGATGGTAGTATGCCATCCGGGAACAAGCGAAGTGGCGAAGTCCATTGATACCACCGAGTGAACCGAGAGTACCAGTGGTGTTGAAAGACCTGCAAGCACTAACGATACTTCTTCGAAACGCTGCCAGTTTTTAGCAGTTCCGGTCCAGCCGAAACTCAAAATGGTATACCAAAATTTAGCGGCTTTTGTTTTTGCACGATCACGTACCGCGGCAAAATCAGGAATCAATCCGGTGTACCAGAATACCAGTGAAACGGAGAAGTATGTTGAAATCGCGAATACATCCCACACCAGTGGTGAATTAAAGTTAACCCAAAGGGAACCAAACTGGTTAGGCAAAGGCAGTGGCCAGTAGGCTACCCAGGGGCGGCCCATGTGTGACACAATGAATGAAGCAGCACAGATTACAGCGAAGATGGTCATCGCTTCCGCGGAACGGTTGATCGATAATCTCCACTTCTGACGAAACAACAAAAGGATTGCGGAAATCAGTGTTCCGGCGTGACCAATACCAACCCACCAAACGAAGTTGGTAATATCCCATGCCCATCCTACAGTTTTGTTAAGTCCCCAAACTCCAAGGCCGGTACCTAATGTGTAGGAAACGGAAATGATCCACCATAACAATGCCAGTGAGGCCAGCGTGAAAGCCATCCACCAGTACTTGTTAGCCTTCCCTTCAATGGGCCTGCAAACATCCTCTGTAATCTGGTGATGTGTTTTATCACCAAGGATGAGCGGTTCCCTTAATTCTGATTCGTAGTGCATAATGTAATTGTCAGTATCTGATTTTTAAAAATCACTTTGCTTTTAAGCTTTGCCGCTGTTAGCATCCTTGTTTCTAACCTTGGTTTGATAATATACAGAAGGCTGAACGTTGAGTTCTTCCAGGAGGTGGTAAGCACGTTCCTGTTTCGTTTCTTTATTTAACCTGCTTTCTTTATCGTTATAATCCCCGAAAGTAATGGCATTGGTAGGACAAGATTGCGCACAGGCAATATTGATCTCACCATCTTTCGGACGTCGTCCTGCCTTTTTAGCTTCCAGTTTTCCATACTGCAGACGTTGTACACACATCGAACATTTTTCCATTACCCCACGAGATCGAACAACCACATCAGGGTTCAATACCATTTTACCCAGGTCATCATTCATGTTGAAGTTGAACTGTGCATTATCAGAATATTTGAACCAGTTGTAGCGCCTTACCTTATAAGGACAGTTATTCGCGCAATAGCGTGTTCCAACACAACGGTTATAAGCCATCATGTTAAGACCTTCAGAACTGTGTGTTGTAGCTGCAACAGGGCAAACTGTTTCACATGGAGCATGATTACAATGCTGGCACATCACAGGCTGGAAAACTACTTCCGGGTTATCGGAAGGTTTCTCCATACTGCTGAGCATATCAATTTTTCCCATGCCATCTTTCTCAGCACTGGTTTTGGTTGTATCACTGGAATAGTACCTGTCGATACGGATCCAGTGCATTTCCCGTGATCGGTTAATTTCATCCTTTCCTACAACCGGGACATTGTTCTCCACCTGGCAGGCAATTACACAGGATCCGCAACCAATACAGGAGTTCAGGTCAATTGACATTCCCCAAAAGTGATTGGGTTTGTCAAAGCCGGGATTTTTCTCCGTAGCCCAAAGATCCATTTCAGTTGCCTTTACTTTTCCCTTATAGGTTTCAAGCATCACATCAGGATTGCCTGACTTAGGATCCATGATGAATTGATCAAGATTAGTTTCTTTCACAATCGCACGACCCATCATGGTATGATGCGTTTGTGTTGCGGCCAGTACGTAATCGTCGAAAGTTGTTTTGTTTAAGGTAGCACCTGTAACATAATATTGCACGGTGCCATTCATCATAGATGCTAAAGGATACGCATTAAAACCAACATCGTTGGCTGCTTTACCTGCATTCAACCTGCCATATCCCATCGCAACAGCAACAGTCTGATCAGCTACACCGGGCTGAATATACACAGGGCCTTTAACTATTGTATTTCCTGCTTTAATTTCAATTACATTTCCCTGCTTATACCCTTGTGCTTCTGCAAATGAGGGAGACATGGCGATATAATTATCCCAGCACACTTTGGAAATGGGATCTGGAAGTTCCTGTAACCATGGATTGTTCGCATGATGACCGTTTCCGATGCCTGTTTTTTCATATAGGATAACTTCTACTCCATTTGATTTTGACGCAGCGGCAGCAGAAGCAGCAGCATTTACATCACCGGCAAATGTTACGGAAACAGGTGTTGCATTTCCGGTAAAAACACCTTCCTGTAAAGATTTGATCCAGAAGGCCTCAAAATTGGTGATGCCATTCTGCATTCCATACAAACTTTTATTCCAGTTACCTTGCATGAAAGTCAGGTAATCCTGGTAGGGTAATGCAGCCCATTGAATAAGGCTGTCCTGCATTTGACGCGTGTTGAATAAATTGCGGATGGTAGGCTGAGCCAGGCTGAAACTTCCTGCAACCGGTTCAGCATCATTCCATGATTCGAGGTAGTGATGATCCGGACAAATATATCCGGCCAACGCACCAGTTTCATCGATTGTTGATGCAAACGAAATAACAGTTGGAACTTTTTTTAATCCGGCAGTGAAAGCAGGCGCATCATGATAAGCGTATACAGGATTGGCATTATTAATCAACAACACATCTACGGTACCGTTATTCATTTCGGTAACAAGGGCGGCCATTTTTTCATCGCTACCCTGGCGCAGATTAGAGTGTGTATCAATATTGATTGTTGTACCGTAACTTCCTAATAAATTATTGATGGCATTAACAACAAGCTGTGTATTTACATCATTTGACCCTGAAACGACAAGCGCTTTTCCTTTACTTTTCCAGAGATCTTTTGCTGCTTTTGTCAAACCATCTTCCAGGTTGGTAGTTGCATTTGTTGCACCTGCAACACCTGCCATGCCGGCGAGTTTGTTGTACAGAGAAACTACGGCAGCACCATGCTGACCCGGCTTCATTTTATAACGGTGATCCGCATTGGATCCTGTAACAGAAAGTGTAGCTTCAAACTGATAATGACGCGACATTGATTTTTTGTCGAACAATTTACGGTTCACTGCATATTGCCTGGCGTTTTCAACTGGATTTACCCAGTTGGATAGGAAATCGGCACCAAAGCCAACAATCACCTCCGCATTGTCGAAACGGTAAGTTGGGAGTACAGCTTTACCAAATGAAAGTTCATTCGCTTTAAGAGTACCTGAAAAAGAAATAGCATCATATGTTATAACTTCAGTTCCAGGAAATTTAGCCGCGAATTCCGTAAAAAGCGCTTTGGTAGAAGGACTAATAACTGTTGAGGTCAACAGCCTGATTTTTCCTCCTTTTTGGGAAGCTGCTGCAAGTTTTGCTTTTATGTCGTCATCAACAGTTTTCCATGATGCATCTTTTCCTTGAACAAGTGGACCGCTGGTACGGTTGATATCATACAATCCAAGTACAGAAGCCTGAACGCGTGCATGTGTAGCCCCTTTTGAAATTGGTGACAAATCATTGCCATCAACTTTAATTGGTCTGCCTTCACGGGTTTTTACGAGTAGGCTGCTATAATCATGACCGTCGAAAAATGTTGATGCATAATAATTAGGAATGCCGGGAATAATTTCTTCCGGCTTAATAAGATAAGGAATTGATTTTTTTACAGGAGCTTCGCAGGCAGCTAAAGTAGCGGCAGCCATACCGAATCCAAGAAATTTCAAAAAATCCCTTCTGGGGGTCGCATCTGAAGATTCAGCTTTTTTGCCGATCACCTCATCCACGGGAAGATGTTCGAAAAACTCATTGTTTTTCAGTCTGACGAACTCCGCATCGTTCCGAAGTTCTTCAACACCTTTCCAGTATTTTTTTTCCATATTGATTAACAGGTTGTATCTAAAGTGGGATTATTAATAGTGACAACGGGCGCATTCCAGACCACCAATTTTTTCAACGGTGAGTTTGGCATCGGCACCATATTTATTTTGCAGATTTTCGTGGAGTTCGGTGTAATAAGCGTTTCCTTCAGCCTTAACTTCGGTATCACGGTGACATTCGATACACCAGCCCATAGTAAGTGGTGAAAATTGTTTTACCACTTCCATTTCCTGTACCGGACCATGGCAGGTCTGGCATTCAATTCCACCTACAGCTGTATGTTGTGCGTGATTAAAATAGGCTAAATCAGGAAGGTTGTGAACACGAATCCATTGTACTGGCTTGGGGTTTGGACCATATACCTGGGTATCCGGATTGTAATCCAATGCTGCATAAATTTTAGCTATTTCAGTGGTTCCGTGTAGTGGCCCTGTTTGAACGAACTTATGGCAGTTCATACAAACATTGGGTGATGGAATATTGGCATGACGGCTTTTTTCGGCACCCGAATGACAATACACACAGGAAATTCCATTTTGACCGGCGTGCAATTTGTGTGAAAACTTAATGGGTTGTTCCGGGGCATAATTCGTAGTAATACCTATTCCTGCCAAAGCGTTCCACCCTTTTACACTTCCCCAGAATACCATCAGAATCAGAATCACTGCGATCAGTTTTTTGTTGCCACGGATCCAGTTTTTAGAAGCTTGTTTGGAAGTAACAGGTTGCGGTTCAGGAATACCGTCTTTAGAACGGACAGCTCTTTCCAGGCCGGTTTTTACTTTTCCGAGAACCGCAAAAAGCGTTAACAGCAACAGGATAATCGTTAATAGCACCCAGGGAATTCCGGGCTCCGCAGCAGCAGCACCTGGAGCAGCTGAACCAGGTCCAGGAGCAGTCACAACTGCTTCACCTTCAGCCTTAACGTATACAAAAATTGCTTTTATTTCCTCATCTGCCAACGCAAATGCAGGCATGGCTGTCTTGTTATATTGGTTGTACAGTTCAACGGCATACGGATCACCTGATTTGATCATAGCCTGGGAGTTCTTTGTCCACTTAATCAGCCACTCCTCATTCCGACGGTTGTGTACATCTTTAAGACCCGGTCCTATTATTTTATTAGAGCCTGTGCTGTGGCACTGGGCACATTGAGATTTGAAAAGTGCTGCACCGTCGGGTTGTGCATGAACATTGGTGGGAGAGAAGAAAACCAGGGAGAAAAATAATAGGTAAACCGACGTGATTTTAGAGGCGAACACGCGACCTTTCATAGGATAGATTTAGGTTGATTGATGCAGTAATTGGTGTACAATTCCCGTATTAAGAGGGCAGATCCCCCCTTTAAGGGTGGGCAAATTTAAGACAAACATTTATGATTTAAAAAGTGGATGTAGGACTTTTGTAATTTAAATTCATTCTAAATAGCAAAGCATTGATTTGCAGTGAAGAAAAAGAACCTCTGGATTAATAAACAATTTAGGTATGGATATTCTGATTAAAAATTTTCTTGTTGTTGATGAAGATAAAATATATGACCGGTTTGATTTTCATAGAATTAGAACGTTTTTTAATATACAGACCCCGCAATTAGAATCATAATAAAAATGAATTTTGGAAACTGTTTGTCAGGATATTGTCATGACAAGAGGCCGGTTAATTCAACTTCTTTAAAATTATTCCTGTAGTTTTGTGACGGAATGAACTGCTTTCATCGTGTAGTATTAATTTTATTTTTAATCCTGGCCTCATCGTTTGGGCTGAGGGCTCAAAACTATTCGCTGAAGACTCAGGACAGCCTGATTCAAGTATTAGCAAACAGGCATTTAGCCATAAACCAGGCAAAACGAACCATGTCAGGTTACAGGATTCAAATTTATTTTGGATCCGACCGGACCAAAGCCAATGAAGTTAAGACGGACTTTTTACAACTTTTCCCCAACAAGGGGGCATATCTCATTTATCAACAGCCAAATTTCAAAATCAGGGTGGGCGATCACAAAACGCGCCTGGAAGCCATGAAGTTCCTGAAAGAAATTCAGTCCCTTTATTCCGCTGCTTTTATAGTTAAGGATGAAGTGAAATTACCCGAATAGTGTTTAAGGCTGTTGTTCAAATTTGCAGTTTCATTAATTTCAGCGCCATCAACACCGGGAGTCATAACAGGTGAGGCGTATGGGTTATGTATTGTTAATGGCATCCTATATTCTGTACAAGCAGTACCGGGAGCGAGTTATAACTGGTCATTCAACAGCGTCAGCGGAACAGTGGCATCCGGGCAGGGAACTAACAGCATTACTGCCAATCTCAATTCTGCATTTTCTTTGTTAAGCTTATCCGTTACAGCATCCAATGCATGTGGAACCAGCAACGCTAGAACGCTAACCCTCCGGTCAAAACCTGCTACCCCTGGTGCCATCTCAGGTCCATTATCGGTGTGTGCGAATCAACAAGGTGTTCCTTATTCGATAACACCTGTTTTTGGTGCTGCTTCCTATACCTGGACCGGACCTAAAAAATCCAAAATTTCCGATGGTGTAGTCCTTTCAACGAATCCTACTCTTTTAACAAACTCAAATAATGTGACGGTTAATTATGGGGCCAGTGGAGGCACGCTTAGGGTAAGGGCAAATAACAGTTGCGGTTCAGGAGCTTATCGGAGTGTAACAATTTCGATAAGTTGCAGGGAAGGGCTCTTCCAATATGATCCGATTGGTTTTGAAGTTGCTGTTTTTCCGAATCCTGCGAGTACAGAATTAAATATCGAGACTGCATCGGAAACATTTGAAGTGATTCTTTACAATTCGGTCGGGCAGCAAATGTTGCATGTAAAAGATCAATCAAAAATTGATGTCTCATCATATCCTCCGAGGATGTATCTATTAAAAATTGTATCGGGTAGTTCTTCCGTTACAAAGAAAATTTTACTGGAGCAATAAACTTTGCAATTCATAAACCGGAGCTATTATCAAATAAGCTCCGGTTTTTTTATACTTCACTTTTTGAGGGATTTTTTATAATTGCTTTTAAGGAGTTGACGCTCCGCGTTTTCTTGCCGGACTTTTTTATGTTTACTTTATTTTGCTGTTTTCCGTTTCGGAAAAAGTTTGATCTTTGCAACTGAAAAATAAGTATAACCTTAGATGAAAAATTCCATCCTGCCCCTTTTAATTCTCTTTGCGTTCCAAACAATTGGCCAAAATTGCACCACGCCAATGCCTGCGAATATATTTAAACAAAAAGTGAATCAACTTGCCTTACAGCCTAATGATCAGCAAAAACTTCAGCTGGCTAAATCCATGCTCCCGGGTTCCTGCTTACTAAGCACCCAGATAAAAGATCTTGCAACAGTTTTCTCAGGAGATTATTACCGTTTCGAATTCTGTAAGCGTGCATGGAAACACACTTTTGACCCGGGAAATTTCTTTGATGTATACGATGCATTCGCCGGATTTTCTTCTGCTCTGCGACTGTATGATTTTGTAACCAACCCCACTCCTACTCCTCCTGCCGGACCCGGAGTTCTCCCGGCCTGGTACCCTAACCTGCCTTATCCAGCTCCTTCAGGATATCAAGGAAAAACCGGTTGCGCATTGCCTATGGCCGATAATGATTTTGAGTTCTTAAGCAAAAAAACCGTTGCTCAAACTAATGATGGCAACATGAGAATTGAAGCATTGAAACTGTTCAACATTAACTGCATGAGTTTAAGTCAGGCGATGAAACTTGCTACTTTATTTGACCTGGAATCGAACCGGCTTTCCTTCATGAAAGAAGTGTTTGACAAATTATACGACCTGGAAAATTATTCCTATGCTACAGAAATTTTTTCAAATACGCCTTACAAAAACGATTGGCTGGCATTTTGCCCAACTGTGATTCATCCGGTTACAATTCCACCTGCTCCTCCTGTTTCCGTCTGTGAAGTTAATCCCCAGGAATTTGAAGAGGCGAAACGCAGCATCGGCAATGTATCCGTCAATAGCACAAAGCTTACATTGGCGAAACAAATAGTCAGCACTAAAAAATGCTTTACTGTAAAACAAATAGCTGGCTTTATTGAAATGTTTTCCATTGAAAATTCCCGTCTTGAATTAGCACTTTACAGTTATGATTATTGCATCAACAAAAGCAATTATTATCAACTGACGGAATCATTTTCCACAACCGGTAGTAAAGATAAACTGCTTGATTTTATTAGTTCAAAATAAGCTCATGTTTTCAAAAACCTACACGATACGATGGGCCGACATGGATGCAAACATTCACATGCGTCACTCTGCCTATAATGATTATGCTGCGCAAACCAGGCTGCTATTCATGGCAGAAAATGGCTTTGGCATGGATTGGTTCAAACAACACAATGTGTTTCCTGTTTTGTTTCGTGAAGAAACTGTTTTCCTGAAGGAAATTCAAGGTAACGAAACTATAACCATTGATGCCATTCTGGTACAAATGTCCGAAGATGGTTCGCGCTGGACTATCATGAACCGTTTTTATAAAGCAAATGGTACTCTTGCAGCACGACTCACGGTGGATGGAGCATGGATGGATATCATTGCAAGGAAACTAAAAAATCCTCCCATGGAACTGATGGATCTTTTCAATAAACTTGATAAATCTTCCGGCACCTGACTCTTGCTAAAGTTAATGCATGAAAATTATCCTGCGTATCAATTGCAGCCTTAAATGCATCGGCTAAAAAATTTTCGAGGCAAACTTCATTAATTCCATTAAGAGCTCAATCCTCATGCGATTCCTCATCACTGGTTGTGGCAGTAACATTAATTTCGGTGTGCCGGATCTCTCCCCCGGATAATCCGGCTCTTGCCATTAATACAAAGACTATTGCCAACATAACTACATTCACCCACAGAAGCATCATGGAAACAAATTTTGTAGATCTGATGGCGACAAGGGTTCCTAATGCTACTGCTCCTGCCATTACCATCGACCAAAAAGCAATTTCAGCCATATCTTCATGTTCCTCCATCGCATTTTCGTTGATGCCCAATATCGGTTCTACCAGGTGTTCGGCTTCTTCACCGGAAAGAAAGGCAGGAATGGCTATCAGTGTTGACACAACCAATGTTAATAACGCTGCTTTGATTACTGCTTCACTTTTACTGAATATTCCGTAAAGCAACAGGCATAATGCAAACAGTGAACCTAAAATTGGAACATGATTCAATAATAGGTGAACATGGGCTCCGTTCATAATAGTGGGATTAAATCGATGAAATTATATTGATTTGATATAATAATTTACTTCTACTGAATTCCTAATTATTTCAGCAACCTGCTTTCCGGCACTATCGGTATCTCTATATGATAATCATATACACCACATGTTCGATCGCCTGGAATACACAGCGCAAAATTGCGTGGCAACTATTTTCCGCAACGCTCACAAAATGTGAGATATTTTGTTTTTATAAAGTTATCAAACCAGCGGAAGGACACATTAAATAATATATCACTATAATGAAAAGGGTAACTGACTTCCCTTCCTTAAAATAAAAAAACTGCTTAACCCTGAAATCGGTATAGCAGTTTAACTGTAGTAAGGACTAATTCCTAATTCAGTCTTTTTTCTGAATTTCTTTATTTTCTTCTGTTTTGCCGCTGGAAGCATCCTTAAATTCCCTGATACCTTTACCCAATCCCTTGGCAAGTTCAGGAATTCTTTTACCACCGAAGAACAGTAATAAAACCAATACGATTAGAAAGATTTCGGTACCACCTAACCCTCCGATAAAACCAACAATTGTGAGCAATGACATGATCTGATTATTAATTGATTAAAGCAAAGATACTAAAAATATTGATTCCCGGCTATTTCCTGGCCAGCCATCCCGCAGGATCCAGTTTGAGTGAACCCTTCCAGATTTCAAGATGCAGTTCAGTTAAACCTTCTTCGGTGTCGGTAAAAACATTGCCGATTTTCTGACGGGTAGTAACTTTATCACCCTTTTTCACAAACACCGATTCCAGATTGGAATACACACTCAGGTATTCGCCATGACGTATGATTACAGCGCTGTTAGCACCGGGAATGGTAATCACACCGGTTACTTCGCCATCAAATACTGAACGGGCGGAACTGTTTGGAGCTGCACGGATATCAACACCATTATTTTTCACCATAATTCCTTTAAGTTCAGGATGTGGGTGTTCTCCAAAACTACTACTGATGTTTCCTTTTTCCACAGGCCAGGGTAACTTACCTTTATTCCCTGCAAAACTGCTGGTTAACTTTTGAGCTTCAGGAGTGAGTGAAAAAACGTTAGAGCTGGTCACATTTTTCTTTCCCGAGGCAGTGGCTTTTTTCTTGGCACTGGCAATCTCTTTTCGTATCAGTTCATCAATAGCCCGGTCAAGTTTCTTCTTTGCCAGCTGTTTGTCGGCCAATTGTTTTTTAAGCTTTTTTTCATGGTCCTGTAATCCCGCAAGTACTTTGTCTTGTTGCTTCTTATCCTCCTCCAGCGATTGTTTTTGTTTTAGTTCGCTGTTGCGAAGATGAATTTTTTCTTCCTTCTGAACTACCAGCGTTTGTTTTTTCGACGATAAATCTTTTTGAGTACTGTCGATAAGGGCAGCCTGTTTTTTACGATACTCGCTGTATTGTTGCAGATATTTTAGTCGTTTATATGCCTGGTTAAAATCGCTTGATGCAAAAACAAACATCATTCGCTGGTAGCTTCCCTGGTTTTTTTGTGCGAATCGAATCATGTTGGCATACTCTTCTTTAAGCTGCACCATCTTATGTTCGAGGTTCGAAATTTCATCTGTGGTAGTGGTGATCTGGTTATTAAGGCCGTCAAGTTCGCTGCTTATCGTGCCGATCAATTCCTGCCTTAGCCGTATTTTTTTCTTTAGCGCTTTAACCTGGCTGGCGGTTAAGGATTTACTTTTAGAAGTTGCCTTAAGCTGTTTATTGGTTTCATCAATTTCCCGTTGCAATTGTTGCTTCTTCTTTTCAAGTTCCTTTTTATTTTGTGCCAATGAGGGTGCACAAACAGAGAGGAGCAAGAAGAAGAAAAGGAAATACTTACTGAATTCTTTCATAACCGGACGGGATGTTGAAAGGAAAATCAATATCATTATTTAAACTGATTTTTTGATACTCAATATCAACTTTCAGAATTTTTTCGGCCTTAATAACTGTGTTGGAACGAAAAGGAAACAAACCGCCATCTGTTTGCCGGTGATCCTTATAATCGGTGAGCAGCGATTTGTTGTAGCGTTGGTCCTCCACGCTGAGACGCGTGATGCGATACGTACTGCCATCAACCCATAAATCCTGCACAATGGGTTTGTTATTATCAATATCCTCTAGTGACCGTTTTAACTTCCTTTTACTTAACGTGCTAAGAATGTAATATTGCTCCTCGATGTAAACCGAGTTGAATTTATTTTTTTTGTACGCAAAAAGATTTCCGGTTAAAACACCTTGTATAATATCAAAATCAACATTCACTTTCAGCATGTCATTCAAAAATTCAAAATCCGAAGTAGAATATTTTTTATTCAGACGATCCATAAACTTAACACTGTCGCGTGTAATCAGGATGCGTGCAACTTCAATTCCCAATAGCGGAGTTATAGATATCCAGATAACACTATCAGTATAAATTCGCAAATTAATATTAAAAGAATGTTCCTGTTCTCCGATTACTGTTTTCACCGCGGCCTTAGCAGTGAGAGTTTGTGTTTTAAATGAGTAATTCGAAATGAGTTGTTGTAAATCCGGCGCTGTTTTATCTTCCGGTTTTTTAGCATCTTTCACTACCGGAGTAATGGTTTTATGACGGGTTTTGCATCCGGGAAAAAACCATAATAATCCTGCAGCCAATAAAATCGGTATTATCAATTGTACCCGGAAAAGACCAACCCGTTTACTCATTCAGTTTTTTATCTCTGATTTTAATATCGATCAAATCGCTGGTGTCGCCTGCGGCTTTAGCCCTGCTCCAGAAATCAAGTGCCCCTGACGAGTCACCAAGCTTGTACAAAGTATCTCCCATATGTTCAAGAATAGTTCCATTAGTGCTGCCACCATTGTCGATGGCTTTTTGCAACCAGGTTTTCGCATCAACATATTTTCCCATCATAAAAAGAATCCATCCATACGTATCCTCATAAGAGGGCTGGCCGGGACGAATTTCGTTGGAAAGTTTCGACATCGTTTCCGCTTTTTCCAGGTTTTCTTTGCGCTCCGACAAGTAATAAGCGTAATTATTCAAAATCAAAGGATCTTGCGGATCGAGTTTCAACGCTTTTTCAAAATAAGCATCCGATTCCTTATAATTCTTAAGTGTGTTGTAATTATCTGCCAACCGTGTATAAAATTCTTTTAGTTGCAGGTCGTTATCTACTACCAGTTTGCTCCCGGCAAGCAAAGACTTTACGGCCTCTTCTGACCGATCTTCAGCCGTCAGAGCAATCCCATTAAACAGGTATAAAACAGACTGATCAGGATACAGTGAAAGTGCTTCTTCAGAATCTTTCAGCATTCCCTTAAAATCAGAAATCTGGGATTGAGAGATCAATAATTGCTGCCAAACAATTATATTTTTATTATCAATGGCAAGGGATGCACGGTATTGATCAATTGCGGCATTATACTTTTCCGCCACCATCAAAAAGTCGCCATAAATAGCAAGAGCTATTGCATCCGAACCATTACTTTCAGCCATTATTCCCGAAAGGGTAAGAGCCTGTTCCAGCATTTCAGGATTTCCCTGTACAAGTGGCAAGTAGGAAGAAATTATTTTTATTTTCAACTCCTGTTCTAGTTCCTTGCTTGCAAAGGCCAGTTTTAATTGTTCAAAAGATTTTTCTTTTTGATTGTTGCTGCGGTAATATTCGGCATAAGCCAGGTAAACATAAGGGCTTGTTTCATCAACCGTTTGCATGCGCTTTATTGTCTCCAATGCTTTTTCCGGCATCAGGTTTATCTGGTAAAGTTCAACCAGTAAAGAATAATTTTTTAATTCTTTAGGTTCTTTTGCGATCAGCTTTTCGATTTCAACCGCAGCTTTATCAACCTTTCCCAGCCGGAGCCAAAGTCTTTCTTTTTCAATGGAAAGGTCAGCATTAATTCCTATTTCTTCTTCCACTTTATCATACACCTTGATTGCTTCAACAATTTTGCCATTGTATAATAACGCCGAAGCATATTTAAAAGCGTAGTCAATGTTACGAGGGTAGTCCTTAAAAAGTGCAGCATACATTGCTTCTCCTTCCGAACCTTTTTTAGCAGCCATGAGCAGCTCTGCTAAAAACAACCTGTACCAGGTGTTGGTAGCATCCAACTGGTATGCGCTCCGTGCAAAAAATAAGGCATCATTAATTTTTTTCTGTTCGGCATAGATCAGGGCCAGCTCATACATGGCAGCATGATTAGATCCGTCAATCCGGATGCACTGGGCAAATAAATCAGCTGCTTTATCCTTATTCCCAAGAATTTTCTCCTTGTTGGCGTTTACGAATAGATATCTGAGGTTGATCTGCTCCTCTTCTGTAAGCTCTCGCTTGCCTTTTTCAGTTTTGGAAACAGCTGGGGCTTTAACAGTGGTTTTTGCAGATGGACTACATGCAACAAAAAGCACAATGAATATCAGGAAGTAACAGTATTTTATTAATGACATGTGCAACAAACTTTATTTGTAATTATTTTTCTGAGGTATAATCTCCCATACTGAATTCCTTCATCCGTCCTTCAAGTTTAACAAAACTACCTATCATGGAATTGTCGATACACTTAGCTATAATGCTGGAGTTGGTTTGGATTATGGAATTTCTCACCACCGCATCCATTATGGTGGAACCATTTCCGATGGAAGCATACGGACCGATTACAGAGTTTTCGAGTTTTACATCGGCCCCAATGTAACAAGGCTCAATGATTATCGAATTTTTTATGTTGCCGGAGGATGTATGATTGGCAGAGGCCCCTTTTTTAATTTCCAGCATCCTTCGATTGGTATATACCGTTGCATCCTTATTGCCACAATCCAGCCATTCTTCAACGGCAGAAGCACTCAGTTTCTTGCCTTTGCGCTTCATGTTTTCAAGTGCGTTAGTGAGTTGATATTCCCCCTTGTCACGGATGTCGTTGTCGATGAGATATTGTAATTCGGTTTTTAAATTATCTCCATCCTTAATATAATAAATTCCAATGATAGCCAGGTCGGAAACAAACTCCTGGGGCTTCTCTACAAAATCAGTAATGACTCCCGTTCCATCGAGTTTAACCACACCAAACATTCTTGGATCTTCAATTTTGCTGACCCAAATAATTCCATCGCTGTTTGCTGTATCGGCAATCATCTCGGTTTTGAAAAGTGTATCCGCAAAAGCGATAACCACCTTTCCCGTTAGGGAAGGAGCAGCACAAAGAATAGCATGGGCGGTTCCCAAAGGTTCATCCTGGTAATAAATGCTTCCTTTAGCTCCCTGATCCTCTGCAATTTTAATGAGATTTGCTTCGACTTCCTTGCCAAAATCCCCTATGACAAAGGCAATTTCGTCTACTTTTTCATGACAAACTTTGGTGATATCTTCAACCAGGTGCTGTACAATGGGTTTACCGGCTACAGGAATGAGAGGTTTGGGGATAGTCAGAGTATGAGGGCGCATTCTTTTGCCCATTCCTGCCATTGGAACAATGATTTTCATGAATATTTAAGTCGTTATCAATTAAAAATTAAACAGAACCGCAAAAGTACGAAACACGTGGCTATTTAACGCCTCAACGGGAGCATTCCTGCCTTCAAGCTCTACAAAGCTTACCGTATTGTTTATCAATTGTTTACTTGGCTCCTGTATGTCCGAATCCACCCGCTCCACGATCAGTATCGTTTAATTCCGATGCAGGGGTCCAGGTGACCCGGGAATGAGGTGCTATAACCATCTGGGCTATCCGTTCTCCGGAGTTAATCAGAAATGTCTCGTCAGATAAATTTATCAGTAACACTTTAATTTCTCCGCGATAGTCTGCGTCAATGGTTCCCGGGGCATTCAACACCGTAATGCCATGTTTAAATGCCAAACCACTCCTGGGGCGTATCTGTGCTTCATACCCTTCGGGAAGTTCAATGAAAAGCCCGGTCGCGATCAGTTGGCGATGCATGGGTTTCAATTCAACCGGCGACTGCAGGTTGGCACGTAAATCCATTCCTGCAGCATGTAGCGTTTCATATGCAGGTAACGGAAATTCAGACCGGTTAACAATTTTTACTTTCATTGGATAGATTTTAAGAATTCAGAGTCACCGGAGGGCGTTCCAGTTTTGAGAGTATAAATAAATAGATAAATAAAATAATGGAATTAATAAATAGTTTTAACATCATTCCGGGTTCGGTAACATGCACCATAAATTTACTTAAAAAGTAGAGTGCTATGGCAAACAACAGGTACCCGCCCATCCGCCGGACATCATAAGCAATTTTATAATAATGCTGTCCTGTTAAATAGGAAAGCGTCATCATGGAACCATAACAAACCAATGTTGTCCATGCTGCTCCCATATAACCATAACGAGGGATCAGGATCAAATTAAAAACAATGGTGATCACCGCGCCAAAAACTGCGAACCCCGCACCGAACATTGTTTTACCGGTTAATTTGTACCACATGCTGAGATTAAAAAACACTCCCAAACATAAATTTGCAAGTAACAAAACGGGAACCACCTTTAAGCCCGGCCAGTAATTTTTTCCTATAAAATATTTAACGATGTCAATGTACATCATTATTCCAAGGAAAATAATGGAACAGGTTATCACAAAATACTTCATCACCATCGCATATACTTTCTTGGCATCCTCCTGTTTGAATTGAGCGAAAAAAAACGGTTCGGCTGCATACCTGAAAGCCTGGATAAATAATGTCATTAAGATGGAAAGTTTATAACAGGCACCGTAAATTCCCAACTGCTTCATAGCATTGGCTGGTCCATCAATCAGGTACTTCACCATGATCCTGTCAATGGTTTCATTTACCATTCCTGCAAGTCCTGCGAGTAATAAAGGAAGGGAATACAGGATCATTTTCCATAGCAACGTTCGATCATAATCACTCCTGCTGAATTTCATTTCCGGAATCATTAAGAGCAACGTCACCACACTTGCAAGCAGGTTTGCGATAAACACATATCCAACACCGGTATCGGGGTTGTACACCAACTGCGCAAAGCTGTGCATCATCGCTTCATCATTACGGTACCAAACAGGTAAAATGATAAAGAACAAAATATTGAAAAAGATGTTAATGAAAATATTCAGCAATTTCAAAAATGCAAACCTCCTTGCTCTTGACTGTTGTCGCAGCCGGGCAAAGGGTAAAGCGGTAAGGGCATCAAATCCCAGGATTAAAGCCATCCAGGTAATATATTCGGGATGTTTTTCATAATCGAGTACCTCTGCAATACTTCCCGAAAATAATATTACTGAACCAGAAAAAAGTATTGTTGAAAAGAACAATGTTATCATCCCTGTACCAAAAACCTTTTTTTGATTATTCTTATCTTTTTCAGAAAAGTGAAAAAATGAAGTTTCCATACCATAGGTATAGATGATCATCAGAAAAGAAATATAGGCATATAATTCAGTGACTACTCCATATTGCCCGGGCTGTGTGAAAATATTGGTGTGAAGAGGAACCAACAGGTAATTCAAAAAACGACCGACAATACTACTAAGTCCGTAGATAGCTGATTGGCCTGCCAGTTTTTTAAGGATGCTCATCCGGCTATGTTCATGAATTGTTCACTGCAAAAACCTTTTTTATTCAAAACAATTTTCATAAACACTATTCTCCGTATTGAATACGGAAATCTTCAAAGTTTTTCAACGGTTGTCCGTCAACCTTAACTCCATTTACTTTTGACCACGGAGATCCTTTGTGACACCATTGAATCATTTCATTGATCTGCGATTCATTCCCCGTGGCCTCAATATATACAGTTCCTTCGTTTGTATTTTTTACAAATCCTGTAATACCAATTTTACAGGCTGCTTCCTTGGTATATTTCCGGAAAAATACACCCTGCACTTTGCCGGAAACCGTTATACTGACTGTTTGCAACTGAATTATTTACCTTTGAATACAGGTTTTCTTTTTTCAAGGAAGGCAGATGTGCCTTCTTTAAAATCTTCTGTTATAAAACACTTTCCGAATTCACTGACTTCCGTTTTATAGCCATCAACATCTTTATCATAACAGGCATTTACACTCCTGATAATTCCCGACAAAGCCATAGGGGCCTGTTGTGCGATTTTACCGGCAACTTCAAGGCATTTTTCCATAAGAGCGTCCGGTTCAGTAATATAATTAACCAGTCCCAACCGGTAAGCTTCATCTGCAGGCAACATATCGGCTGTCAGTAGTAATTCCAAAGCTTTAGTTTTCCCAATAAGCATAGGCAACCGTTGTGTTCCTCCATAGCCGGGTATCAATCCAAGTTTAACTTCCGGCTGGCCGAACCTGGCATTGGTAGCTGCAATTCGCAAATGACATGACATTGCAAGTTCGCAACCTCCGCCAAGGGCAAATCCATTCACAGCCGCAATTACAGGTTTGTCGTTTTGTTCAATACTATTAAAAACCTCATGACCATGCTGGGCAAGAGCAGCCCCTTCGGATTCCGAAAAGCTGCTGAACTCAGAAATATCGGCACCGGCAACAAATGCCTTTGTGCCTGAACCGGTAAGAATAATTACCCTGACAAGCGCATCATTGTTTGCGGCTTTCACAGCAGCTCCGATTTCACGAATGGTATTCATATTAAGCGCATTCATTTTATCCGGCCTGTTTACGGTGATAATACAAATGGCGTCCTTTTTTTCTACAATCAGATTTTCGTATGTCATATCAGAAATTTCGATTTTCAACCACCCAGTTGGTTATGTACTTTACAATATCACCGGTTTCGGTGCCCGGAGGAAATAATTGCCCCACACCATCTGCCCGAAGTTGTTTCATGTCATTGTCAGGAATAATTCCACCGCCCGTAAGCAGTACATCATCAATCCCTTTTTCGCGCAACAGTTTCATAATTTTAGGAAACACTGTCATGTGAGCGCCCGATAAAATGCTGACTCCAATAACATCCACATCCTCTTGCAATGCAGCATTTACAACCATCTCAGGAGTCTGCCGAAGGCCGGTGTAAATAACTTCCATTCCTGCATCGCGAAGAAATGAAGCGATTACCTTAGCTCCCCGGTCGTGACCATCCAATCCTACTTTCGCAACTAGCACACGAATAGGACGGTTTTTGTGAGTGTTCATATAGCAATTTCCTGTTTTAGCGGTCAGGTTCGCCAAAGTTATAAATTATGAATGATCCTTTGAAGATGAATTGTCAAAAAGAGGTAAGGACACGAAGAAAACAGTCCCTTCTCCGGGTTTGGATGTAAACCACACCGTACCTTGAGCCTGCTCTATGATACTCTTAACCATAGCAAGTCCCAAACCCATTCCACCGGTTTTGGTTGTAAAATTCGGTGTAAAAATCCGGTTGGTTTCTGAATCTGCAATGCCCGTTCCATTATCTTTCACCGAAGCAATGACGTTATTTCGATCCGTCCTGAGTTCTACATGAATGTGACCGTTAGTTTGTTCAGGAATGGCTTGAATTGCATTTTTCAATAAATTAGAGAATACCCTGATCAATTGCTCCTTGTCTCCGAAAACATAAAATCCATGTGGAGGATGCTCATAGTAAGTTATAGTTGCCGTCTCATTTTCACTGTAAAGAGTTACAACATTTCGAAGTATTGCACTTAAATCAACCATTTCATTATTGGCCCTGGGCATTTTTGCAAAATTTGAAAATTCCGTGGCAATATTTGATAACGTATCAATTTGTTCAATCATGGTGTGCGATACCTGATTCATGATATTATCCAAATTAGGACTTTTCTCTTTCCATGCCCTTTGAAGATGCTGCACACTTAATTTCATAGGCGTGAGCGGGTTTTTAATTTCATGCGCAACCTGTTTGGCCATTTCGCGCCATGCACTTTCCCGTTCAGATCGTGCTAACAATTCCGCGCTCTCCGAAAGCTCCTCTACCATACGGTTATATTCTTTAACAAGGGCACCAATTTCATCTTCTCGGTCCCATTCAATCAGTTCATTTCGTTTTCCCAGTTTAATCTTTCCAAGTCGTTGCTGAATAATCTGTAATGGTTTGGTGATGCGGTTTGAAATAATGAAAGTAACAAAGACTGAAAAAGCAAACAGCAGCACGTAAATATTAATGAGAGCAACTAAGAAAGATGAAATGTCTTTCTTTAATTCATCTTGCTTTGCGAAGTAAGCAATATTAATAAATCCAATTGTGGTATTATTATTACTTCTGACGGGCTCATATGCTGACAAGTACCTGAGGTTGCCAATCCGTTCATATTGAATATGCAGCGCTTTATTGCCCTCGATCAGGTTATTCATGGCTCTGCGGCTCATAGTACGGGCCTTTAATGCCTGATCATAAATTTTAGGTTGTGTTGAATAAACGAGAATCCCATTACTCGTGTAAATATTAAAGTCATTGCCAAGGATACTCGCCAGCCTGGAAAAAGTGTAATTCATTTCATCGCTGATAGTATTTCCTTCAAGCGAACGGTTGCTTAGTTCGTCACGTATGGCAATCAGCATTAATTTAAACCGTTCATTTACCTCAAGATTCACATTACTTACGTTAGTCCGATAAATATAATAAACCGTTGCACCGCCAATCAAAACCATAGTAACGATAACTATCAATACAACGGTTGCCTGGATACGATTTTTGAAATTAAAAGCTGGTTTTCCATTCCTGTTCACCAGTAGGATTCCTCCATAAATAACCAGGAAACTGAATCCATAAAATGAAAACAAATAGGAAAACAAAGTAATGAATTCAAGAATTCCGGGATCGCGGATGGAAACAATCAGGAAGCTATCATCACTGAATTTATAGAACAGATGGGAATAGTCATCAAAAACAACAAACTGTTCCTGTGCTCCGGGTTCCAGGAGAGGCAGGTAATCACTGCTGCTAACCAGGTAATTAAAATTTCCGAAATGGTTAACCAACAAATTATTTCTGTAATTGGCATAAGAATAATTTGAAATGTCTTTTTTTTGAGGAATTTTATCACTGATCAGCAATTCCGGAAACCCTGCTTCATCCTGGAGTGATTTTGAAGAAAGATTGACCACCAATGTACCTGTTTGCCTGGTCCGGTCATTTACATCAAAAACAGGTATTCGTCCTAAGTAAGAAATTTTTCCGGCAACATTTCCCGTAAAAAATAAATACGGGCTTGAGGTGGTTTGTCCATTTTCCTTTATCATGGAACTGAAAAAATCAAGGTTCCAGGTTGGGTCGCCGCCTGTGTTAACGGGCAACCCATTGGCATTAAAACCCTTTATGGTGATATCATACTTTCCCCAGTATCCTGTAAAGTAAACCTGGGTCATACGCCGAGCAATAATATCATCCGATGTAAGCGATAAAAGTAGTTCGTTGTATGGAATGGAAAAGTATTCGGTTATGACAGGATCCTGACTAACTTTTTCGGCTATATCATCAAAAAGATATTCCGCTGTTTGATCCTGCTCATTTTCCAGTTTCAGGGCAAGGAGCCTGCGGTTCTCCATTTCCCGGTGACAATTAAAATTGTTGATGGTCTGGGCAGCATATATACTGAATCCGAAAAGCAGGAGCAGGTAACGGGTGAAAGCGTAAATGCTTTGAAGGTTATAACGGATATAGCCGTTATAAACCATTAAAAAATTCGTCAGGAGAAACGTACTTACTCCATAATCCTTTAACATTTCATCGTTTCTCAACGCATATAACAACGCCAGGAAACAAAACTGCGAAATGAAAAAAATTATAATTAATTTTCTGAGGCCCATCTTTGTTCGCAAGACAAATCGCACTCCTCCATCACAAACAAGATAAAAAGAAAAAAGTAATATACCTATTATTATGACTCCGATTAAACTATAAATGTTAAGTTCAAAAACATTATTGATATTGAAAGAAATACGTGAATTAAGAATAAGTCCTGCTAACAGATAATTTACAAAAACCGAATAGAGGAAAGTAAAAATTATGACAAAACCCACTGTCACCTGCTGCCACTTCTCAAATCCGTTAGCGAGGAAATTTCCAAATTTTCTGCCAAAGACCCTGTAAAAAACCCAAACGAGATAGGTAAAAAGCAATGTACTTATCAGCAAATCACCAAGAGAATTCAAAATGAATGAGCTTGCATAATAACTTGGGCTGAATAACGCAAGACTGTAAAGAACTTCCGGAAACACATAATAGATACTTAAAATACGTGTAACCACAACCGTTATCATGGTAACTATTCCTGCTTTTAGCTCCGATCGTGCCAGCCATAAAGAATAATAATATACAGCCCATAAAAAAAGCAGGTAGGCCAGGATATAAAGAATCGAAATACAGGCACCGGCCCCATCAGGCAATTGCACAACTCCAGGCTGAAGGTAAAACATCGGAGCTTGACTTTTTCCCATTACAGGCAACGCACCCGGAGCAGGATTTTTTAAAATCACTGATGAAACCGGTAAATTAATTTTGGGATGAAAGGTGTTGGATAAATACCGGTTTTGAATGGCATATTCATTGCGGATCTTGAGCATACCGATAACCTTGAAGCCGGCAACAGCTGAAATCTTTACATCATACCATCCATTCCTGTAAAACTGGACACCCGGAATCAAATCATTAATTCCCGGTAAAACATTATTCGACGACCACCACACCAGTGAATCCCTTTCAAAAATAAAAACAGAATGCCAGGGATCTTCCGGTCTGGACACAATCCTTGTCCTGTTTAAAAGTTGCTTTTGGTTCAGTTCACGGGTTAAGGTTTCAAGGTATAACATGCTGCTATTTTGCAGCACCGAAAATTTATGATCAGCCTTGTTAACCATTGCAGGAAAATCACGACTCTTGTCATCAATTAAATTTTCCGTGATTATGGCAATACCGAAAAGCAGCAGGGATAGAAGTAAGACGAATTGTTTTCTGCTTTTCATTTGGAAAGCGGTTAGCCGTTACAAAGATAATCACCGGATACCTTCCCGAACCTATGAAAAACGTCAGTTATTCACAAAAAGTTCTTCAAAACCACAAGCTTCTTGAAATTCACTCAAAATAACATATCTTGGACGATGATATAGGACAACCGATGCATTGCTATTTACCAATAAAATGTGATGCTCCTCATGCATTATCCAAACAATAGTTTTTTAATGTTTCCATGACTTCCTCCACTTCCATCCAACAAAATCCCTATTACAGGCTTTTTGAAAACCAGCAAAACCATCGTCAAAAAGTCAGCAGGCGAACGGTACGAAAGCGGTTGTACGTGTTAAAGGCTCTCGAAAAAACTTTACATCGCTATCGGGCAGATTTCCAGGAAGCACTTTATAAGGATTTTCGAAAAACTACAACCGAAACTGACCTTACTGAATTATATCCTTTACTGAGTGAGATCCGACATGTAAGGGCAAACCTCAGAAATTGGCTTCGAGACGAAGTGATTGAAAACGGATTGGCTTTTTGGGGGACCAAAGGCACCATAACAAGGGCAGCAAAAGGAGTTTGCCTGATTATTTCGCCATGGAATTATCCTTTGGTGTTAACGTTGGGTCCTCTTATTTCAGCAATAGCGGCCGGCAATACCGCCATTATAAAACCATCCGAATTCACTCCGCACACTTCTGCGATGCTTAAAAAAGTTATTGAAGAATTGTTTCCTCCTGAAGAGGTCATCGTTATAGAAGGAAAAGTAGAAGTAGCTGAACAGTTGTTGGCATTGCCATTTGATCATATTCATTTCACGGGAAGCACTCCCGTGGGTAAAAAAGTGATGGAGTCTGCATCTTCCCATCTCACCTCAGTAACCCTGGAACTTGGTGGAAAATCACCGGTGTATATTCACAGTGATGCCAATATCAAAGATGCAGCAGCGAAAATAACTGCAGCAAAACTGGTAAACGCCGGTCAGACCTGCATAGCTCCTGATTACATATTAGTGCATCATGATCTAAAAGAATCTCTTATTGCAGCACTGAAAAAATCCTTTAAAACATTTTATGACCCTGAAAGAAAAGAAGAAGCATCGAACTATACGGGCATAATAAATACAAAACATTATGAGCGCCTTGAAAATCTCCATCCCGGAAATAAACAACTGGAGGATTTGAAGCAAAAACTGCTTTTTGAACCTGTTATTATAGAAGAAGCAGGGTTAAATGAACCGGTAATGAAAGAAGAGCTGTTTGGTCCGGTTCTGCCTGTAATAAGCGTGATAAATGAAGAGGAAGCCATAAAAATAATTCATCAACTACCTGAACCTTTGTGCATATATGTTTTTTCAGCAAATCACCGGATTACAGAACATTTCAGAACCTCTACCCGCTCAGGCAGTATTTGTTATAATGAATGTGCGGTCCATTTTCTACATCCCGGACTTCCATTCGGAGGAATTCGACAAAGCGGATTAGGCAGGGCGCATGGGAAGGCAGGTGTTTTATCTTTTACAGATGAGCGGGTTGTTTTTAAACAACGTATTGGAATTACAATGGCGAAATTACTGTACCCACCTTACAATCCATTGAAAAAAAAGGTGATTGACTGGTTACTTAAATATTTTTAAATTTCCAGCTCACTGTGGCGAATAGACAAATTATTGCATTGTTGATACCCCGATGCTTGCGGCGGGGATATTCATTCAACCATTATTTTAAAATATCCGATAATGTTTTCATTTCTGCTTTTGGGGAAATGTGTTCGTATAATATGCGGTAAACCGATTCGCATACAGGGAGGTGAACAGCGTGTTTTGCATTCAGTTCATGGATGCACCTAACCGCATAATAACCTTCAGCGATCATGTTCATTTCCATCTGCGCAGATTTAACCGAATATCCTTTCCCGATCATACTGCCGAATGTACGGTTGCGGCTGAATTGCGAATAGGCTGTTACCAAAAGATCTCCAAGATAAGCGGAATCATTGATATCACGGGTGATCGGAGAAACGGCATCCAGGAACCTTTTAATTTCCTGAATTGAATTTGCAATGAGCACAGCCTGAAAATTGTCACCATATCCCAGGCCATGACAAATACCGCTAGCTATGGCGATTATATTTTTTATGACAGCAGCATATTCAGTTCCGTAAATATCGTCCGACACGGTAGTATGAATATATCTGCAATTCATCAGTTGAGCCAGCATCTCTGCTTTAGCTGTATCCTGGCAGGCTATAGTAAGGTAGGATAATTTTTCAAGAGCCACTTCCTCAGCATGACAAGGTCCGGTGATTACACCTATACTGGAAATGGGAAGGCCGAGGCGACGATGCAAAAATTCTCCCACTATTAACAAATCATCCGGTACAATTCCCTTGATCGCTGAAAAAACCAATTTGTTGCGAAAAAGATCCTCATCTGTTTCTTGCAATACCTCTTTTACAAAAGCAGAAGGAACTGCCAGAATTATTACTGAAGCCTCACGAATTGTTTCTACTAGAGAATTGCGCGGACTAACTCTGGCAAGGTCTATTTCAACATCGGTCAAGTATACCGGATTGTGTTTGTGTTCCAGGATATAATTTACAGCCTCCTGGCTGCGAAGCCACCACAACACATCATTGCAGTTGTTTGATAATATTTTTACTAAAGCTGTAGCCCAGCTCCCGCCGCCAATCACGGCAACTTTATTTTCTGAATACATACGGCTGGGATAACAAATGCAGTAAAATCAAAACTCAACTTCCTTAATTAATTGCTCCTCGCCTCTTTTAACTGTAACATTAGTCTTATCACCTTTTGCGAATTTACTCAATGCTTTCATGTAGCTCATCATATCGGTCACTTTATACTCTCCGATTTGTACAACTATATCGCCGGCTTTCATACCCGCTTTTTGAGCAGGTTTTCCGTCACTAACACCATCCATTCGCATTCCATTGCCGTCGAATGCGTAATCAGGCACAACACCTAAAGTTACCTTAAACCTGGGTGCTTCTTCATTGTTTGAATCATTGGTTTTTGTAAACGCAATTTTTCCTTTCTTATCCATGATTGCAATTAACTGCAACATGAACTCCATAATATCTTTTTGACCTTTGTAATTAATTTTTTCAGCATCATCTTCCGGTTTGTGATAATCAGCGTGAGTACCTGAGAAAAAATGAAGCACCGGAATATCCTTTAAATAAAACGAAGTATGATCAGAGGGTCCCAGGCCGGATTCACTAGTTTTAATTTTCATGCCTTCAACATTGATCTGTTCAAATGCTTTAATCCATTCAGGTGAAGTTCCTGATCCATTGATGATCAAAACCGGATCTTCCGGCTTCAGTCGACCCACCATATCCATATTCAGCATATAACTGATTTTTTCAGCAGGTACCGGCAAATGCTTCACCAGATGATTCGATCCCAGCAGGCCCATTTCTTCTCCCGAAAATGCAATGAACATAAAATTAGAACCTTTGTATTGCGAATTTTTTAACAAACGTGCTATTTCAATCAGCGCAGCAGTACCGGAAGCATTATCATCAGCACCGTTATGAATAGAATTTTTATCTCCCCGGTGCAATGATCCTTCTATGCCATAACCAAGATGATCATAATGCGCACCAATTACCACAGTATACTCCGCGTTATTATCAATGTAACCAATCACGTTATGACCTGTTTTTTCTTTTTTCAGGATTTCAGTAGTTCCGGAAACCGCAATGGATTTACCGGGTTGCAATTCACTTGCGGCATCTCCTTTAACAAAAAGTACCGGGATCGTTGATGCGGTAATCCTGTTTGAATATTTAGAGGTAGGGTTTTCTGTTTTTGAATCAGAGTTTACAAAAATCACAGCGGCAGCACCTTTGGCCGCAGCAGAATCAATCCGTGTTCTGAGTTCAGCGTACTCATAGAGTCTTGAATGAGGGTCTATTCCTTCCGGGATACCGACTTCCATAACAAAAATTTTACCTTCCAAATCTGAAAGTCCCTGGTAATCATCCCGTCCGGGAGCAGGTACCCCATAACCTACATGAACAGTTTTTCCTGAAAAAGTTTTGTTAGCTGAGTAAGCTAATGGAAAAATTTCCTCTCCTGTACCATAGGTTTTTTTGCCAATTTTTAAGGAATTCCCGGGTCCCATATCCGATCCGGCATTAAAAGGAAATGGTTGAATGTATCCCTTGGTTCCTTTAGGGAGCAGTCCAACTACTCGAAATTCCCTGGAAAGGTATTCGTAAGCCATCTTTTCTCCTTCAGTGCCCGTTTCACGTCCCTCCATGGCATCCGCTGAAAGCATAACAATGTGTTGTTTCAAGGCAATTGTATCAACTTTTAATGCCGTTGTAGTGTAAAGCCTGGATTTCGCTAAAGTATCGGGATCATTAAATCCATGACCAAAAGCCGAAGCTGGAAGAAAAGCAGTCAACGCAATAAACAGGGAATTGATCTTATTGATTTTCATAGTGCTGTAAATTTATTCTGAATCGGTAAAATTAATCATTTATGGTGTTTTTCCTGCACGGGATGAGTGAATAAGGCAAAAATGAGAGTAAAATTTCAGTTAGCCAGTAATCAAAAATGTTGAAGTCCCAGGGAAAAGCTTTGACGGATCAAAATCATTTCCTATATTTATCACACTTTTTGGGCATTCCCCTGGTTGAAAGGAATGTCGTTATCTCACTTTTTAAAACCTTTACACATGAAAAAAATCAAAACAATTATTGTAGATGATGAACGACACGGTCGGGATAATCTGAATGCACTCCTGACACAAAATTGTCCGGAAATTGAAGTTGCCGGTGATGCCGCATCAGTACTTGCTGCCAAAGAATTAATTACAACGATTCAACCGGAGCTGGTTTTTCTCGATATTTTGATGCCTGTACACAACGGATTCGATTTGCTGGATCATTTCCCGGAGCGAAAATTCGGGGTCATCTTTGTATCTGCCTCGGTTGAATTCGGAATCCAGGCTGTGAAGGCAGGCGTGTTGGATTATGTACTCAAACCAATAGCAATTACCGAACTAAAAAGTGCGGTAAGCAAAGTGAGGGCTTACCTCGATATGCAAAACTACCAGGATTATCCGGCGAATCAAAAGATAACCAAGATTGCACTATCCCATTCCAATGGATTTTCTATTGAAGAAATTGAAAATATTACACGGCTCCAGGCCGATGATAATTACACACGTGTTTTTACAGTTTCAGGAAAGCAGTATCTCATATCACGACCATTGAAAGATTTTGAAAGAGCGTTGCCTCCCGGGATATTCATCCGCACCCATAAATCTTTTATGATTAACATTCAGCATCTCAAAGATTTTAAGAACGAAGATGGAGGAATTGCTATTCTTAAGGATGGAGTTAAAGTACCTGTATCAAAAAGAAAGAATCCGTTATTTTTTGGAGCATTGAAGAAGTTCTCTCTTATGTTACGGCCTTGATTAATTATAAAATTTAACTCATGGCTTTTTACGGCAGTGCAAAAGTTGTGTGGCTTCCCTTATGCATTATTTTCTTTTTGCATCTAACACCAAGTTGTTATTCGCAAGTATATCCGTATGCAAATTATTCTGTCAGACAGGGACTGGTGAATTCCAATGTTTACGCTATTACCCAAGACAAGGCCGGGTTTATGTGGTTTGGAACCGAAAATGGGTTGAGTCGATTTGATGGAATTTCTTTTCAAAATTATACGCTTGCAAAATTAGGTCTAACCAGCTATATTTCTTCACTGACTACAACCGAAGATGGCAAAATAATTCTTGGTAGTGGTAGCAGTGGAAT
>JALYQW010000015.1 GCA_030855635.1 Bacteroidota bacterium | reverse complement strand
GATCAGCCTTGCTAACATCATGAAAAATTATCCCGGTCTTAATATAGAAATTTCCGGGCATACCGATAACGAAGGTGAAGATACTTTTAACCTGAAACTCTCTGAAGACCGCGCAAAAAATGTTGTTACATTTATGATCGCAAACGGGATCAACAAAGACCGGTTATCCTACAAAGGCTTTGGAGAAACCCGTCCGTTGGTGACTAACGACACCTCTGCAAACAGGATGAAGAACAGGAGAATCGAGTTCAAAGTGCTGTCAAAGTAAAACTCGCAGCAATAAATCAACAGGTATAAATTTTCAGGATCATTTTCCTGTTTTACATTTTCGCAAGTTCCCCTTTAAGAAAATCAATCACTTTCACTTCAGTGGCATCAATGTTCCTGATTTCAGAAAGGTACCAGGAAACCCAGTCACCAAAATGAATGAGGTAAAGTGATTTCTGAAGTTGTGATTGCCCTTTGGAAACCACTTCAAAAATATAAGGAGTATATTTTAGCACTATGGACTTGGTAAGTTCCATGCGGGCTTTAGTACGGTCGTAATCATTTTCATTACGGAAAAATACCACCGCAAGTTTATCATTGGGTTGTGTCCAGCCGACCAGCTCATTGTGATTCATTTCAGGGAGTGCATGATGCCAGCAAAGCATTTTCGAATTTTCATTTATCTGCTGACGGAATCGAGTACATACGCCTTCATAATTAGCCTGGCTGTAAATAACCGGAATCTTTTTATGTAATTTTTCTGCCAGGTAATACGCTTCCGCACATAAGTGTTCTTCTTCATGATCCAGTAAATGAATACTTGTTTCAAAATCGGTTTTAAACCAATCGCCGATCAATCCGAATCCATGCAACACAAAAAATAATTGAGTGAACGAATAAGCAAGGCAGGCACGCGGTGGCATTCCCCCTGGAATAATAATCAGATCATATCCATTGGCTTTTGCAAGCTCCTGCACTTTTCCTCCCGAAGTAATACAAACGATTTTCGCACCACGTTCCATGGCAATTTTCATGGCAGCTAATGTTTCTTCGGTATTGCCGGAGTACGATGAAATAATGACTAAAGTCCCGGGTCCTACAAAAGCCGGTAAAAAATAATCTTTGTTGACTACCAGTGGCACCTTTATTTCCTGGTCTACGATTTGTGCTATAATACTTCCCCCGATACCTGATCCACCCAGTCCGGTAATCAGCACGTTCCGGATTTCCACAGATGGTTTGGTAAACGTTGCTTTTTCGCCTATATCAACAGCCTGGCGCAATTGTGCGGTAAAAGATGCTACTAATTCTTTCATGATTCGGTGTATTTGAGTGCTGACAAAAATAGGAAATTTACGGCTCATTGAACTGACCTTTCAACATCCCTTTTTTTCTATTATCATTCCGATATTTGCACCCATGAAAACCAACAGCATCCTTCTCCTGGTTCTTCTTACCTTTCTTTTTTCCTGCAAAAGCAAGGATGGGGATTATACTTTTTTTTCGGTGGAGGAAGACCTGGCGCTCGGGCAACAGGTGGCGGCACAGATTGAAAGCGACCCCCAGCAATTTCCAATTTTACAGAAAGAGGAGTTCCCGGAGTTGTATTTTGAGTTGGAAAAGATCCGTGACCAGTTGTTACAATCTGATGATTTGTTACATCGCGAGATTTTTGCCTGGGAATTGAAAGTTGTTGATAATGATACCATTCAGAATGCATTTTGCACTCCGGGAGGTTATATTTACGTATATACCGGCCTCATACGTTTTGTGGAATCAACCGATGAACTGGCCGGAATTATTGCCCATGAAATAGCACATGGTGATTTAAGGCACAGCACCGACCAAATGACAAAAACATATGGATTACGGGTGCTGGCAAACCTGTTATCAGGCAGCGATGCAGAAATTCTGACTCATTTAGGTATCAACCTAATAGGATTAAAATTCAGTCGCGGCGACGAGGCGGAAGCCGACCTCCAGGCTATCAAATACCTGAATGATACCGATTATGACCCAAAAGCCTTTGCAACTTTTTTCAAACGAATGGAAGCAAAAGGTGAGTCATTGGGACCGCTGCAATTTTTAAGCACTCATCCCAATCCGGCTAACCGCATTGAAAAAATTGAAAAATTCTGGCAGGAAACGGGCGCTAAAGATGGCAAAGATCACACAGCTGCTTTCAGGAGTTTGAAGAACAGTCTTCCCTCATAATTTTATTTTTTCGGCACTTTCCGTTTCCGTCATGATGGCGGATTGCAGTCGGATCGCTTCATCGTGAATCTGGATAAAAATATTTCTTACAAACTCACGGTACATTCCCATTTCATCGGCTTTATGCATGCATTGCTCAATAACTTCTTTCCATCGTTCGAGTTGAAGAATGCTTACGTTATGTACTTTTTTCAGTTCACCAATTTCTTTCGCAAGTTCCATGCGCTGACTTAAGTTGTTAAGAAGCAAGTTATCGAGTTCGTCAATTTTTTTACGGATGTCTGCCATGCGATCTCTGACCACCTCACGGGTAAAACCGGGATTCCTGAATTTTAATGCTCCTATAATTTCATGCAACCTGTCGGGTGTCACCTGTTGTTGTGCATCGCTTAACGCGGATGAGGGATTGCAATGAGTTTCGATCATCAGTCCATCGACACTTAAATCCACAGCTTGCTGAGCAACCATTTGTAAAAGTGAAGTGGAGCCTGCAATATGACTGATATCACAAACAACTGGTAATTCGGGGAAAAGTGACTTGAGTTCATAAACAAGTTCCCAGCGAGGGGCGTTGCGATATTCGGAATGTTCAAACGTGTAAAATCCCCTGTGAATTGCGGCAAGCTGAGTAAGACCCACATTTGAAAAACGTTCTATAGCCCCAATCCATAACTGCAGATCAGGGTGTAACGGGTTTTTTATCATAACCGGAATCGAAATTCCACGAAGTGATTCTGCCAACTCCTGCACCAGAAAAGGATTAACCGTGGTGCGTGCACCAATCCAAAGAATATCGATGCCGTGTTTGAGTGCTTGTTCCACATGACGTGGAATTGCTACTTCGGTTGTTACACGCAACCCTGTAACACTTTTTACTTTCGACAACCATTCCAGTGCTGGTTCCCCTCTTCCTTCAAACTGGTTAGGGCGTGTGCGTGGTTTCCATGCGCCTGCCCTGAAAATTGCATCCGGAAAAAATGCAGCAATCTGTGTTGCGGTATCGAGCACCTGCATCTCCGACTCTGCACTGCAAGGACCTGCAATCAGCGCTCGTTTATTTTCATTTTTCAACCAACCCGAGTTGGAACGAATGTCTTTTGTCATTGTAGTTTAATTCAACCGGCTACCCAGCGTCTTGACTTTTTCATATACCGGACAAAGAGATAACCCGACAGCAATAAAAGTATCAGTACAACAAACAAGCCCAGTGAATGTTGCAAAACCATAAGTCCTTTTTCTTCATAAGTACTTCTAACCACCAGCAATACTGCTCCGGTGAGCCAAATAAAAGTGGTGTTGTATTCTTTGATTAAAACACGCTTCCAGTTAAAATTCAACGAGGTAATTGTTTGTGAAATGCCTCTTAAATCAGGTATCCAGCGATTGGTTTTCGATACATATTCATCATAAGCCGGGCCAAATTTCCCTCGTAAAAAATTTTCTTCCGCCAAAACAATTGCCTGGTAAAAGAACAGGAAAAGTGGGATCATCACACAAGCGAAGATCAATGAATTTGACATAATACCCAATCCGATTATGATAAGAACGTTTCCCACGTATAACGGATTGCGGCAATGTGAAAATAGTCCTTCCGTAACAAGTCCTTCAGCATAGATCTGCCGGTTTTTTCCACCCCGGATAATGTATACCAGGCCGATAGTTGCCACCCGTATTAATTGCCCGCTTAATGCAATAGTAAATCCGAGCACAAGCGGGATGTACATATTGCTGAAAACATCAGGTGAAGGTACGAACAGTAAAAAATAAAAAACAGGGAACAGGAAATTCCTGTAATGAAATAAAAAATTGCCAAGCTTTACCATGTTACTTTTTAGCAATTACCCCGGTGAAATTATACCATTTAAAAAAAACTTCTGTTGAATTGAACCCGCATCGTTTGAGCATGGTTAAATTTTCAGATAAACGGTAAGGTATTAAAACATTTTCCAGTGCTTCTCTTTTCTGTGAAATTTCCATCTCACTGTAATTATGACGGCGTTTCATGTCATAATAATATTTTATAAACAACCGGTTAAACAAGGAGTCTTCGCCGAGAACTTTTTCAATCAATATCAGGCAACCGTTATCGTTCAACTGAGAGCAGATAGACTTTACCAGTTCCTCGCGATATAGCGGCCGCACAAACTGAAGCGTCAAACAAAGAATTACTACCGAGGCATTTTCCAGTTTAACACCCATGTTCAAATCACCATACTGAATTTCATAATTGCGTTGCACGCCTGCTTCGGTAAAATTTCGCCTGCAGCGCTCCACCATCTCAATCGAATTATCGATACCAATTAAGTTTACATCCTTAGGAAGTATTGGGTCGATTCCAATAAGTGTGGTACCTGTTGAGCAGCCCAAATCATAAACATTAGTTCCCTTAGCAGCAAAGTCAACAACCTGTTCGCCAATCATTCTTTGAATCTCATCATAAAAAGGAACGGAGCGTGACACCATGTCATCAAAAACACGCACTACATTTTCACCAAATTTAAAATCAGGAATGGATGATAAAGGTTGGTTAAAGACTTTATCATTTTCGGATTCTATTTTAATACTCATATTGGTAAATGATTAAACAATTCCGGTTGACCTGAGCGTATCCCGTTTCATAGGTTCAAATATAAACAAGTATTCTTACTCACTGCATAACAGTGGTCTTATTATGAAAGATTACGCATTCGCTAATAATTTACCTATTTTAATAAAAAATCGCCCATTTTTGAGCATCTTTGTCTTTCCCAAATGCCAAAAATAGTTCACTAACTAATTATGAATCAGAAACTTAAAAATCTTGAAGATAAAATTTCCAAAGCGCACCTTGGCGGCGGTAAAAAGCGAATTGAGGCCCAGCATAAAAAGGGGAAACTCACTGCGCGTGAACGACTCCATTTCCTGCTGGATGAAGGTTCATTTGAAGAGATTGGCATGCTCGTTACACACAGGTCGCGCGATTTCGGACTGGAAAAAGAGGTGTATCCCGGCGATGGGGTAGTTACCGGATATGGTACAATTGACGGGCGTCTGGTGTATGTTTTCTCTCAGGATTTTACTGTTTTCGGTGGATCTCTGTCGGAAACGCATGCCGAAAAAATTTGCAAGATCATGGACCTGGCCATGCAAAACGGTGCACCGGTAATTGGCTTGAACGATTCTGGCGGGGCACGCATCCAGGAAGGTGTGGTTTCATTGGGCGGTTATGCCGATATTTTTTACAGGAATACGCTTGCGTCAGGGGTGATTCCCCAAATAAGCGCCATAATGGGTCCCTGTGCGGGAGGAGCTGTTTATTCTCCGGCCATCACCGATTTCATCATGATGGTGGAAAATACTTCTTACATGTTTGTAACAGGGCCTAACGTTGTTAAAACTGTTACCCATGAAGAAGTAACTTCAGAAGAACTGGGAGGTGCGTCAACGCATTCCACGAAATCGGGTGTTACCCATTTCTCGTGCCCGAATGAAATTGAATGCATAAATCATATCAAAAAACTTTTTAGTTATATCCCGTCGAACTGTGAAGAAACGCCACCATCATTAAGTTACGATGCAGGCGATGAAAAACGTATAGCCCTCAACGATATAATACCGGCAAACCCGAACCAGCCTTATGATATTCGTGATGTTATTGCAAGCGTGATTGATCCGGACACTTTTTTTGAAGTGCATAAAAACTTTGCAGAAAATATTGTTGTTGGTTTTGCCCGTATTGCAGGAAGAAGTATTGGAATTGTCGCCAACCAACCTGCTTACCTTGCGGGTGTGCTCGATAACCATGCGTCCGTCAAGGCAGCGCGTTTTGTACGATTCTGTGATTCCTTTAATGTACCATTACTGGTATTCGAAGATGTTCCTGGATTTTTGCCCGGCACCGATCAGGAGTGGAATGCGATTATCACCAATGGCGCCAAACTGCTTTATGCATTTTGTGAAGCTACCGTGCCCCGCATTACCGTTATTACGCGAAAAGCTTACGGAGGTGCCTATGATGTGATGAACTCCAAGCATATTGGTGCCGACATGAACTATGCCTGGCCTACTGCTGAAATCGCAGTGATGGGAGCAAAAGGCGCGGCTGAAATTATTTTCAAAAAAGAAATTTCTGAAGCCTCGGATCCGGATGCGAAACTTAAAGAGAAAGAAAAAGAGTATACCGACATGTTTGCCAATCCCTACAAAGCTGCTGAAAGAGGTTATATTGATGAAGTGATCCGTCCCGATGAAACCAGGGAAAAACTTATTAAGGCTTTCCGCATGCTGGAAAATAAAGTTGCCGTATTGCCTAAAAAGAAACATGGAAATATTCCTCTGTGATGCTTGCTTATTTTTCACCCTGTACATAGCCGTTATTTTGATTTAATAAAACAGGATTATCAACAATGAATATTTTATTATTAGGATCGGGAGGTAGAGAAAATGCACTTGCGTGGAAGATGTCGCAAAGCCCGCTTTGTAAAGCATTGTATATTGCTCCGGGAAATGCAGGCAGCTCACGTTATGGCACAAACGTTCCTGTAAGCACGAATGATTTTCCTGCACTCAAGGACCTGGTGCTGGAAAAAAATATTACGATGGTTGTTGTGGGGCCTGAGGATCCACTGGTGAAAGGCATCCGGGATTTTTTTGAAAGCGATGAGCAGCTGAAAGCCATTCCGGTAATTGGTCCTGATAAAAATGGTGCGCAACTGGAAGGCAGTAAAGATTTCTCAAAAAAATTTATGAAACGCCATAATATTCCTACCGCAGATTATGCCAGTTTTACTAAAGATAATCTGGAGGCAGGATTTGAATTCCTGGAAACATTGCAGGCTCCTTATGTGCTTAAAGCCGATGGTCTTGCTGCAGGAAAAGGCGTTTTAATACTGGATGACCTTTCTCAGGCAAAAACTGAATTACGCTCCATGCTTACTGACGGAAAATTCGGGGATGCCGGAACCACTGTAGTGATTGAGGAATTCCTGAGCGGCATTGAAGTGAGTGTTTTTGTATTAACCGACGGCAAAAATTATGTCATCCTGCCCGAAGCTAAAGATTATAAAAGGATCGGGGAAAATGATACGGGTTTGAATACCGGTGGCATGGGAGCAGTTTCTCCCGTACCATTCGCTGATGCTGCATTTATGAATAAAGTTGAAGAGCGCATCATCAGGCCAACTATAAACGGCTTGCAGAAAGAAACCATTAACTATAAAGGTTTTATTTTTATCGGATTAATGAATGTCAATGGCGAGCCTATGGTTATTGAGTATAATGCCCGTATGGGAGATCCCGAAACCGAGGCAGTGATTCCCAGGATAAAGAATGATCTTGTTGAATTATTTGAAGCTGTGGCAAAAGGAAAATTATCAGAACACACTATCATTACCGACGATCGTATAGCCGTAACCGTTATGCTGGTCTCGGGCGGGTATCCCGGTGAATTTCAAAAAGGCAAGGTGATAACAGGGTTGGATAAATGTGAGAACAGTCTGATTTTTCATGCCGGTACCTCGGAAAAAAATGGTGAGATCATTACCTCGGGAGGACGGGTGATTGCCATCACGTCATTAGGCCAAACTATGGAAGAAGCGCTGATGCATTCTATGCGAAATGCGGAAATCATTCAGTACGAGAATAAGAATTTCAGAAAGGATATCGGTAAAGATTTATTGCGTGCCACGAACAGCATTTAATCAGCAATCCACAATAAATGCCTCAACTTTGAGTGAGAAGCCGGTGAAAACCCGGTTGTTATTTTTTGTCGGCATTATCAGCGAGAAAATTATCGCCTCCTTTACGTGTTTTTTCACCATACCACAACCAAAAAGCAGTTCCAACAAAACCCACTACGATGAAAAATACGTTTATTAACGGGCCTATTGGTTTTGCGATTGCAAATATCCATTCAAAAAATGTTGCTAAACCATGCCATACTGCGTCCATAATGTTGGGAATTTTAAGGCAAAAATACTTCATTTTTCAAACCGGTGCAATTTTTTCACCTTTGAAGTGGCTCTTCCGTACTTTATATCCATAAACAATTGATTCTTAACTTATTTAAAAACACCCAGCCGTTTGCTTTAATACTCGTTCCAGTATTTCTGGCCATCAGTTGGGTATCGGCCTCTTATGGGGAAAGCACATTCCTGGTGGCCAATCCCATGCCTTTGTATAATGTGGTGTTTGGTTTTTTCAGCGCCTGGCCTTCATGGGCAGGTGGACTGTTTGGCTTCCTGCTTACGACCTCCCAGGTGTTTCATTTAAATTACATGGTTCAGAAACATGAGGTGCTTTACAAAAATTCCTACCTACCGGCGTTGTTTAACATGCTGTTTATCTCCCTTATACCACAGTTCCTGACGTTTCACCCGGTGTTAATTGCCAATTCCATTCTGCTGTTTGTGCTGGATAAACTCTTCCGTATTTACAAAAACCCGGCAGCCATGTCGCTGGCATTTGACTGTTGCTTTTTGATCGGGCTGGCAACACTGTTTTACCTTCCGGCCATTTCCTTCTTCCTGCTGTTTGCCCTGAGTATTCTGATATTAAAAACTTTCTCCTGGCGAGATTGGATTGTGGGGTTAATCGGTTTAGCATTACCCTTTCTTTTTACCTTCATTTATTATTTCTGGATTGACGATCTGGATGAATTCTCCAACAAATTTTTCCTCAAAAACATCCGGCAGCTATGGGATACGGGAGGACTGATTCTCCAGGGATACCGTATCACACTGGGAGTGGTTTCATTTATCTTCATACTGACATTCATCCGAATCCGGCAGAATTTTTATAAAAACGTGACTCGCATCCGGAATTTTCAACAAGTAATATTCCTGTTTTTGGCTGTTGCCTTGCTCTCTTTAATTTTTACCTCGGGGTCAGCAGCTGTTTATCGTTTTTCCATTCTAGTAATTCCCCTGGCGGTGATGATCTCCTACTATTTTCTGGCAGCAAAAAAGAAATGGTGGACGGAATTATTATTCTGGGTGCTCTTTGGACTGGTAATTTTTAATCATGTCAATGCTATTGGCTGAATTAACAAGCCTTTTCCCGATTTCACTTTCCCCTAAAAAGTCCTTACTTTTGCATCACTAAACATGAATAAAATGAAATTTGGCGTTGTAGTTTTCCCGGGATCAAACTGTGACAGGGACATGCAGTATGTTCTGGAAACCGGGTTGGGTCAGCAGGTTGAAATGTTATGGCATAAAGAACATAGTCTGCGCGGTTGCGATTTTATTGTTTTACCGGGAGGTTTTTCATATGGTGATTATCTGCGTTCTGGTGCTATCGCACGTTTTTCTCCTATTATGCAGGAAGTATTGGAATTTGCTGACAAAGGCGGACATGTTCTGGGAATTTGCAATGGTTTTCAGATTTTAACGGAAGCTCATCTGTTGCCCGGTGTTTTGATGCACAATAACAGTCGGCAATTCATTTGTAAAAATGTTTTCCTGCGTGCTGAGACTGACGAAAGCCTAATTACTTCTAAATTCAATATCGGACAGGTTATCAAAGTTCCAATTGCTCATGGTGAAGGAAAATACTTTGCGGATGCAGCCACAATTCATTCTTTAAACGAGAATAACCAGGTGCTTTTCCGTTACTGCGATGCCAATGGAAATTTATCAGATGCATCAAATCCTAACGGAGCAACCGATCATATTGCAGGCATCTGCAACCACAAACGCAATGTGTTTGGTATGATGCCACATCCAGAGAGAGCCGCTGATCCTGTTCTTGGTAACACACAGGGAAGAATTGTACTGGAATCCATCCTTAACCTGGTAGGCGTTTAATCTTTTTTTAGCAATTAGGCACGCACATTAATTAAAGACAAGCCTTTTCCTAACTTTCATTTCTTAAAATTTCAAGCGGTGGTTTGTTAACTACTTCACGGCTATTTGTCAGGCCGATGAGTACTGTTGTAACTGTAATTGAAAAGTAACATACCATGAGTGGAATCACATCGGGAGCCAGTATTGTTTTAAAACTATATTGTGCAAGTGCCATGTTCAGCCCTATCGAAATAATTATCCCCGTAAGGGAAGCGAGGCTGCCCAGTAAAAAATATTCGAGTGCATTAATTCCGAATATTTGTTTTCGTCCTGCACCCATTGTACGCAACAATACGCTTTCGCGGATGCGCTGATACTTGCTGATTATAACGGAACCGATAAGCACCAAAACACCTGTTACAATACTGAACAGCGCCATAAATTTTATGATAAAAGAAACTTTCTTTAAAACATCATCAACGGTTTGCAAAATAAGATTTAAGTCAATAATGGATACATTAGGGAATTTCGCGACCAGTGACTGCTGATAACCGGCTGACTGTTCGGGGGAGAGAAACCTGGTAAGCAGCACATGAAATTTAGGAGCTGACTCCAATACTCCCGAGGGGAACAGCACCAGGAAGTTAGGCTGCACCCTTTGGAAATCGATCTTCCGAATACTTCCCACATACGTAGTAATGATAGCTCCCTGCACATTAAAGGTAACGGGATCGCCTAAACGCACATCCATGTCATAGGAAAAATTTTCGGAAAGCGATATAAAGATAGAATCCAAAGAATTGTTCACGCGTCCGATCCACTTTCCTTCAACCAGTTCTTCGGAATCAATAAGTGAATCCCGATAGGTAACCCGATACTCGCGGTCGAGCACCCATTTGCTGACTCCTGATAACGTATCTTTTTTTAACTCCGGAATGGATCGGTTTTTTATGGAATGCAATTTCATGTTGACAATAGGCACACTCCCCAGTACAGGCATATTGTTTCCTATAGTTACTTGTTTTATCGCTTCCAGGTCTTTGTCCTGAATATCAAACACCACCAGGTTAGGCCGGTCAGTAGCTGCAGATGAAAAATTAAGTTTATCGAGCAGCAATTGCTGACTCATAATGAGTGTGGTTATTAAAATAGTTCCAAGTCCGATGGTAACTACAAGTATGAGTGTTTGATTGTTGGGACGATACAAATTACTCAGTCCCTGACGGAAAATAAACGAACCTTTATAAGGGAATTTTCGAACGAGCCACATTACCATTTTTGAGAAAGCAGCCAGTAAGCCGAATGAAAAAAATATGGCAGTCGAAAATATCAACGCGCGCTTCCATGTGTCGAGTTGCAAATAGGAAAACCCGATAATAAACAACACCACCAGTGCATACAGCAGGTAAGGCCAGCGGTCTTTCACTGCTGCTTCAAACGATGCGCGCAAAGCTTTCAATGGCGAAACATTTCTGATGGTCATCAATGGAAATAAAGCAAACAACATTGCGGCGCATATACCTGTAAGTATGCCAATAAATATTGGCTTCCAACTCAGGTTAACATCGACATTGAAAGGAAGAAATTCAGAAAAAACAGCAGGAAGATAATACTGGATCATTGCGCCGAGCGCTGCTCCTGTTACCGAACCAATAATAGCCATTACAAAAACCTGCACCAGGAAAATACCCATAGCCTGTTTGCCGGATGCTCCCAGGCATCGCAAAATGGCTACTGCTTTTATTTTTTCTTTAATATAAATATGCACCGAGCTGGCAACACCGATGCACCCCAGCAACAATGCCACAAAAGCAGTGAGGTTAAGAAACCCTGCCATATCAGCATACGCATTTCCTACTTGCTCTTTTCGTTTAGCCACATCCTCGTATAGTAATTCCGCTTTTTCAAGAAAGGGTTTGATCTTCGATTCAAAATCATTAGCATCAAAGTTTTCAGGATATTTTATGTACAATGAATAATTAATGCGGCTTCCTCTCTGTACGAGGTTGGTTTCATTAATATAACTGAGGGGAATGAATACAGGAGGTGCAACTGAACCGGCAATACCCGACTGACCCGGTACTTTCATCACACGCCCTTCAATTTGAAACATTAATTCACCGATCTTAATCACATCGCCGTTAGCAGCGCCAAATTGCAACATCAGTGTTTTATCGACCAGAGCTTTTTTATCATTTAAAAAAGTGGTTGCAGCTTGTTCCGGGTCAGAAAGAAGTTTTCCGTAAAAAGGAAATCCTGTCCCAACAGCACGAATGTTTACCAGCCTTGTGCCCCCGGTTTTGGTAAACTGCACCATGGAACCAAAATTAACTTCTTGAGTAGTCACCATCTGCAAAGAATCAAAAAACCGTACTGTTTCTTCGGTGAAAGGTTTTTTCGATTCCACTTCCAGGTCGGCGCTCAGCAGTGCTTTTGCCTCATTATCGATTTGGCTGCTTAGGTTTTCACCGAAAGAATTTATTGCAACCAGCGCCGCAATTCCCAGCACAATGCTACTCATGAATAAAAGTAATCGTCCGCGATTATTACGGCTATCGCGCCAGGCCATTTGTAACAACCACTTCATATAGTAGCCAGGATTCCGCGTTCATCACTAATGATTTTTCCACCTTTCATCCTGATAATACGCTCTGTTTTAGAAGCCAGTTCGAGGTCGTGGGTGACTAAAATGAGGGTGGTACCCAGTTCCTTATTCAAATCAAAAATAAGTTTTTCAATAGTAGCGCCTGTTTCTTGATCGAGATTACCGGTGGGCTCATCAGCAAAAAGGATCTCAGGGCTATTGGAAAATGCTCTTGCAATGGAAACCCGTTGTTGCTCCCCTCCTGATAATTGTGCAGGATAATGATTGTGTCGGTCGGATAGCCCTACTTTATCAAGCAGTATGAGTGATTTGTCGCGCGCGTGTTTATCGTGACGCAACTCCAGGGGGATCATTACATTTTCCAGTGCTGTTAAAGTAGGTAACAGGTTGAAAGTCTGAAAGATGAAGCCAACGTTCATATTTCGGACATGAGCGCGCTCATCTTCATCCAGTTGATCGAGAACGATCCCGTTGAGAATTACTGAACCCGAAGAGGCGCGATCGAGGCCTGCACACAGTCCAAGCAACGTAGTTTTACCACTGCCTGAAGGCCCTACAATGGCACAACTGGAGCCCTTTTCAACTTCAAAACTCACCTGATCCAAAACAGTCAGCATACGGGAGCCGCTGGGATACACCCGGGAAAGGTGGTCCGCCTTTAAAATAACCTTTGACATACAATTGCTATAAATTGGTTGGTGGCAAAATTGCAACTTCATTACAACATATGTGGTGCCAATATGTTAGTTTATATTATTAAAATTGTATTTTGTGGCTGCTGCTATCCTGCTACTAAAACCCGTTTCCGTAAAGCATAAAAACAGATCATGAATAAATTTCAAGTTATAGCTTTCCAGTTGATGATGTTGATTTTCATTGCGTGTACTCCTGCTGCGGAGCAATCAGCAACACTACCTGAACCGGCCGATTCCATTTCTAAGGATACCACAACTACTGAATCGCGTAAAAAAGTAATTTTGTTTTTTGGCAACAGCATCACTGCTGCTTACGGATTGACTGCTGAAGAATCCTTCACTACTATGATCCAGATGCGATTGGATTCATTGGGAAAAAGTTATGAGGTTATAAATGCTGGTGTTAGCGGTGAGACTACTGCTACGGGAAAAAACCGTGTAGGCTGGGTAGTTAAGCGGCAACCAGTCGACATATTTATACTCGAGTTGGGAGCCAACGATGGCTTGCGTGGTGTTCCTGCCAAAGAAACCAGGGCGAACCTGGAATCTATAATTGACCAGGTTAGAGAGGCACACCCCGATGCGATTATCCTTCTTGCAGGCATGATGATTCCTCCAAGCATGGGGCCGGAATACAGCAATGAGTTCAGTAAAATTTTCCCGGCTGTGGCTGAAAAAAAGAACGTTCGACTCATTCCATTCATCCTGGAAAATGTAGCAGGTATCGATACGCTGAATCTTCCTGATGGCATTCATCCGAATGCAGCAGGAGAAAAAATTGTAATGGAAAATGTTTGGGATATTTTGAAGGAAGTTATTTAATAAGTTGCGCCATACGTAGCGTAAACATATAATTTTAAATTAGCGTCAGGTTTAAACAGTTAACACTATGAATTATCCTTACCAGATCACTACAGTTGATCAATATAAACAAGCATACAAGGAAAGTGAAAGTAATCCTGAAAAATTCTGGGGAGACATAGCCGAAAATTTTACGTGGCGTAAAAAATGGGACAATGTGCTGGACTGGAATTTTGCAGATCCTTCCATCAACTGGTTCACAGGGGGAACATTAAACATTACTGAAAATTGCCTCGACCGGCACATTGAATCTTTAGGTGATAAACCCGCTATTATTTGGGAGGCGAATGATCCGGAAGAGCCTCATCGCGTGCTTACATACAAGGAACTTTTATTTAAAGTAAAGCAATTTTCAAACGTGCTAAAAAATAACGGCGTTGTAAAAGGCGATCGCGTTTGCATTTATATGGGCATGATTCCCGAACTGGCTATTGCAGTTCTGGCCTGCGCGCGCATAGGGGCGATACACTCGGTAGTATTTGGAGGCTTTAGTGCACAATCCATAACCGACAGGCTTCAGGATGCGCATGCGGAATACATCATAACATGTGACGGAGCTTTCAGGGGCGCTAAAGACATACCGCTCAAAAGCATTATAGATGATGCTGTTGTGGAATGTAGTTTTGTGAAACGGGTAATTGTGTGTATGCGTACACGCACTCCCGTTAGTATGATCAAGGGACGTGATGTTTGGTGGGAAGATGAAATTAAAAAAGTGGAAACGCTTGGCAATCCTGATTTTCCGGCAGAAGAAATGGATGCCAACGACATGTTATTTATATTATATACTTCCGGCTCAACCGGCAAGCCAAAAGGAGTGGTACATGCCTGTGGCGGTTATATGGTATGGGCCAATTACACTTTCGTAAATGTTTTTCAATATCAGCCCGGGCAGGTACATTTTTGCACTGCTGATATCGGATGGATAACAGGACACAGCTATATTGTTTATGGTCCATTAAGTGCGGGCGGCACAACACTCATGTTTGAAGGCATTCCTACCTGGCCCGATGCAGGAAGGTTCTGGGACATTGTTGATAAATATAAAGTAACCATATTGTATACTGCACCCACTGCCATCAGGAGTCTTATGGCATACGGCCCCGACTATTTTACCGGAAAAAATTTATCATCCTTAAATGTATTGGGAACAGTTGGTGAACCTATTAATGAAGAGGCGTGGCATTGGTATCATAAAAATATCGGGAAGGAACGGTGTCCTGTAGTGGATACGTGGTGGCAAACGGAAACCGGGGGAATACTAATTTCAAATCTTGCGGGTGTAACGCCTGCCAAACCTTCGTTTGCAACATTACCGCTTCCGGGAGTTCAACCTGTTTTAGTAGATGAGCAGGGGAAAATTATTGAAGGCAATAATATCAGCGGCAACTTATGTATCAAATTTCCATGGCCCGGAATTTTGAGAACCACTTATGGTGACCACGAGCGTTGTAAATTAAATTATTTTTCAACGTACGAAAACTTATATTTCACTGGTGATGGTTGTTTACGTGATGAAGAAGGAAACTACCGAATTACCGGAAGGGTTGATGATGTGCTGAACGTAAGCGGCCACCGCATAGGGACGGCTGAAGTAGAAAACGCCATCAACATGCATGCAGGAGTAGTGGAAAGCGCGGTTGTAGGTTATCCTCACGATATAAAAGGTCAGGGCATATACGCTTATGTAATTTATAGCGGGCATCATGGCGACCACGAACTGGCCCGACAAGACATTATTCAAACTGTGAGCCGCATCATTGGCCCGATAGCACGACCTGATAAAATTCAATTTGTAATTGGATTGCCTAAAACCAGGAGTGGTAAAATAATGCGGAGAATCTTAAGAAAAATTGCAGAAGGAGAAGTAGCTAACCTGGGTGATACCACTACTCTGCTCGATCCGGCGGTGGTGGAGGAAATTAAGGTGGGGAAGGTTTGATAAGAATTTCTGGTGCAGTAGACGTGGATCGGAGATCCACTTATTTGGTTGAGCGGTAAAAAGTAATTTTCAAGAAATCGAAGCGCACGATTTCGTGTTTATGCAGCCATTTTGTTGAGCAATACCAATGTAGCCAATTTATTCTCTCATCACAGCAATTTTCTTAGTAAATTTTGCAGTATCGGAACTAATAACACAATTGTAAATACCAGAAGAAATATTAACAGGTAACAATACTTCCTGCATCGTACTCCACTGCGGCAACTTCATTTCATATACCCGCTGACCGTTAATATTAAATATTTCCAATTTAACACTTTCGTTTTGCGGTAGTAAATAAGCAATTTTTAAATTTCCATTATTTGGATTAGGTGAAACAGAAAAATGAAAATTATGTGGCAAATCTTCCCATCCTAAACCCAACGTATCGCAAACGCTACCTAATACCGGCCCTAAATAATAATTCGGATGGAGTACATTACTTCGAACAAAAAAACATGGCGTGTGTAAAGAATGCTGTTGTACATCACAAGCAAGTCCTGCACTATCTGGTGAATTGATTACGTGCATATCTATTACTCCGTTTCCAGAAGAAACGTAAATTTTTCCGTTGGCCGCTAAATACATTAAGAAAAAATCGGTTTGAAACGGGGGATAGGGAGAATAAAATCCATCATTTACTGCAACTGTGTCCTGTGTCAAAGTATTTAAGTTCAGTTGGATTAATTTATTCCAAGAAGCATGATATAAATAGTTTGAGTTTGAAGAAAACGCCAAACCAATACCTAATATAGGTATTGGTGGAATATAAACTAAACTATCTAAATTTCCAGAACAACGGTCAAAATTTAAAACTCTGACATCATGCCAACCATTAGGACCACCATATCCAAAGGTATATGCAAATTTAGTCCCATCTGGTGAAAAGGTTGGTTGACCACCACTATTATAAATGGCGGGAAAATTCACTTGTTGTGTTGATATGGAAGCAATGGTATCTGGAGTTAAAAGTACTTTATAGATTATATTGCTGTTATCTTTTAAGGTAACAATCCACCAGTCCCGTCCGTTTGCATGTTTACAAACCGAAAATCCCCAGCTTAAAGTGTCTTGAATAACTAAAATATTTTTTTGAATAACGCCACCTAGTCCGCCATCTAGAGTCATGTCTATTAAACTGTAAAAAAGTTTGGTCTCAATTTGATGCAACAGAATATACATTGTTGAATCACCAGGAAAAGGTAATATTACATTACCATGAGGAAGCGGCATTCCGGTAGTATTATCACACCATTGAGATGTAAGATATCCCGGATTTAACCCCCCACCATTCAACATGGTGTCACCTGTTGCGTTGGCAATCCAACAACCATTGCTGACTATAATTAAATTTCCGTTTTCATCTGAAATATTTCCCTGAGTAGCCCTGAAGGGCATTTTTCGCGTTTCGGAAATCACTGTTAAATTGCTTGAATCGAAAAGAAACCTTGCTTTTGTGGATGTCACGTTGGTATCAAACAATGCTACATCATATCCAATAAGCCAATTGTGATTTCGACCTTGGGCAATGGAATGATCCTTGCATGCAAGAATTAATAGCAATAAAAATAGACTCTGCCAAACAATAAGATGAACCGAATAATACGTTTTCATCGAATAATTATTAATTTGGAAATACCTGCAAATTTTTTAGTTTTCATTTATCATAACTATCTTCATATGTACTCTCTCATTCGCAGAAGTAATGGAGCAGTTATAGATCCCTGAAGCTATCGTTGTTGGCAAAATTATTGTCTGCATTGTGCTCCACTCAGGTAAAGCTAAATCAAACACTTTTCGACCGTTAATATCAAAAATTTCTAATTTGCCTTTTTCATTTTGAGGTAAAAGGTACATGATATTAAATTCACCACTATTCGGATTAGGGGAAACCGAAAAGTTGAAATCAAACTCTGTCAATTGATTAATACCAGTAAGGGAATCACATGGGCTTCCCGCTAGAGCTCCCAGGTAATAATTAGGATGGTTAGGCACGGCACGTAAATGGAAGTAATTACCCAAGCTGATTATGTGTTGCTGTACATCACAAGAGAATCCGGCACTATCAGGAAAATTCATTTCGTGTAAATGCTGAACACTGCTTCCTGATGTAATATAAATTTTGCCATTGGCTGCTAAGTACATGTTGTAAAAGGTGGTAGCGCAACAGCTGGGTGGAAATCCGGATATAAAACCATCGTATGTAGCAACGGTATCTACTGTCAAGGTATTGGAATTGATTTGAAAAATAAATCCACTATTACATGCATATACGTAATCTCCAGATGGCGAAAAGGCAAGTCCCCAGAGATAATTTCCACTGGTTAATTGAATTGTTTGAGTATTTGAAAATGCACCGGTGCAACGATCAAAGTCAGCTATTATTATTGAACTATTTCTTGTTATGGGATTATCATAATTAGTTTGAGCTATTTTTGATCCATCACTAGAAAAAATAATTTGATTTGAGTTGCCTGCTGCAAAAGGGGCATATCCGATGCTTATGGGAACAATACTATCCAAACCATTAGGAGTAAATAATATTCTATACAGTGAATCACTGCTATCTTTTTGCGCAATTATCCACCAATCTCTTCCATTTCCATGTTTACAGGCAGTAATTCCCCATGTTAATTGGTCCAGAATTAAAGTATCATTTTTATCAATAACAGCACCCAAACCTGAATCAAGGGATATATTAATTAGAGTTTTATAAATACCTCCTAAATATGAATTCTGATCCAATCGTGTTTGATGAAATAACACATACTTATTAGTGTCTCCGGGAAAAGGGATAAATAAATTTCCATTATCAATAATTAACCCATCCGACCAGCTATTTACAAAATATCCAGGATTTAGTCCCGATCCATTCATCATGGTATCATTGGTTGCATTAGCGATCCAGACACCATTACTACTCATCAGAAAATTTCCTTGGTTATCACTGATAGTGGCTTGTGTTCCTTTGAACGCCATTTTGCGCTGCTCAGATAATAATTGATATGAATTGTTATCAAAAATCATTCTACCTATGTTCGGCCAACCAGGGTCATTACCTAGTAGCCAGGTATTATTCATTCCCTGAGAAAATAATTCAACAGCGAAGGCAATGACAAACGTTAATACAACGATCAGTTTTTTCACTTACGGGTTTGTTTAGTAATACCAATGTAGCCAAATTATTCTCTCATCACAGCAATTTTCTTAGTAAATTTTGCAGTATCAATGCCAAAACGGAAATTCCGATATAATTTACCGTAAACATTTAATTTCTACCGATCTATTTTTTGTTTTGGTCTATATAATATTTTAATACCAATTTTGCTGAGTCGATAGTTCCATTAAAAAATACAACCTTCTCTTCTCCCGGAAGCAAATCAAAATAATTATCAGAAAAAAAACCATGGGAATCCGGTGCCTCAAGCAGTACTCCCTTTGCCAATTCAAACGAATGGAGTTTAATCTCTGTACCTCCGGCTGCGGGTGTGAGGGTAGATTTTATTGCAGGCTGCGGAAGTTTTAACTCCTTTGGCGCCGCGAAATAATGGGTTATTTGAGTTACAACGGTATCGGCCTGTACGAATTGGATTTTCAAAAAGAATTCTGCTTTATTTTTTTTCTGTAAAAATTCTTTCACCGGCATATTAAAAACACGATTCGAAACCAGGTAACCTGCATTGGCCTGCTGCCAATAAGTGCCTAAACTCCTTCCCCTGAAGTCCAGAACTTCAACGCGTAACTTTCCTTCTATACCTTCTGTGTTTTCTGTCTGCAGGTAAATTGAAGTACTATCTCTCACCGTTTCTGCGATCAATATCGTTTGTGCATACAATTGCTGCAGCCGGTAGTGTGCTGCTTTCCAGGTGCCATCATGCTCTATTGTACTCCATGAGGCGCCATCCCAAACGTCATTCAACTGCCAATACAGTGAACCCATGCAAAAGCGCGCATCCCTGCGGTGACTTTCAACAGCAATTCTCATTGCCTCTGCCTGGTTCAGTTGTGATAAATAACAGAGCTCCTCAACATTCTTTGCAGCTCCCCATTCACGTTCGATATAATCCAAAAGCAACGCGTTGCCTTTATAACTTCGCTGGCGGTTTTTAATAAATTCCGATCCCAGGGTGATTCGGTTATCTGTAGTGTTATTTTTCAACGAATTAAATGATGGAAACGACTGCATACCAAACTCTGTCATAAACCGCGGAACATTCACCCGGAATGAGTCGATGGATTCCTCACCGTGCCATACTCCCCAGTAATGCATGTTGCCACTATTGAAATTTTCGCGTTTACCCCAATTGCTTATCGGTGAGGACTGCAGATAAGGCCGGGTATCATCATGCTGCTGAAGTAATGTGGGAATATTTTCTTCAAACAACGCTTTATAATCTGAATAAATAGCTATTGAATCGGCTACTGAATAACCGTATTCTTTCTGCCATCCCCAATTTTTCCAGGCTACATCAATTTCATTGTTTCCACACCATAAAGCAATAGAGGGGTGATTGCGCAACCGCGCCACCTGCTGAGTAATTTCCTCAGTTACATTTTTAGTGAACATTGAATCACCAGGGTACATGCTGCCTGAAAACATAAAGTCCTGCCAAATCAATATGCCGTTTTCATCACACAACTTATAAAAAATATCGTTCTCATAAAT
>JALYQW010000140.1 GCA_030855635.1 Bacteroidota bacterium | reverse complement strand
GCAATGTGTAATGCTCCATAATGTTTTATGGTTTGTTCCACCAACGCTTTATTTCCCTGAGGAGTTGATATATCTGCATGTACAAAAAAAGCTTCGCCTGATTCATCTTTTATTCTGCTTACCGTTTCCTGGCCACCTTTATCATCAATATCAGCAACAACTACACGGGCACCTTCTGCGGCATACTGAACGGCTATTTCACGTCCGATTCCTGAACCTGCGCCGGTAACTATTGCGACTTTGTTTTCAAGTAATTTCATGATATCTGTTTTAGTTATTATTAAAATTAAAAAATGATTATATCAAGCGACTTTCCAAAATATAAAATGAGTGTGAATGGGTTGCGGCTGCTTCTTTACAATTACAGAAGAATGATGATAGTTTCATCATGTTTAAAAACCCAGCGGGAAAATACTAAATGAATATCCACACCACAAGCAGCGAGGTATCAATAAGGCAAATATTTTATTTATTCCCTCCACTGAGCGGGGGATTTAATCCCAATATGGGCCCGTACATCAGTTCTTAATAATCTTGCGTGTTATTTGCAAGTCAGCGGATTGAAGTTTCAGGAAGTACAATCCACGGGAGAGTTTCCTGAGCGAGAATACAAATTCATTTCCACCTGAAATTTCAAATGAAACATGATCTATATCTTCTCCAAGGGAATTATAAATGGTGGCTGAAAAATTTCCTTCTGGCAGCTGGGAAATGGAGACAAACTCATCTGCAGGGTTGGGATATATGTCCACATCCCGCAAATTCACAGATTCATTCAATCCTGTTGGAAGTGTGTATGATGAAATAAAATTTCCAAATCCGGCAGGACCGCTTTGCACTGCTATTGATGCAATAACTGTGTTGGTCAACATATCAATTTCACTTAATATATTGATAGCATAATTGGGCACAAAAATTCCGGATCCTAAAGGGTCAGCAGCAATTCCGAAAGATAGCGATCCTACATAAACATCAGCAACTACTGTATAGGTTAACGTGTCAATAACACTCACTGTGCTATCGGTGCTATTTACAACATAAATCTTGTCTCCACCTGTACTTGCAACGATTCCGTACGGATTATTTCCAACTGGAACGGAAGTAATTACTGAATTGCTGTTAATATCAATAATACTAATGGTATTGCTACTAAAATTCGTAACATACATGGTATTTCCCACAGGGCTTAATGCAATACCGATTGGTTCAGTCATAACAGGAATGGTTGCAATTACGGAATTTGATACAGTACTCACCACGCTGATGTTATCGTCAGTGTTATTTGCAACATACAGGATTGTTCCACTCCGGCTTACTACAATTCCCCATGGGCCGTTTCCAACGGTAATGGTATTCACTACCGAGTTAGTGGCTGTTTCAATGACACTTACCGTATTATCACTATAATTTGTGACATAAGCAAAAAGATCATCCGAACTAACGGCTATGCCTGTAGGATTTATTCCTACCGGTATAGTTGCTGTTACACTGCCGGAAGCGGTATTAATAGCACTAACAGAATTTCCATCATTATTAGCTACGTAAACCCTGCTTCCATCGTAGGTTACCGCCACACCAAAAGGTTCTAAACCAACCTGAATGGTATCAACAACAGTATTGGTATTCAAATTTATTACCGAAACGGTACCGGATAAACTGTTTGTTAGGTATGCTGTTTGAGCCACGACAGTGAAATTTAAGAGGCAGCTCACAAGGGTTCCTGTTATCAGTACAAATTGGTACTTAGTGAAAATTAACTTCATATTTGGATTGAGTTATCGTTTTACTGGCCCTTAAGTGTGCCAGCATATACTTTTTTAAGAGTTGCTGATGAATTCCCTTCCTGGCGGAATCATCCCGGAAATGGGGAAATCCGAAAAGGACAGGAACCATCATATAATTCAAAGGTAGGCATTTTCCCGATTTTTATTTGCATAATTCCTTACCTATTTAAAAATGTTAAGTCAAAGAAATCAAATAGATAGTTTCCAGCCAGGGAATCTGGGCTCATCACAATACTCAGCCGGATAACCGGTTTCATAAAATTTGACATTAATCCTGAAACAGTAGCGATTGAGGAGTCTAACAAAAAGGAAAGGGCGCAAATGCGCCCTTTCACAATGAATTTAATGTGACTTATTAATGCTTCACAACCATTTTACCCGATGCCACTAATTGTTGCTCCTGATGGATAGTAACAAAATATATACCGGCAGCGTAATTTTGTGTATCAATAGCAACCCTGTTGCCAGTCATATTCCCCCGGCTGAAAATTACTTTGCCAGTATTGTCATATATCCGTACCGTTGCATCCAACAAATCATTTGCTAAATCAACAAAGGTGGTTATAGATGCAGGGTTCGGATAAAACGCAACTTGCTGTGATACTATTTCGATGGAACCAACGGGTACAGAAAACTGAGGAAACAATCTGGCTCCGGGACCTCCATAGGCTCCCATGTCATTTGTTATTGTGCCTTCAGAAGGAAACAATGCATTGCCTGGACTGGAACTATCCTCAGGATCTTCATATTCGGCGTTCTGATCTCCAGAATCGATACAGGGAGAACTTTGTTGGAGCAAATATCGGTCGGCAGAAAATAACGGATCAGAAAAAATATTTCCAACACCGGTAAAACCACCCTGTACATTACTGGAAGAAACCTGGGGCACCGATGATATGGTTTTAATTTGAACGGTTGGCCAATTGTTATAAATGATACAATTTTTAATCACCACATTGGGAGCTGACCAAACTGAAATACCGCCCGTTCCATTAGAAGCGGCGGAATAATTGTTCACCAGGGTATTATTTTCTATAACTTTTGATGTTCCGGCTAAACCGTTGCTGATCCATATTGCTGAACCACCATAAAAATCCTGTCCACCGGTATTGGATGCAATTATATTATTCCGGATTTTACAACCCGTGTAATTTAAAACAATACCCGCACCATAACGCGCTTCATTATTGCTGATAACATTATTACTGATATCCGGATTGCCATCACCAACCCGTATTCCTCCGCCACCGGTACTTGCAACACCTGAAATATCTGTAACAGAATTCAAAGTAATTATATTATAACGAATGGTAGGAGATGATAATTCAACAAGGATTCCACCTCCTTCCCGGTTGAGACCAGCCCCGTGAATGTCGAGCCATTTTGTTCCTGTTCCTCCTGTAATGGTAAAACCTTGTAATACAGCGGTAGAATCTTCAAACGAATTAAAAATAACACAACTGCCGGTATCGGGATGGATCGGAGAACTTCCGTTGATGATGGTGTTGATAATATAAGCAGTATCGGCAGCCATATAATACAGGCTTGTAACCATAACATTTTTTCCTCTGAAATTTATGTTTTCATAATAAGTGCCCGGTGCAACAACAATGGTATCTCCCATTGAAGCACCATCAATGGCTTCCTGGATAGAATTAAAATTTCCGGGAACGGTAACAACTGATGCCCCTGCATTCAGGAAGCATACTGTCGAAATAATGAATAGTAAAATTGTAGTTTTCATGATGTACTTTTTTGTTAATGATAAATAAATGTTAACGGAACAGCCATCAGCACAAAATATTTTTTGTTGCTTATCCTTTGAAATCAAAATTACCGGGTGAAAATCCGATCAACAACTTTTTACATGACACGAAAGGGGGAGATGAGATAACATAATCATGTTATCCTTGCGTTTTTTTTCAAATAGAAAATATTGATTATTTAATGAATATCCCCGCCGCAAGCACCGGGGTATCAACAATGCAATAATTTATTTATTCGCCCCAAGGAGCGGGGAATTTAGCGCTTACGCGGAAGAAAATTTTATGACATTATCATGTGAAAGCAATGGTGAAAGCTAAAGGGAGCATTATGGATCGACTTTGTGTATCGTGACAGAAAAATTGAGTATTGCTATGCTCGAATAGTGGTGTATTGAATTTATTATTTTGACAATGTAGGAATTGCCCCTTTGTTTGGCCGTGAGAATATGTTTTGAACTTTGATACTATTTGTATTGCTACACGCCATTCTGTAACGAATTATTAACGCCGAAAAGAAAGTGAGTGCTCCCACGAATACGATTGCTGCATTGATGTTAAGACGGTCGGCGATGATGCCGGTTATGATGGCCCCGATGGCATACCCCAGATCGCGCCACAGCCTGAATATGCCGATACTTTTAGCCCTGTCGAACGGATGTGTGTGTTCGGCAATGGTTGCTAAAAATGTTGGATACACAAGAGCTGTTCCCCATCCGAGTATTACCGACAACGCAACAAAATGCCACATTGCTTCAGCCATGACAAAAAATAATAAGGTAATGGCCTGCAATAACATTCCAATAAATAACAAATCTTTCTTGCAATATTTATCTGCCAATCTGCCGGTCACCAACTGACTCAACCCCCAAACGCCCGGGTAAATGGCTACTATGATTCCAATTTGCTGGAGAGAAAATTGTTTCACAGTTAACAAAATCGGAAAAATTCCCCAAATCATTCCATCATTCAAATTATTTACTAATCCGGCTTGAGTAACGGAGCCAAGTGTCTTATTCTTCCAGGTTGTATCACGAAAAATATGGGAGAGGCGAGGAACGGTATTGGTTTCAGTTTCCAGCGCAACATGGCCCCTGGTGTCTTTTAAGAGAAAAATAGTACTCAATAGGCCCAGCACTGATAAAAATATTCCGATATAAAATGGATAGGGTCGCAATCCATATTCACCTGCAATCCATCCCGTAAGGAACGCTACAGCTGCTACTGAAATATACCCGGCGAATTCATTAAGCCCCATGGCGAACCCCCGTTGTTTTTCCCCGACAAGGTCAATTTTCATCATCACAGTGCTTGACCAGGCAAGCCCCTGGTGAATACCCAGCAGCACATTTGCAGCAATGATCCAGCTCCATGCGGGAGCATAAATTAAAAGAAACGGAATGGGAAGACTAAAAACCCATCCTGCAATAAGCAAATTTTTTCTTCCGAACTTGTTGGATAATGCACCCGTGTAATAATTAGTTATGGCCTTCACTATTCCGAAAACCACAATAAAAGAGAGAATAGCGGAGTGTGCTGCTATTTGGAAATCGTGTTCAGCAATCTGGGGTAAAATTGAACGCTCCAATCCAATCATTCCGCCTACAAACCCATTAATAATTACCAAAAGGATGAACTGCGCCTGATTTTCTCGGAGTCCGAGCCGGATTGAATTCATTTGCAGAATTTTTAACGAGGTCACACCACTTCCAGGCGGTCTTAGCCGTGATCCTGTTTCCACCGGCTCAAGTCAACCCTTTAAACAAAGTTGTGCAGGTGTGTGGTTAGGTCTTGTTTCTTGTTCCGATTCCGGACAGGAAACCAAACAAGATCACGGCTGAAAGACTTTTTGGATGCTGTTCCTCGTATATAGGAATGCTAACCAATTTACACAAATGTACATCCGCCTGAATCGTGAAAACTTTACAATTGTTAATTAATGCAGAAAATTTAAAACCAGACTACTTACGTGACCGGATCCTGCTGAGACTTACAGTTGTGATGCCGAGGTAAGAAGCAATGTATTTAAGAGGCACCCGCTGGAGCAGGTTGGGATGGAATTTTTCAAGGTTGTGATAACGCTCTTCGGGTGAAAAAAACTGCAAACTTTCAATTCTCCTAACGGTCTTTACATAGGTTTCTTCAACCAATTTGCGGAACAACCGCTCAATTTCATGAAACTCATCATAAAGCACTGTTAACCGGGTTGCATCAATGGCAATCAGTTCGCTGTCTTCCAGCGCCTGAATTGCTTTCCGAGAAGGCATTCCTGTGAACAAGCTTTCTGCACGGGCTACAATGGCATCCTCAAATTCAAAACTCTCGGTAATGTCAATATCTTCCTTAAAATAATAAATACGCAATGCTCCTTTATTGACGAAATAGATTGTTTTGCAGGTATGGCCAATGGGCTGAACGACTGTGTTTTTTTTATAGGTTCGCAGTGAACAGATCGAAAGCAATGCTTTTTCCGCATCCGGAGAAAGCGATTGTACAGTCTTAATAAATCTGATAAATTTTTCCATGGCAATGTGGTTAGTAGTTTACCGGGAATTATTTTAATCACGAAGAAGTTGTTTACCAAATTTATGTTTTAATGACAAGGCTTGTTTCTCTACCACATGCCAGGAAAAAACTGCAAAGGGAACGGTAAATACAAAAGAGAGAATTATCATCAACCATAAATCAGGCTTAACGGGAGCAAAGTACACAATTAACTGCTGAACCGGAAATGCATATAAATATAATCCATAAGAAAAATCGCCATAGCGCGCACAATGTTGCAACTTTACATAATCCGAAAAAGCAAAAGAAAATATCAGATAGGGAAGTACAGGAATAAGAAATTGATGATGAAATAAACCGGTCTGAACCAAGACAACAAGTACCCCACATATCAGAAGTCCCCATATATTATACCTGACCAACGAACGGAATTTGTAATAAACCGATCCTGCAAGAAAATAAAGGAACGGTATGAAAAATGTTTTGAAATCAATTCCAATAATTGGAATTACTATTCGGTCGATGGAAACCTGAAAAAAAAGATATGCAATAAAGTAAATAACAAACATGGTAAGCGATAACCATTTGTTATTTAATAAAGACATCATCCCCGCAAGGGCAATATACAAATAACAGGTAAACTCATAGGGTAACGTCCAAAGCGATGCATTTACAGAGGGGCCGATAGGATTGGTTTCAAATACTCCCGGTAAATAATAATACATGCGGTACAAGGTCATGTTCTGCAGGTAGTTTTTTGTAAATTCCGAATAAAAATAATCTTCCATACTGACTGTAGTCAGTGCTGTTCCCAGTACAAAAACTGAAAGCAGAACCACAACGATTAATGCCGGAAAAATTCTCAAAACACGACTGACAATAAAACTTATCAATGATTTCTTATTTTCAAAACTTGAGGTAACCAGGTATCCGCTTATAACGAAGAAAATTAACACTCCTAAGCTTTGCATACTGAAACCAAAAAGTAATTTTCCCGGATCTCCTTGGAGCGGCCGGTTTAAAAGCACATCCGATGAATGACCGATGAGCACAAAAGCAGCAGCCGCAATCCTGATAAAATCAAAATTGTTGGATGTTCTTAACGACCGCGCGTGTGCTTCCAACTCTTACAATTTAATTATATATATGTTCACAGGACTATCATACTTTAACCAATTTCCAATTCCCTTTACGGAAAAACCAAATGTAGATAAAAGCAATTATATCTTCTGCAACCGGTATAGCAATAAAGACACCGAGTGGGTCCAGGTTAAAATATATAGCTAACACCCAAGCCATAGGAATCTGTAACCAGCAATCGCAAAGATGCAAAAGTTTATTACACCTCCAAAATGAAACTGTGTAATTTTGGAGGAAGGGGTTGACGCTTTAATTCATTTATTCAAAATCAACGGATTATAATACAATTTATAAATGGAACAATAAGCGAGATTTTAATTATTTAAAGAACAGTAGGAGCAATTTTTATAAAAGCTTTCAGAATACATTATAAGTAAGGAAGGTGTAATTACTCCCCATTCGATTAGAAGTTTTAAAGTGAAATGCGATTCTTGTTTTCCGATTAAAATAAAATCTAAGATCAGTATAGTGACTAAAAAACCTCTCCAGAATATGAGTCCAAAACCAAAGTATATTCCTTATCGAGTTGCTCTCCAGCAGAGCTCAACGCTGCTTCGCTTAACGGAACAAAGATTGTGAATTATTTTGTAATATCGCATGACTAAAATGTCAAGTAAAAATAGGACTAACATTAAAAACCTGTAAAGTTTTTTCAGGACGAGACACTGCTAATAAAATTCTATTTTATCTGATCCACTCAACTTCTGTATGCCTGCACTATAGCAGCCAAAACTCCAAACCATTTTCATCAAGCCTAACAATACTGATAAACTGACCGAGATCATACGAAAAATCGTTGATTACTGGCTGGAATGCGAATCGCCGAATTTTATTAAGTAACATGTAACGTAACGAATAACGAATGGGCTTCGCCCTACGAATATTACGAATGTACCTGAATGAATATTTTTACTTTCTGTAAGATTCGTATTCATCACATATATTTTTTTACAACTAAGGAAATCCCGTTTATCTGGTTAAAGATACGACTATATGTTATATTAAATTA
>JALYQW010000112.1 GCA_030855635.1 Bacteroidota bacterium | reverse complement strand
GAAAGAAATTGTATTTTTACTGCTGTCGGAAAATGAAGTAGTTTGGGTGGTAGGTCATCGCATCAGTGAGCGGTATAAAATCAGGGAGTCTACGAAATTCATCTATAAATTTTATTTTAATCCGGATTGACGATTATGAATGACCAGGCGCCATTGTTTGAAGAAAGGCAATTCATTGGTACCAATAAAAGCACATTGAGTCTTCGCATTTTTCTTGCCCTGTTTTGTTTTGTCGCTTACAACTACACCGATGTGCCCGAGCTCAATGGCGACCTGCTGTTTTTCCTGGGTATTTTCATTCTCGTTGTTTCTGTAATCCTCTTATTTGTAACGCACATTCATACTGTCATTGCAGGTGACATGCTGGTGTTGGAAGGATCGTGGGGAAATCGGAAGGTGGAGATCCCCATTGGCAACGTATTAAAGGCGGAAAAAACCAGCTACAGCAAATATATTATCAATAACCCGGTTTTTAACCTGCACCGTTCGGGGCTGATTAAGTTTTATACCGGCGGTAAAGACGCTGTGAAACTTACTATGAATGACGGCAAAAAATATTTAATAGGCACGCATAAACCGGAAGAGCTGGTGCGTGTTGTTATGGAGCGGGTTAAAGGAAACTGAAACGATTTCCATCCTCAAAATTTATACATTTGTACCATAAAACTAAATTTATCAACTTATGAAAAAATGGATCATTATTGGAGTTATTGTACTCGTGGCATTCATGCTGTATAGCTTCTTCAGCGGTTCTTACAATAATATGGTCGCCAAAAATGAGAATGTGACACGAGCCTGGCAGGATGTGGAAAGCGACTATCAGCGGCGTCTTGACCTTATCCCCAACCTGGTGAACACCGTTAAAGGCTATGCAGAGTTTGAAAAATCAACACTCACTGCCGTTATAGAGGCCAGGGCACAGGCAACCCAGGTAAAAGTTGATCCCAACAACCTGACACCGGAAGCGCTGCAGCAATTTCAGGCCGCACAGGGGCAATTATCATCCTCACTCAGCAGGTTGTTAGTCACTGTTGAGCGTTATCCCGACCTGAAAGCGAATCAGAATTTTCTTGAATTGCAGGCGGAACTCGCCGGCACTGAAAACCGCATCAAGGTTGCCCGGAATAAATTCAACGAAACTGTTCAGGATTATAACACCTATGTTAAAACCTTTCCCAGGAATCTCTTAGCCGGTATGTTCGGCTTTACTTCCAAAGCTTATTTTGAAGCCGATGAGGCAGCATCCCGGGCTCCTGAAGTGAAATTCTAATGTCGCTGAATACTCTTAAATCGATTACACCCGGGGAACTGGCAGATCTGAAAACAGCTATTGAAAAAGCTGAACGACGGACCTCCGGTGAGATCCGTGTGTTTATGGAAGATCATTCGGAAGACGGCCCTCTTGACAGGGCTGCTTTTCTTTTTGAAAAACTGGGAATGCATAAAACCGAACTTCACAACGGTGTGCTGATATACGTAGCGTTGCAAGACCGGAAATTCAGTATCATTGGCGATCATGGAATTCACGCTAAAGTAGGTCTTTCCTTTTGGGATCAGATCAAGGAAAAAATGACAGAACAATTCAAGGCAGGAAATATATTTGATGGACTGATTGCAGCAGTGCATGATTCCGGTGAAGCTCTCGCTGCTCACTTTCCGTATACCTCCGGCGACCGTGATGAGCTTTCCAATGATGTACTATTTGGTAACACTGAACCATGAGAATTTTCCGCTTCCTGTTACTTATTTTATTATTTCCTTTTCAGGGATTCACTCAGGATTTTCCTGAAAAGCCGGTACCTCCCAGGCTGGTAAACGATTTTACCAATACGCTTTCCCAGCAGGAGCTCAGCGCTCTTGAAAATAAACTCGTTGCATACAACGATAGCACCTCTACACAGATTGCCATAGTTATGATTACTTCATTGGGAGGATATGCCGTGGAGGATTATTCCTTTGAGCTGGCTGAACGGTGGGGCATCGGACAAAAAGGTAAGGACAACGGGGTGCTTGTTTTTGTTGCCAAAGAAGATCGTAAAATTTTTATTGCAACAGGTTATGGTATGGAAGGCGTGATGCCCGATGGCCTGGTGAAACGTATTGTTGAGTCGGACATTAAACCCTTATTTAAGCAGGGCGATTATTATGGCGGGCTCGATAAAGGTACCGACAGTATGTTCCGGCTTGCAGCAGGAGAATACCAGGCCGAACCCCGCGGAGTTGTAGAAGATTCGTCCCCGATCCTGTTCATTGTTATTTTTCTTTTTCTCGTAATTCTTGTAATGGCTTTTAAAGCCCGTTCAGTTCAGAAATATGCGATTGTTAATAATATTACATTCCTGGAAGCCTGGTTATTGCTCAACCAGGCCCGCCGTGTACACCAGGGTTCATGGGGTGGTTTTACAGGTGGAGGCGGCCATGGTTTCGGCGGCGGTGGTGGCGGTGGATTTGGAGGTTTCGGAGGTGGTAGTTTCGGAGGTGGTGGTGCAGGCGGGTCGTGGTGATATCAGGTGAATCATTATTAATACATTACGGAATTGAAAACTGTAAAAACATATCCACATACCGTTACCAGGATGGCTGTTTTGATATCAGTTATTTTCACGCTGACATTTTCAGGGTGTAAAAATGCAGGTGATGATGGCTCAAACAGAATCCCGGTTATTGGTTTTCTTGATTTTATTCAGGATCCCACTATTGAGCTGGCAAAGCAGGGTTTTTTTGATGCCCTCAGGCTGGAAGGATATTCAGAAGCGGATTCAACAATTGTAGTGGTTTATGCAAATGCTCAGGGCGATATCCCAACTTTGAATCAGTCATGTGACTTTATTCTTTCAAAAAACCCTGATCTTATTGGCACAAACGTTACGTTATCTACCATTACCGCGGTGCAGCGAACTAAAACGGTGCCCATATTTATGATGGTGGCCCCACGTCCTGATATTGCCGGTTTAACCGGGAAAGATGGCAAGGCTCCGGCTAACCTGTTCGGGGTATATGAAACGCTGGATTATATTGATTCGGCCGTCGTAATTATTTCGGAGTTATTTCCATCCGCAAAGAAAATAGGAACCGTGTTTAACCAATCGGAGCCGCAATCAAAAGATGCTTACAATGCGTTATTCCGGAAATGCAACGAGCTGGGACTCGAACTGGTCAGCCTCCCGGTGAACAATTCTTCGGAAACACAACTGGTAACACAGGCACTCCTTGATAAAAAAATTGATGTCTTTTTCGCATTACCCGACAACGTTATTTTCGCCTCATTTGAAACCATAGCTAAGGAATGTGATGCAATGAATGTTCCTATTTTTACAAGTGAAGCCGGGCTGGTAACAAGAGGTGCTATTGCTTCCTATGGTGCCGATTTTTATTACTGGGGCTACCAGTCAGGTACACAGGCAGCACGTTTTCTTGCCTCCGGAATGAAAATAAAACCGGAACCTGAAATCGTTGCCTTAAGAAAAAAAATTTATAATGCCGCAGTGGCTGCACGATATGGTATCATTCCCGACTCTACCTATTCGGCGTATGCACCCGGCCGTTAGTATCATCTGAATTCCCCGGTATGGATTTTTACAGCGCAGCCTTATTGCAGGGACTTGGTTACGCAGCCATGGGTTTGGGAATATTTATTTCGCTTCGCATTTTTAACATTCCTGATATCACCACCGATGGCAGTTTTACGCTGGGTGGCGTTATTACCGCCGTGTTGATTACTGCAGGTTATAATTCCGGTCTTGTTTTAACCGCTGCACTTGCCGGTGGGGCTTTGGCCGGACTGGCCAGCGGGTTAATTCATACACGCTTGAAGGTAAATCCACTGCTGGCAGGAATACTGGTGATGACAGCCTTGTATTCTGTTAACCTGAGTATCATGGGAAGATCGAATCTGCCGTTAATGAATGTTATCACTATTTTCGATAGCGCTGGTATAACCGCTGACCCGGTAGTCAATCAATGGATCATCTTCACGCTTATAACTTGTGCACTCTGTGCCATTCTTACCTGGTTATTAAAAACCGATTATGGGATTGTGATGAGGGCCACCGGAAACAATGAACAAATGGTTCGAGCTTCAGGAATGAATACCGATACCATGAAGCTCGCCGGGCTGGCTTTGGCTAACGCACTTACTGCCATGAGCGGCTATCTGCTGGTGCAGTACCAGGGATTTGCCGATATCAATATGGGAATTGGAATCGTTATTTCCGGTCTGGCAGCAGTCATGATAGCAGAAGCACTTGGCCGATTATTTAAAATACATAAAATTTTATACCAGGTGCTGTTGGTAATCCTGGGATGTATTTTGTTCCGGTTGATTCTTGCTTTTACATTATCACTCGGATTGAATCCCAACTATCTTAAGCTGGTTACAGCATTAATTGTTTTGTTGGTATTAATGTTGACCCGTTTTAAAACTTCCGCAAGATGATTCGACTGGAAGCCATTCACAAGACGTATAACAGGGGAACAGCCGCTGAGGTCAGTGCGTTGAGCAACATCAATCTGGTAATTGCAAAAGGTGAATTTGTTACTGTGCTTGGCGCGAATGGTTCAGGAAAATCAACATTACTGAATGTGTTATCGGGTTCGGTATTTCCCGAAAAAGGGAATATTTACATTGCCGAAACTAATGTTACCACCTTACCGGAATATCGCAGAAGCAAATGGATTGCCCGTGTATTTCAGAATCCTCTGGCAGGAACCGTTTCTGAACTAACCATATTTGAAAATTTCAGGCTTGCCGCCATCCGGGCCCACCCGAAAAATTTAACAGTTGGAACCACCCCAAAATTTCGTTTGCTGGTGCGTGATAAAATTGCAGGTCTGGGTTTGGGACTGGAAAATAAAACCGATGCACTAATGGGTACCTTGTCGGGAGGTCAAAGGCAGGCACTGACCTTACTCATGGCCGTTATGGATGATGCTTCTCTTGTTTTACTCGATGAGCCTACTGCAGCACTCGATCCCAAAACCTCGGCCCGAATCATGACACTTGCCGACAGGATTATCAGGGAACACGGGCTTACAGCAATTTTGGTTACACATAATCTGAAAGATGCTGCAACGTATGGTTCGAGGATACTTTTGATGAGCGAAGGAAAAATTACAAAAGATGTTGCCAGAAATGAATCGACGAACCCCGATCCGGCAACATTACTCGATTGGTTTTAAAACAACTGTTTCTTAAAATAGCCATGTGAATAGTGTCCACCAAAAAGAACGTGGACTTTTTCCGGCTTCCCTGCAAAGAATTCGTCACATGCCATTTTAACACCGGGATTTGCATCCCATCCATCCAAAGTCACTCCCTTTTCATGATAGTCCATGAATATAGTAATTGAACCTGGTGTAAGTCTGTCATAAGTATTATTCAGAATATGCAGTATATTATTTTTGTGTTCCACCGGGTCTCCGCCGTAACCACAATCAATATGCATGAAACTTATTTTCGAAGGTAATTTATCGGGTATGGTTGCACTGAAAAAACCTTCATGAATTAATGGATCCTTTAAATTGCTGAGCTTAAAATTTTTGAATAAATCTTGTTTTGTATCTCTTTTGCTTCCAAAGTCATGTTTAAAATTATCAAACAGGTATAATTTTTTTTCAGAATTTTTTGATTCAATAATAGTTTGAATTAAAGTTGCCGTGCGGCCATCATAACAGCCCATTTCTAACATATCACCTTCAATGTTAGTATCAATTACATTATTCACCATGTGAAACAAATTCATCTTCTGATATAAGGTAACCATATCAGCACCGTTTTTATGATACCTAGCTATCTCAGCTTTTAATCCGAATTTGTTTAATAATAAGTTCAAATAATTCTGAACTTTTAATGAAGCATTGGAAAGACTGGAATTACCGGCAATTTTACTGTTAAAGTCCATTTGTATTTAAATCTTTATAATACGGTTTGAAGGGATTAACCGATTGAAAAATAAGCTAAAAAGCCTGAATTATAAAATTAATTATGTAAACTGTGGTATAACTAAGGTCAACTTCATGCGTTTAAAGGTCTAGGCCCGCACAGCCACACTATTTGCCATAACCCCTATTATCATTACTTTTGATCAGTTAAATTTTACACCTAAACCCTGACTGTGACTTCAACATTTAGAATTATTGGGCTGATAATCAGCATTTTAGTATGCTCTACATGCAATTATTCCGATTCATCTCAGTTGAAAGCCAATCCATCAGATCCCATGGTGATGGCGGCACCACAGATTTTGCAGCCGGTAAAATGGAGTTACAAGGCTGAGCAAACCGCTCCCGGTGAAGCTACGCTGATTATAACGGCTACCATTGAAAAAGGATGGCACCTCTATTCCCAGAATATTGCCGATGGAGGTCCTATTAAAACGTCCTTTGCTTTCACACCTTCTCCTGATTATGAATTGGTAGGTAAAGTCACCGAAGGAAAAGCAATTGAATTTTTCGACAAGAACTTCGATATGCAACTGGCTTATTTTGCCAATGAAGCCACGTTTAAACAAAAGGTAAAGCTTAATAATACCAATGCCCTGAAAATTGCAGGCACCGTAGAGTTCATGGTGTGTGATGATGAAAAGTGTTTACCGCCGGAGCTGGTTGATTTCACTGTTGACATCAAAGGATCCAAAGCCGATCAGAAAAATACTCCTGTCATTGATACTGCACCTGCATTGGTGCCTCAGCCGATTGATACCATCACCATCAATCAGAATGCAGTTCCGGATTCTATGACGCCACCTGACCAGGCCATCTCCCAGAATGGAGGTCCATTGGTAGCATTGGAGCCGGGTTGCGGTGAAATGGTCAGCGAAGATCATGTCAGTTCCATTTGGGGAATTTTCATTGGTGGGATACTCGGAGGATTACTTGCCCTGTTAACACCGTGTGTGTTCCCAATGATTCCCATGACAGTAAGTTTCTTTACCAAGAGAAGCGGATCGCGGCAAAAAGGTTTGATGAATGCGATTATTTATGCAATTTCTATAATTGTTATTTATGTTGGATTAGGTTTCCTGGTAACAGTTACACTCGGTTCCGATGCCCTAAATGAAATGGCCAGTAACTCATTTTTCAACCTGGCTTTCTTTTTTATATTCATAATTTTTGCTGTTTCCTTTTTTGGTGCCTTTGAAATTGTGTTGCCTTCGTGGTTAGTAAACAAAGCCGACCAGGCATCCGACAAGGGAGGACTTGTCGGAATATTTTTTATGGCATTCACTTTATCCCTGGTATCGTTCTCGTGTACCGGGCCCATTATCGGAACACTGCTTGTGGAAGCAGCGCACGGCCGGAGTTACCTCGGTCCGCTGGCAGGAATGACTGGTTTTGCCCTGGCACTTGCCTTGCCCTTTGCCTTGTTTGCGGCATTTCCTTCCTGGCTGAGTTCCCTTCCTAAATCGGGAGGATGGCTTAATTCAGTGAAAGTAAGTTTGGGATTTCTCGAGCTGGCTCTTGCGCTTAAATTTTTATCTAACGTCGACCTGGCCTATCACTGGGGGTTTCTTAAAAGGGAAGTTTTTATATCGCTGTGGGTAGTAATTTTCGGAATGCTGGGATTTTATTTACTGGGGAAATTGAAGTTTTCTCACGACAGTGACGTAAAACATATATCCGTACCCCGTTTGATGTTTGCCATCATCACTTTATCATTTACGATGTACCTGGTTCCCGGAATCTGGGGTGCGCCTTTAAAAATGATCAGTGGATTTCCGCCTCCTGAATTTTATAAGGAGTGGGTTGATCCGCACTCATCGGAATGCCCGCATGATTTAACATGCTTCAAAGATTATGAAGAAGGCATGCGGTATGCAAAACTCCAGGGGAAACCTGTTATGCTTGATTTTACTGGATGGAGTTGTGTGAATTGCCGCAAAATGGAAGACAACGTTTGGTCCGATACAAAAGTGATGAAACGTCTCTCGGAAGATTATGTTATTATTTCACTTTACGTGGATGATAAAACCGAGTTGCCCGAAAATGAACAATATGTTTCTGCTTCCGGAAAGAAAATCCGCACTACCGGTAATAAGTGGAGTGATATGCAACGCATACAGTACGAAACAAATTCCCAGCCCTATTACGTGCTGCTTGATAACAACGGAAAAATTTTAGCTCAGCCTCGTGGTTATACGCCTGATGTGGAAACTTATGTAAAATTTCTCGATGAGGGATTGTGCAGAAGCGGAAAACGACTTAAGCAATTGTAAACGGATCTCCGTTATAAATAGAATGAAATTGTAACCGGTATCAGAATTATTATGAGCAGAACTAAGCAGGAATTTCTTGAAGCCCAAAAAGTGCTTAGTACTTTTATTGCTGATGAGGAAAATTTTAAAAAAATTGAGATCGCCGGTAATTTGTTGTCTCTCGCTTTCGCGGATGGCAAAAAAGTGCTCTCTTGTGGTAACGGTGGCAGCATGTGTGATGCGATGCATTTTGCCGAAGAGCTTTCCGGAAGGTTCCGGGCCGACAGAATTGCTTTGCCCGCACTGGCTATTTCTGATGCTTCTTATTTAAGCTGTGTTGCTAATGATTACGGCTATGATAAAGTTTTTTCACGTTATGTTTCAGCATTTGGCATGGAAGGAGACGTGTTGCTTGCAATCAGTACGAGCGGTAAATCACCGAATGTTGTGAATGCGGTGAAGGAAGCTAAATCAAAAGGGATGAAAGTAATTGGCCTCACAGGAAAGGATGGAGGGATTATGGCGTCATTATGTGATGTAGAAATAAGAGCTCCTCATTCTGAATTTGCCGATCGCGCCCAGGAGATTCATATAAAAGTGATTCATTCCCTGATTTTGTTTGTGGAAAATAATCTTGCCTCCCGGTAAGTATTCAACACAATGCATTACTGCTTACAATTTTAAGTTAAGAAGTAACTGAAAGGAAGGAGTAAAGATTTACATCAATTATTTTCGTTTCCTAACCTATGGGTACAATTGTGTACGCCTATGACAATACTTCTTTATTTTTCCGGTAGCAGCAACTGCAAAATAACCAATTAAAAAAAGGAACTGAACCGATAAAATGTAGCCGTAAATATTTGAATGATGAATTGTTTGACCAAATCACGGAAGTGTTCGTTTGTGAGAGATCTCATTAAGGTAAAAATATATCATCCCAAAAATATTCTTCTACTTTGATAAGTTTAACATTCTTTTTAAATTCCTTGTGCTTCAGGTTGATTAGAAAATTGTATTCCTTTGTTACTATGGCAGATGGAACTTTAAGGATTAAAGATTTACCAGAAGTATACCAGTTACTTCCTATTTGTCTCAATGCTGAATATGATACATCTGACCTCCAGTTTTTTGGTAAATCTTTTTCCAAAACAGAAGTAATTAAATGACTTTCATCTGCTATTGAAATTATCATTACCTTATGTATAGCGCCTGGCAATATACCATTAAAGTTAACAACCTTTTCTAAAGTTGCAAGAGCACGAGAAGAACTGGTGTATAAAATATACTCATTATTTTCATTCCAACGTGCAGATTTACCAGAAGCCGTTAATTTGTTAGAATATTGATCTTCTGAAATTCTCAAGACCTCCATAATTAAGCATTATCACCGTACTGCATTCCTGTTAAACGGTTATCAACAAATTGAATTCCTGCAATAGTGTTTAAGTAATTTATTGGAGGTTTTTTATTAAAAAAGAAATGGTCTTTATTCAGCCATTCATTAAATTTATCAATGGTACCAAAAACATCCCGACCATGTTTGAATAATGAAATGAGAGTAATAAGATATTCGCTTAATAAGGATGATTTTAATGGGTCTGTTTCCTTACTTTTAGCACGAAACGTTTTAATATTTATTTGCATTAAAGTAGAAATATCATTATCGTTTAATCTTGTAAAATTCTTAATTAATTGAAAATATTTGCCACTAATTGGATTCATTTGAATAAATGATAAAATTTTATCTGAATTCGGTATTTCAGGAATTTTTTCCAGTAATTTAAATTCTTGTGTGCCCATTTTATCATTATTATTTAAAGTAAATATACGAAAATTTGGAAAATTTACCTTAAAAAATGGGTAAAAATGGATATTATATTATAATGGCTTTAAAATCAGACATTTATAATGAAATATTAATTGTCTAAAATTTGATTTGAATTGATTTTTGGGCCATATAACGTATAGTCATTTTAATTTTTACCTAAACTATAAAATGCAAAGGCCGGTCATTAAGACCGGCCTGTTAAAATTTTCCCGAACATTGTAAGTGCTACTATTAATAACTTAATATTGATACGTACGTATTTCCGTTTACCATCCAGTTTACTTTAAAACCATAAGCGCAATCATAAGGAGTCGGATTGCCGTTTTGATCAACTCCCAGGGTTAATATAAAATTGGAACTGTTCACATTATGTGTTAGCTGTCCGAAGTTGGGTCTTCCCAAACCGCAATAAGTATTCGATATCCAGGGAGTGGTGTAATACGTAGTGAAAGGATTTCCATAACGGTTGATCCCCCATGAGTCCACATTGGTAAAGCCATTTAAAAGGGTGTCGCCATTGAATGCAATATCAATTTTTGGTAACCCACCCGGACCACTGGGATCATAACTCCATTCTGAAATGCGGGCACTGTTCCAGATCGCTGTGGCACCGCTGCTAAATAAAACCTGTATATTGAGTGCACGTTCCTGGTATTTAAGCGTGCTCGTTGAACTTAAAAATCCAAGCCAGTCGTTGCCATTTATATTTTTTAATGTTTTAACACCGTTAAATGTTATCGACTTATTATCATACAATCGTGTAACTTTAAAATTGATATAAGTAATAGTCAGCACAGCATTCACATCGCTCCAGTAATTCCCGGAGGTCAGTTGAACTTTTATCTGTCCATCGCGGGTTCTTGATGGACTGAAACAAGGGGTAACACCATCGAAATTAAAGAACAGAATTTTTTGAGCGATTTGACTGGAGTCAATGGTTACTCCGCACAAAGGGCTTGACTGAATGGAAGCACCTCTTCCAAATGTTGGAATATCCCGAATAGCGTTATTGATATCATTATCGGCCTGATCGCTCTCTCCTTTATAGAAATTGCTATCATCATTAAATTGCTTGAACTCTTCGTTCAGTTTGGCATCATCTTTATCATCTTTTTTACAGGACGACAAGCTCAGGCTCATTACGGCTGCTGTCATCAGTAAGGCATAAATCGGGTGTTTCATCGTCTGGTGTTTTTTAGTGTTGTAAATTTAATGTATAGTTAGAAGTAGTGGAATACATTCAGTAAATAGAATATTTTTAAGAAGAAATATCAACTTAAGACCCGGGATGACGACGTTGGTTTAGGCTTGGCAAACAAAAGATGCAGAATGGAAAGATACTACACTATTAACATAAATAATTGATAAACAATAAATTAAAGTTAAGTTAACAATGAGAAAATAGTGTTGCAATGCCGGACATGAAATTTTATCGACTCAGGGTTGATTCCCCAAAGGGAAACAGCTGAATTAGCCGGGTTTGGTTACTACAACGACACGGTAGAGGTGATATTGTGAAAAGCCCTCTTTCCCATAATTTCATTTGGTTTCCTGCTCTTCATCGAAGGAATAGGCAATCATTAAATTTTTAGACAGGATTTTGTAATTATTTAAAATCGTTTTATATCTTTGACTCACCATCACGTATTTTTCACTTTACTATTTTTTATAGAACTTTTAAATGAATACAACAATCAGTTAATTTAAAGCATCACATTTTTAAAGTGCAATTTCTTTTTTTATACTCCATTTTTTCAAAAAACTCATAGCTAACATTTTTCTTTCTATCATTTAACTTTTACAATTTATCTTTTCTCTTATGTTAATCAAAACTTTTGGCAGTGCCGTTTATGGCATCAATGCAACCACCATTACCGTTGAGGTAAATTGCGACATCGGAACACGCTTTTACCTGGTAGGCTTACCCGACAATGCAGTAAAGGAAAGTCAGCAACGACTGCTGGCTGCTTTTAAAAATGTGGGATACAAGATGCCGGGAAAAAAAATTGTTGTAAACATGGCACCTGCCGACATACGAAAGGAGGGAAGCGCCTACGATCTCACCATTGCAATGGGAATACTTGCTGCATCGGAGCAGATACCCGGAGAAGGAATTGGGAAATACATCATTATGGGTGAGCTTTCGCTCGATGGAAACGTATTGCCTATTAAGGGAGCACTTCCAATTGCCATACAGGCAGCAAGTGAAGGATTCAAAGGTTTTTTTCTTCCCAGGGAAAATGCCCGGGAAGCAGCAATTGTAGGCGAGCTGGAAGTATATGGTGTTGACAACATCAAAGAGGTCATTGATTTTTTCAAAGGCGAATCCGTTCCGGAACGCGTGCTTGTCGATATCAATAAAGAATTTGAAAAGGTCCAGAGTCATATCGAAATTGATTTTAGTGATGTGAAAGGACAAGAGAATATTAAGCGTGCGCTTGAAATTGCAGCGGCGGGTGGTCACAACGTGATATTGATCGGTCCGCCGGGAGCGGGCAAAACGATGCTTGCAAAACGTTTGCCTACCATATTGCCACCACTATCGGTTGCGGAAGCACTCGAGACCACAAAGATTCATTCCGTTGCCGGCAAGGTAGGCCGCAACACATCATTGATCAGCACGCGACCTTTTCGTTCTCCGCATCATACTATTTCGGATGTGGCGCTTGTTGGAGGCGGCGGCAATCCGCAGCCCGGAGAAATTTCCTTGGCGCACAACGGCGTTTTATTTTTGGATGAATTGCCTGAATTTAAACGCACGGTTCTGGAGGTCATGCGTCAGCCGCTGGAAGAGCGCAAGGTCACCATTTCGCGCGCTCGCATGTCGGTGGAATTTCCTGCCAGTTTTATGTTGGTTTCCTCCATGAATCCATGTCCCTGCGGCTTTTATAACCATCCCGAAAAGGATTGTGTTTGTGGTCCGGGCGTGGTGCAAAAATATCTCAACAAAATCAGTGGTCCGCTGCTTGATCGTATTGATATTCATGTCGAGGTAACGCCTGTTCCATTCAGCGAACTTTCGAAAGAACGAATATCAGAAAAAAGCGAGTGTGTTCGTGCGCGTGTTGTCAAGGCTCGTGACATACAAGCCGAACGATTTAAAGATGCAGAAAATGTATACTGCAATTCACAGATGAGCGCGAAGCAACTTCGTACGATTTGTAAATTATCGAATGAATGCAATTCGCTTTTGAAA
>JALYQW010000088.1 GCA_030855635.1 Bacteroidota bacterium | reverse complement strand
TCGGCCTTAGTGATTCCCTGTGGAAGACGAAAATTTCCCATTCCGGGACGATCTGTGGCGACAGCTGGGAGACTGTATCCCAATAAAATTAATAAAACTAAGGCAAGATTTCGGTTCATGATGGGTTGGTTTATTGAAGAAGGATTTGACTCAAAGGCTATTGACATGACGAATTTAGTGCTTTTTGAGGCCAATTTTCAAACCAACTGGAATTATATTCTTAAAAGACAACTTTTTATGTTATCCTTCCTGATCTGGGTCGAAAGGGCGAGGGCAGGGGGTCGAAGGCAACTTTATGGCAGCTGACTTTTCAAACAAATCATTAAATATTTTTTTCATTCTAACCCTTTATCAACAATTGGTAAAAAAGTAATTAACACACACAATTTTTTAAACCGGTTTATGTTGACTACAGGGTAAAATCAGGTAATTTTGCAGCCATAATAATGTAACGAAAACGTAAACCATATGGCACTAAATTTGTTGCACTATTATCGATCCATATTTTAAAACCCTACTGCATGAGACAATTAAAAATTACGCCTTCTATAACCAATCGTGATAGTGCCTCCCTCGAGAAATATCTTCAGGAGATTGGTAAGGAGCAGATGATCGCACCTTCCGAAGAGCCTATTTTAGCACAGAAAATCAGGACCGGGGATGCTGCAGCACTGGATAAATTGGTGAGAGCTAACCTGAGATTTGTCGTGTCGGTTGCCAAGCAGTATCAGAATCAAGGACTTAGCCTTCTCGATTTAATCAATGAGGGTAACCTTGGGCTAATTAAAGCCGCTAAAAAATTCGATGAAACAAAGGGGTTTAAATTTATTTCATATGCAGTTTGGTGGATTCGCCAGTCGATTTTACAGGCTCTTGCCGAACAAGCCAGAATTGTAAGGTTGCCTTTGAATAAACTTGGAGCCTTAAATAAAATCAAAAAGGCTTTTGTGATGTTGGAGCAAAAATACGAGCGGGAACCTAGTGCGGAAGAATTATCTCAAATACTGGAAATGTCTGAGGATCAGGTATCTGATACTTTAGGAGTATCTGGAAGAGCCGTATCAGTGGATGCACCTTTTGATTCGAAAGATGACCAGAGTAATTTGCTCGATGTGCTTTCCAACCCAAACTCCCCATCAGCCGATACTGCCATGATTGCAGAATCTATGCAGCAAGATATCATTCGGTCATTAAATACCCTTCCTCCCAAAGAAAGTGATGTTTTAAAATTATTTTACGGAATTGGCCACCAACGTGCGCATACCCTTGAAGAGATCAGTATGAAACTGGAAATGACCCGCGAAAGGGTTCGCCAGATAAAAGACAATGGTATAAAACGTTTGCGTCACAATTCCAGAAGTCGTCTGCTCAGAACATATTTTGAATAATATGTTTCAATTAATATTAGTTTACCCTTCCGGACAACCGGGAGGGTTTTTTTTTAAATATATATCAAGTTATTTTTGTTGAATGATTATTCTGATAACCAATAATCAGATTTAGAATTATCTTTAATCGCTTTTTATTAACAGCTGTTATGGATTACCTTATCATTTGTATTGCTGCATTTATTGGATCGCTACTGACTTTTTTTTCAGGCTTTGGATTAGGAACACTGTTGGTTCCTGTGTTCGGAATTTTCTTCCCAATTGAACTTGCTATTCTGATGACTGCCATTGTGCATTTTATGAATAACTTATTTAAACTTGTGCTTACAGGACGTTACACAGACAAAAATATTTTATTGCGATTTGGGATTCCTTCTGTTATTGCTGCACTGGCTGGTGCCTGGTTGTTTTCAGAAATTTCTTTAATGAAGCCTTTGTACACATACACCATAAGCGAAAATTATTTTTCTGTGGAGCCGATCAAACTTGTAATTGCTTTCCTGTTGCTGGTTTTTTCTATATTAGAAATGTTCCCGCGTCTTTTAAAATTAAATTTTCAGCCAAAACATATGCTACCGGCCGGTGGTTTTCTAAGCGGGTTTTTTGGCGGTCTTTCTGGTCACCAGGGTGCATTACGAAGTGCATTTCTTGTTAAAATGAATCTGAATAAAGAAACATTCATAGCTACCGGTGTTGCCATTGCGTGCCTGGTGGATTTTTCGAGGTTGTCGGTTTACTTTATAAGCCTTCCCGGGATGCAGTCTGGTATAAATTATATTTTACTCGCAGCTGCTGTTCTGGCTGCTTTCGCAGGAGCCTACATCGGCAACAGGTTCCTCAAAAAAATTACCCTCAAATCCATTCACATGTTTGTTGCTGTGATGCTGATTGTATTTGCATTTTTTTTGGGAGCAGGAATAATTTAGAATTTATTATCTTGCCGGATTGACTTAAATTGATTTTTATGAGAAATGAAAGTATCAAAAAGGTAACGGTAGAAAAATGGATCATTGATCCGATTCAACGATTTATCAGCAACAGTGCCACCAGCGGTATTATATTATTTTCTGCAGCCATTGTAGCCATGATAATTTCCAATTCCCCTTGGTCGGAGGCATTTCACCACTTCTGGGAGACAGAATTTGGATTCGGATTCAATGGCGGTTATCTTACCAAAAGCCTGCATCATTGGATTAATGATGGCTTAATGGCAGTTTTCTTTTTTGTTGTGGGGCTTGAATTAAAAAGAGAAATTATTGCAGGAGAACTGAACGAAATTAGAAAGGCCATTCTTCCGGTGGCAGGAGCAATTGGCGGAATGGTGGTGCCTGCTTTGATTTACTTAGCCTTTAACAATTCGGGTGATGCAGCAGATGGATGGGGCATACCCATGGCAACAGATATTGCATTTGCTCTCGGAGTAGTTTATTTATTAGGAGATAAAGTGCCTCTTGCCTTGAAAATATTTCTCACAGCTCTCGCAATCGCCGATGATATAGGTGCAGTACTGGTAATCGCATTTTTTTATACGTCTTCCATCGATTTAACCAGCCTCATTTCAGGCGGCATTTTCCTTGTGATATTAGTTGTAGCAAATTTGATTGGTGTGAGAAACACTTTATTTTATGCGATTGTCGGTATCGGCGGGTTGTGGCTGGCCTTCCTATTGTCGGGTGTTCATGCAACAATCGCAGCAGTGCTTGCTGCGTTTACCATACCTGCAAATGTTAAAATATCGGAAGCAGGGTTTATTGCAAATATTGAAAACCTGATTGCGAAATTCAAAAAGGCGGATCCTAATAATGTACCTACTGTTACTCCTGAACAGCATGATATTTTGCAGGAGATCCGTGATATTTCCAGGGAGGCATTAACACCTCTGCAGCGCCTCGAACACACATTTCATCCCCTGGTAGCGTTTATAATTATGCCGATATTTGCTCTGAGCAATGCAGGTATTGTGCTCCCCGATAACCTGGTTGAGGTATTGATGAGCCCTGTAACTATTGGTGTTTTCCTGGGTCTTATAGTGGGAAAAGTTGTCGGTGTTGCCGGGATGGTTTTTTGGTTTACCAGGATGAAATGGGCGCAATTGCCTCCTGGAGTTAATAACCGACATATCCTCGGTGCAAGTTTCCTGGCAGGTGTTGGATTTACCATGTCGCTTTTTATTTCAGGGCTGGCCTTCGAAAATGAAGTGCTGATGCTCCAGGCTAAATTCGGAATCTTACTGGCCTCATTGCTGGCAAGCATCATCGGCTTCCTCTTGCTAAAAAATGCAGACCGGTGATTCGCCTCCCTAACCCCGACGGGGTGTACCCACCCCGTCGGGGTTACAAAGCGATGATTTTTTCAGCCAGCACCTCTGATATTTTGCGATGCGACTCAACAGTCCACCCGGCGATGTGCGGAGAGAGGATAACATTTTTGAAAGTTCGTAATTTTTGAAATGCGTCGGGCTGCTGCTCCTTTGAAAGGGTTTCAAATGATAAACTTTCAAACTCCAGCACATCCAGACCAGCACCTTTAATTTTCCCATGTTCCAGTGCCTTTACCACACTTGTAGTGTTCACTACCTTCCCCCGCGATGTATTCACAAGATAAACCGGCTTGGTAAAGCTGGAAAGATATTCATCGTTCACCAGTTGAGTGGTGAGCGTGGTCAGAGGAACATGCAATGAAAGAATGTCGCAATTCAAAAATAGTTCTTCCATTTGTGCCTGCTTAACATCCGGAAATTTCTTGCTATCCACTTTTGTGTACGGATCATAGGCAAGTGTGGTCACATCAAATCCACTAAGTTTGCGGGCAAATGCTGAACCGGTGTTACCAAAACCAACAATTCCTACAGTCTTACCATCGAGTTCAACACCCCGGTTTTCCTCCCTGAACCACTTACCTTCCCTGACTTCGCGGTCGGCATTTACCAGGTTATTTAACAGGGCCAGTAACATCCCAAGGGCATGTTCGCCCACAGCATTCCTGTTTCCTTCGGGTGCATTTAGGCAAATGATTCCCATTGATTCTGCTACAGCCACATCAACGTTCTCCATACCTGCCCCTGCCCGTGCAATAAATTTTAATTGTACAGCTCCTTTCAGAAATGCTGCATCCAGCATGAAACGGCTTCGTATCACAATGCCGCTTACATTTCTTAATTCAGCCATCACCTTTTCCGTTTTCCAATTCGTGCCGTCAACACACGACCAGCCATTTTGTTCGAGCTGGAACTGCAGCACAGGATGCACGGTATCAATAAATAAAACGTTGCCTTTCATGAGATAAAAATTATAATAAGGTGCCGCTTAACAGCATCGCCGCAAGGCTGAAATAAATGAGTAACCCTGTAACATCCACCAGAGTGGCAATAAAGGGAGCTGAGGATGTGGCGGGATCCGCTCCAAGCCGCTTCAGGAGTAATGGTAGCATTGAACCCATCAGACTACCCCAAAGCACAACTCCTGTTAAGGAGAAGCCAATGGTGAGCGCGATCATCATCCAGTGCGGCCCATATATGTCTGTAAAAATACTCCAAGCTGCTATCCTGGTAAAACCAAGCACTCCGAGCATAAGTCCTAATACCACTCCTGAAACAATTTCTCTGCGTAATATACGATACCAGTCACGTAATGTAACCTCTCCCAAAGCCATGGCACGAATAATCAGCGTGGCTGCCTGGGAACCCGAGTTACCCCCACTCGAAACAATAAGCGGAATAAACAGTGCAAGTACTACAGCACGGGCAATTTCATGTTCATAAAAGGCCATAGCCGATGCCGTTAGTAGCTCACCAAAAAACAGGATGATCAGCCAGGGTGCTCTTTTGCGGATCATCTTAAAAACCGCTACTTCCATGTAGGGCTCTTCAAAGGCTTCCACACCCCCAAGCTTTTGAATATCTTCGGTATCTTCTTTCTTGGCAAGTTCGAGAACGTCGTCAATGGTGACAATACCAAGTAACAAACCATGTGCATCGGTAACGGGTAGGGCTACACGATTAAATTCGGTAAAGGTTTTAATAGCCACTTCTTCATCATCCGTTACAAGCAGCGCTGTCCGTTTGCCATCCATGAGATCACTCACCAGTTCATCCAGTGGTGCCAGCAATATTTCTCCAATTTTTATGTCGTCAATGAGATAGCCTTTTTCATCAACTATGTACAGGATATCCAATGTTTCGCTGCTTTCACCGTTTTCACGGATGTGGTTGAGTACTTCACTCATGGTCCAGTACTGCCTCACAGTCATATACTCCGGAGTCATCAAACGTCCGATAGAGTTCTCAGGATACCCTAGCAGGGAAAGCGCGATCAGGCGTTCTTTATGGGTAAGGAGTTTTAAAAGTTTATTAAGCTGTTCGGAATTAAGTTCTTCTAAAAGTGCCGTCCGGTTATCGGCCGACATATCATTAAGGATGAGCGACAGTAACCGGTTGGGCAATTCATCAACCAGGAGTTTCTGGTTAGAGATGTCAATATTTTCAAAAGTCGTAACAGCTCGGTCACGGTCAATAGCTTTAAAAACCTGTGCTATGTCATTCACCGACAAGTCGTCGCACAACAAGGCCAGTTCTTCAGGAACCCAGTCTTCAAGCAGCGTTTTAAGGCCCTGCATGTTGCGGGTTTCGAGTAATCCCTGGATGTCTGATTTTAAGGCTTCGATTTCCATAATTTTCACTGCAGCCTGGTTTGTTTGGAAGCCGGTGAAAACGAATTCGAAAAAAACACGGTTTGAGAGTAAAAAACCTGTTCTTAAAACAGGAAACTACTTACCGTTTCAATGAATTCAGTCAACAAAAGCTCCTCGTTGAGTTTTAGTTCAGAATGACTTATCCCATAGTACCTGGGAAGCTGCCTTATGCAAAGCCTTATTTCGACCATGCCTGTTCTACCCATTGGCGTCTCTCGACATTTCCGGGCAGCAGCCTTTGTTCATTCAGTAACCTCACCTAACAAGCTTTAGATGCAAGTGCAAAAGTACGGAAAAAGAAACAAGAAACAAGTCACAAGTGACAAGCTGAAAGTGACAAGTTTGTACTCGAAGGGATTCGTAATTCTTACATTTTTTTTGAAATACCTCAAGTCACTACGTCGTTCTTAAATCCCGTTGGATAGTTAATAATTGAATAAATTATTGAGTATGATTAACAAAATAAAAATATTAATTTATTTATATCACATAAGTTTACTTTTAGTTTTTGGTTGTAAGTCACTGCCAACTGCCAACCGCCAACTGCCTACTGCCAACTGACCCACTACCCACCACCCACACTATGTTTCATCGACATTGTAAGTTCCACAAACTGCGTATAATGCAACTGCTCGGGTCTTTTGTCGAGATAGGGGATATCAGTTCGGTCTACAGGTAAAAGTGATTTTAAAGAATTTCTTAAAGTTTTACGGCGTTGATTAAAACCGGTTTTAATAATTCGTTTGAAAGCAACCGGATCACAGTTTAACTCAGCTTCTTTTTTCAGGATCATCCTGATCACACCTGATTGTACTTTAGGAGGGGGAATGAATACTTCGGGTGGCACAGTGAAAAGATATTCAATGTCATAATGCGCTTGCAACAACACACTCAAAATTCCATAATCTTTTGACCCCGGACCCGATGCGATCCGCATGGCAACTTCTTTCTGAAACATACCCACCAATTCAGGCACCCTTTCATACATGTCGAGTACACGAAATAAAATTTGTGAAGAAATGTTATACGGAAAATTTCCAATTACAGCAAATGGTTTTTCCCCGAGTTCCTTCAGAGAAGCATGTAAAAAATCATCATAAATAATAAAATCGCGAAGCTGTGGAAAATTATCTACCAGGTACTGCACCGAGCGGTCATCAACTTCAATGCAAAATAATTTTTTAGAAGTATGCTGTAATAAATGTGATGTTAGCACTCCTGTGCCCGGACCAATTTCAAGCACCTGGTCATAGGCTTCGCTACGGGTTAATGCGCCTGCAATATTTGCTGCGATTTCAGGGCTGTTCAGAAAATGCTGACCCAGTCCTTTTAAGGGTCGTACCGGAGCACGCATTAGAATTTGTATTTAGGATAATGCCTGGTAAATTCATCAGGATGTATCACCGGGTTTAAAACAAATGAAGAGAACTCGATTTTAGTATAAAAACCTTTGTCATCGTAAATAATTTGCACCAGCGGTAAGTGCGTAATCTTATCAATGTATATGATTATTTTTTTTGCAAAACTGTTTGGTACTTTAATTATCTGATCGGCTTTCACATCATCATAATCATCAATGCCATCATTGATTTCAAGTATCATGTGATCATTCACCAGGATTTTATTGGCAATGTCGGTTACATTTTCACCCGGTTTTACTTTGTAATTTACATAACCGAAATCAGTGTTGTTGATTTCAAGTACATGAAATTCTTTTTTGTTATGGATAATGTCTTCTTTCAAGGATAATGATTTATAGAATTGCTCCCCGTTCTTGACAATATTTTTTTTGAGAATACCATGAAAGTAAGAGAAGCCCATTTGTAAAATATTAAACTGATGGGGTTTCCGAAGCAGCATGCTGTTGACTGAGAGACTGAGATTGATGTATGGAAATTTATTAGGGTTGATCAGGATTTTATTATTGTTGGAGTTTGTCACATACAACGCTTCGGCACCCGGATTCGGATGAACAGAATAAGTGTATATCTTAAGAGGCGCAACATTTATCTTGGCAATATACTGTGCACTTCCCATCTTTCCAAAAACACGTTCATCAATATTTAAAACATACGTGCAGGTCCTCACTTTTTCCATGGCGGCCATCATGCTGTCGAAAAGTATTCGTGCGTCAGTTTTTTTTTGAGCCTGTGAATATGCAGTTACCAGCAGTAATTGAAAAAGTATGAGTAGTCGCATCGTTTAAACGGTTTCCAGTAACGTCCTGAATGCAACAAATTTATCATTATACTTTTCAGTTACTTCTTTCTGTAGGGCAGGGGCAAAATCCCGCTGATACCGTTCATAATCCTCCATACTGTGAAGTGTGTACTGAATCGCATAAGTGGTGCCACCTGAATCCTCATCACCCAGAAGGCGTAGCATTTTACTCTCTACAAACAATCCTGTTTGAAGCACATCAGGTATATGCACCTTTTTCATCCACTGCAACCATTCGTCATGCACATCATGGTTAATATTTATAGTTACATTGTAGATGATCATTCGATTAACTTTTGAAATATAAATGAAAAAAAAATAAACTTAAACTATTCTTATTACTACAATAAGTTTTTATTAAATAAATTATCAATTCACACCATCACCCCGTAATACCCTGAAGCGTTTCCGTGCATCTACAACATACAATGATCCCGGATATTTTGTAAGGAGTAATTCATAGAGTTCCTGTGCTTTTATTTTGTCTTTTAAATTAATTTCAGTCAGCAGTGCCATTTTATACAGCGCATCATCACCAAGAATATCATCGGGATATGTTTCAAAAATCTGCATATAGCGTTCTGTAGCCAGCTTAAAATCGCCTTTTTTAACATAAATTCCTGCCTGTTTGAACCAGGCCTCATCACTTAAGCTGTGTGCAGGAAATTCAACCAGCATGGAATCAAGGGTCGCCAGTGCGGCATCATTCCGGTTACAGAATTCGTATAAATCGGCACGACTGTAAAATAATAAGGGTGCCGAGTTACTGTCGCTGTCAAGGCCCAGGTTATCCATAATCAGTAACCCCAACGACATGGCATCATTGGAAATGAGTTGTGAAGTGGCTGCCTTCAAGACATTCAGTTGTGCTGCAGCCCATTCAAATTCCCCCATGTAGTATGACAATCTTGCATTTCTGAATTTCGCTTCACGCCCAATGGCATCGTTTTTAAAATCTTTGTCAACTTGTGAATAAAGTAGTGATGCATCCCATACTTCCCCTCTCAAAATAAGAATGTCGCCCAATTCCAGTTTACACTGTGCTGAAAATATGGGACTGATTCGGGGTAGTGTAATAGTTTCTTCTAGCAATAGTACCGATTCATCAATTTTATCAAGATGAAAGGCTTTAAGATGCGCATACTTGCTGATCAAAGGAGCAGTGACCTGGTTTCTGCCAAGCTCGGTGAGCGTAGTTTCGTATTCCTGTTCGAGTTTTATAATGTCTGCTTTTTCGTAAGCACCCTCATTGGTTATTTTCTGATCCCGCGCAGCGATCAGTTCCATTCTTGCGGCAATATAATTGGGATTCGTACTGCCCTTGGCAATAACGTACTGAAAACATTCTTCCGCGACAGCGTATTCATAATTAGAAACACACAATTTTCCCAGATTGACCAATCGAGAGCCGTTTTCGTCGTTGCGTTTATCGAGTGCTTTGGCTTGAATTAATGCCGTGCTGAAATCTTTTTCCTGTAATAACAGCCAATACAATAGTTCGTTGTAAACCGGTTTCTGATTTCCACGCTGAACTTTACGGAGTAATGCAGTTCGAATAACATCACTCAATCCACCCTGGGTATCAAAAGCCATTTTGTTTTGCAGGATCGCCTGGATATTTGGCAGATAACTTTCATTGAATTCCAGTAAGCCCAGGTATTCTGAAATCATTTTATCAGGCATAGAACGCTGTGCATATACGTCGGCTAATTCAAAACTGAAAGGATATATGTCGGAGAGCATTTTTCTTCCTTGCAGATAAGTAGTCTCAGCATAATCCAGCTTTCGTTTTTCTACAAAAGCAATTCCTAAGGATAGTACCTGTTGCACATCGGGAAACAGTGATTTGATGGCTTTTTCATAATGGTCTTTAGCCTGGTCATTTTTATCCTGTAGTTCTGCAAGCGTACCCATGTCCACCCATAACACAGCGTTGGTTGGCATTTTCTTTATTTGCTTTTTAACCAGTTTTTCGGCTTTGTCATAATCTTTTAAAGCAATAAGGCAATTCAGGTAAGGGGTGTAGGCACTATATGGATCCGATGCGTACCATTTTTCAAAGTAAACAACCGCCTTTTCACAATCACCTGTTGATGCATACTGGTTTGCCAGGTCAATGTTGTTTTGCCCTTGTCCACTACTGACAAAAGGAATTAACAAAAACAGAAACAACAGCCGAATTAAGTTCATGATTAGTTAATGATATTAAAACCCGTGTAAGGGATAAGTACTTTTGGGATGGTAATTCCTTCCGGTGTCTGGTTATTTTCCAATAAAGCAGCCACAATACGGGGTAACGCCAAAGCACTGCCATTTAGTGTATGTGCCAGCTGAGGTTTTCCCTGCCCTTCACGGAAACGTAATTTGAGACGGTTCGATTGGAAAGTCTCAAAGTTAGAAACTGAACTTACTTCCAGCCATCGTTTTTGTGCTGCTGAATATACTTCCATATCGTAAGTTAACGCTGATGCAAAACTCATATCACCTCCACATAATTTTAATGTCCGGAACGGAAGTTCAAGCAACTGAAGCAAATTGGCAACATAGTTTCTCATGTCCTCCAGGATTTGATAAGAATCGCGGGGATGTGCAACCTGTACAATTTCAACTTTATCGAATTGGTGCAAACGGTTAAGCCCTCGCACATCCTTTCCATACGAACCGGCCTCTCTTCTGAAACAAGGAGTGTAGGCAGTTGTTTTAACAGGAAGCTCTTCGCTCTTTAAAATTACATCCCGGAAAATGTTCGTAACAGGAACTTCAGCAGTGGGAATCAGGTATAGGTTATCGATACCCACATGATACATCTGGCCCTCCTTATCGGGAAGCTGCCCTGTACCAAATCCTGAATCCTCATTGACTAAAATAGGAGGCTGCACTTCGTTATAACCGGCTTCAGTAGCTTTATCGAGGAAGAAATTAATGAGCGCTCTCTGCAGTTTAGCACATTTACCTTTATAAACCGGAAAGCCTGCACCGGTTAGTTTAACACCGAGCTCAAAATCGATCAGTTCGTATTTCGCAGCAAGTTCCCAATGCGGCAGTGACCCGGCAGGCAGTTCAGGAAGTGAGTCTGTTGATTTATAAACCACCTCATTATCATCCGGCGTTTTTCCTGCGGGAACCTGTGAAGAAGGCAGATTCGGGATAACTAAAAGAATACTATTCAGTTCCTTTTCAAGTGTATCAAGCTTATCGGAAATGATTTTTGATTCCTCTTTAAGAGCGGTGCTTTTATTCTTGAGGTCGTTTGCTTCCGCTTGTTTTCCACTTTTAAACAAATCACCAACTTGTCGTGCTAATGTGTTCTGTGCAGCAAGCAGTGAATCGAGCTCCACTTGTGAGGAACGTCGTTGCACATCGATATCCAAAACTTTATCAATCAAAACGTTAGCCGGAAAATTTTTTATTCCCAGACGTTTAATGACTTCGTCTTTATTTTCACGAATGGTATGCAGCTGCAACATAGAATTTAATTTATCGCAAAGGTAGCATTATGCGGGGTTTATAAGGAATTGTTACCTTTTGCAGGAAGCCACAGAGCGTGAAATTGCAAAGGCCTTAATTGGTAAAATAAGAATAATTTTGCAGAGCAATTTAAGGTACATGATCCGGGGCAGCAATCAGCCTACCGATGCAGTTGGAATACCGACCATTTCCCGAAGTCAATCTTGCCAATCCTATGCAACTGCCTTGTGCTGCGGTCGCAGTTAACACCGATGAATGTGATCCTGATATTTGCACGCGGTTTCACTTGCCGAAATTATTGAAACAGCGAAAATCGCGGAAGGTCCGTTATTATTTACGGAAGTAATAGCTCTCAATGGCTCTAATAGTCTAAATAAATTATAATTCCATTCTTCATGCTACAATTATCAACACTTGCCTTCCTGAAAGCATTAAAGAAAAATAATAACCGTGAGTGGTTCGAGAAGAACCGTGGGAAATATGAATTAGCGAAAGAGGATTTCGAAACATTTGTTGCCGCAATGCTCAAAGAATTAACAAAAATAAATCCCGCTCTTGGAAATCTTGAAGTCAAGGATTGTGTTTTTCGGATTTACCGCGATGTGCGTTTTTCAAAAAATAAAGTTCCCTATAAAACTAATATGGGTGCTTACTTTGCGGAAGGAGGAAAGAAGTCGGATAAAGCAGGATTCTACATACAGGCTGAACCCGGTTCCGGTTTTGTAGCTGGGGGCTGCTGGATGCCACAGGCACCCCAGTTAAAAGCCATCCGCCAGGAGATCGATTATAACTTCGAGGAATTTGAAAACATTCTTAGTGCGAAACCATTTAAGAAACTCTTTAGTGAATTATCTGACTCCCGGCTCAAAACAACCCCCAAAGGGTATGAAGCTATCAATCCTGCTATTCACCACTTGCGGCAAACAAGTTTTATTGTAGAAACATCCTTCGACGACAAAGACTTTCACAATAAAAACCTGGTAAAAAATTGTGCAACGATATACAATACGATGATGCCGTTTTTGAAGTTCCTGAATACTGCGATGAGTTGATTCACGGAATTTCTTAAGCGTAAAATTTCCCAAAAAAAAAGCCTCCCGAATCCAGGAGGCTTTCTTATTATTCACAATATTTTAGTTCTGTTCAAACGGCTTAACCGAGACATACGACTTGTCGTCAGCTTTTTTGCGGAAGGTAACAACACCATCGCGCAAAGCGAACAATGTGTGATCTTTTCCGATTCCTACGCCTTCAGAGGCCATGTGCTTGGTACCTCTCTGGCGGACAATAATATTTCCGGCAATTGCGATTTGACCACCGAATATTTTAATACCGAGCCGTTTACTATGTGATTCACGTCCGTTTTTGGAACTACCGACTCCTTTTTTATGTGCCATTTTATTTTTTTATTATCTGGTTCTGAATTATTATATGGTAATACCGGCAATTTGAATCTTAGTAAACTGCTGACGGTGACCATTGGATTTCTGATACGTTTTTCTACGTTTTTTCTTAAAAATGATCACTTTATCGCCTTTAATATGAGAAACAACAGTGGCTGATACTAAAGCACCGCTTAAAAGTGGTGAACCCATATTATGTTTTCCTCCGTTTTCTACCATCAAAACCTGGTCAAACTCTACTTTGTCTCCTTCTTTCGCATTCAGTCTGTGAACTATAACTGTATCATTTTCAGATACTTTCATTTGCTGACCGGCGATTGTTACAATTGCGTACATTAGATTGTATTTAAGATAATTAAGACCCCGGTTTTATTCAGGGGATGCAAATGTACGAAGGTTGATTTAAAATACCAATTTTAAGTTTAAAAAAATCATGATTGTGCAGCTTCTGATTTGGTTTTATGGTTAATCAGGTTAACACCTCCTAAAATAGCACCCATAGCAACCAGGTGCCATATCCCGATCATTTCACCATCTGCCACTCCCCACAACATAGCTACAATGGGTATCATGTAGGTTACCGAAGAGGCAAACAGGGCACCTGAGGTTTTAATCAACCGGTTAAATACGACAATAGAAATTGCGGTTCCGAATATTCCCAGCAGCAACACATATCCTAACGATATAAAGGCATGAGGATTTTCAGATAAACGGCCGGTGAAATCGGTCATGAACAGGTACAGACCTGTAGGCGGACCAACAATAAGCAAGGCAAAGCCGGAGATATTGACAGCAGCTACATCGTGCAATTTATTTTTGATGATGTTCACGCTCATCCCATAACAGAATGTAGCAATCACAATCAATATGGGAAACCATGATATAGGACCGATATCGCCACCTGCCGTTACCATGATAAGTGCTACGGCCCCGGCAAGTCCCAGTCCCACTCCAATTACTTTAATGGCAGAAACCCGGTTTTCAAAAATGAAATACCCAATTGCCATGGTGAAAACAGGTGTCAGTGAATTTAGCATACCTGCCAGAAAACTTGGCACTTCAGTTTGAGCAAGGGTAAATAAAAATGCAGGAATTCCATTTCCGAGAAGGCCGGTTGCAAAAATATATTTCCACTGGTGGCGCTTAATTTTGGAGGCGTGTGTCATCACAAAAGGGAACAGGCACAGGAAAGCTGCCGACAAGCGTATGGCTGCTACCTGGGTAGGAGTAAAATCCTCAAGGCCTCTTTTCATCAGGATAAATGAACTCCCCCAGATAAGACTGAGTCCGATCATGAGCATCCATTTAAAAACAGGGCCCTCAGTGAATTTCATTTTGGTGTGCAGACTGCTTACTAAACGGTAAGCATTGAAAAAGGCCGGTGTTGAAACCGGCCTTGAAGTTTTATGCGAGTACCGCTGTTTTTTTAACACTTTTTCCGTTGGCACTGGCCTTACTCATCCCAAAGGCTGCTCTTACTTTATCAATGTTATTAAGCTCTTCCCATGGGAATAATTTTACTTTAATCTTTTTCTCAGTTTTCTTCCCTTTATTGAAAACCTTGGTTACTTCTTTAGTAATACGTCCCATATGTCCGTATGCAGCAGTTTCGCTGTAAATAGGAGTGCGCAATTTGAAACGTTGTTCGATGAAATAAGGGCGCATATCGAATTCCTTCATTTTTGCAATAACAACGGCGATTTGCCCGTCGCTCATATCCACTTTGGATGTTCCATAAGTGTTAACATAAAGACCAACGGGTTGTGCTACACCAATGGCATAGGCAACCTGAACAAGAGCTTCGTCACAAATTCCTGCTGCAACAAGATGCTTGGCAATATGACGGGTGGCATAGGCAGCAGAACGATCTACTTTAGAAGGATCTTTACCTGAAAAAGCGCCACCACCGTGAGCACCTTTACCACCATAGGTGTCAACAATAATTTTGCGGCCGGTTAAACCGGTATCGCCGTGAGGACCGCCGATAACGAACTTACCAGTAGGATTCACCAGGTAATTTATTTTATCATTGAACATAGCTTGAACCCTTTTTGGTAATTTTTTCATTACCCGAGGAATCAGGATATTGATCACATCTTTTTTAATCTCTGCCTGCATGGCTTTTTCATTGGCAAAATCATCATGCTGGGTTGAAATAACGATGGTGTCAATACGTTGCGGCACATTTGCGTCGTTGTATTCAATGGTAACCTGGCTTTTTGAATCGGGGCGCAGGTACTTCATCACTTTTCCTTCTTTACGGATGGCAGCCAGTTCATACAAAAGTGAGTGGGCAAGTTCCAGTGGAAGTGGCATGTAATTGTCTGTTTCGCGGCTGGCATATCCGAACATCATCCCCTGGTCACCCGCACCCTGGTCTTCAGGTTTACGACGCACAACACCCTGGTTAATATCAGGTGATTGTTCGTGAATGGCAGACAAAACACCGCATGAATTAGCTTCAAACATGTATTCACTTTTTGTGTAACCGATTTGACGGATTACCTCGCGGGCAATCTCCTGAACATCGAGGTACGCCTCTGACTTCACTTCTCCGGCAAGCACCACCTGACCGGTAGTAACCAGCGTTTCACAGGCAACCTTTGACATAGGGTCATAGGCAAGGAAATAATCGATTAACGCATCTGAGATCTGATCTGAAACTTTGTCAGGATGTCCTTCTGAAACTGATTCTGAGGTGAACAGGTAAGCCATTTGTATTTAATAAGTTTTTTATGATGAATACTCAACTATATCCCGCAAAGGCCAATTGGCAGTTTCGGAGGTGCAAAATTAGGAAATTCACCCTTCAACTTCTGCCAAAGGAATAAAGTTTTATAAACACAACCGGTTCTTTTTCAACAACCTGTTTTGGGTATCAATTTTTCATTAAAATGGCCCCTTTAAAAATTCCATCCCTTTGAACACGAACCGTGTAAACGCCACGCGCCAGCGAAGAAACGTTAATTGTATGAAGGGTTTGCGTTGTACGAGTGCTCTCTGAAGCTACCTTTCTGCCAGTTGCATCAAAAATAGCAATCGATTCACATCCGGGAAAGCTGACGGTAATGAGGTCGTTTGCAGGGTTCGGCATAATACCCACTTCATAACCCGGACTTTCGACTAAGCCGGTGGGACAGGTAATAACCGTTACGTCGGAAGGAATGAACTGGTTTTGGATATAATTAGGACATATGGAAGGAGCTCCCGAATAAGTGTAAGATCCGGCAGTGGTAACAAATAAAGTATCATTGTTTGCTCCTGCAATAGGATTTCCATTATCATACCACTGCAGGTTAGTATCATAAGGCATTCCACTGATCAGGAGGATGGTGTCACCCTGACACAAAATCAATTCTCCCATGGAACCAATTGTGTAATCGCCTTCAATAATGGTATAAGGAAATAAAAACAACCAACTGTCGACCAGTACTTCAGGCGAAGTTTCAGAACAGCCATTCAGTGTTGCCTCCACTGAAAAATAGTTTGCCGCATCGTTAAATGCATCAATAGTCAGCGTTTGAAAAGTTGCCCCCGGAATGATCTGGGCAGTTCCGCCAAATAAAGGGCGTTTATACCATTGGTAGGAGTCATATACCTGCGTTGAAAGTAAACCTGTATCGTTCGGGCATAACAATGAGTCGCCGGTTACAGTAGGATCAAAAGGGCATTGTGCCTGCATATTTGCTGCGGAACCCAACAGCAGCATCATTAGTAGCGTATATAAACGATGTTTCATAGTGTTGTAAATTAAACTGTTTTTTTACGGAGATTAAACTCCCGGCTAATTTCACCTGCAAAATTATAATATCTATAAATGAATTACCAATTCAGTCTGTAACAAATCAGTGAATTTTTAATTGTTTCCTGTAAGCAGGTGAAAAACTTCCTCTAGCGTACTTTCAGTTTTGCGCATGGCAAGGACTTTCAGATTATTTTTCACAGCAAATTCAAAAAGATCACTTCGCAGATCGGTTCCGGAAGGGGAGTGGAGGCGATAGATATTTTTACCCGGCGATTCAATCCGTGAAATGCCTTTCATGGTTCGCAGCAGCTCTGCATTTACAGGGGTTTCAAATTCCACTTCCAGGATGCTTTCCGGATGTGCTTTTTGCTGAATTACTTCCGTGAGATCATCTGCAACGATTTTCCCTTTGTTAATTATGATCACACGGTTGCAAATAGCTTCCACTTCCTGCATGATGTGCGTGGAAAGTATAACGGTTTTTTGTTTACCGATTTCACTGATCAAATTTCGTATATCCACCAGCTGATTCGGGTCAAGCCCGGATGTAGGTTCATCGAGTATTAAAACTTCAGGGTTATGAATCATTGCCTGGGCAAGTCCTACACGCTGCCGGTAACCTTTCGACAACGCACCTATTTTCTTTTTCTGTTCCAATCCCAGTCCTGTCATGTCAATCATTTCTTTCACCCGTTTATCCACCATTGCGGGTTTCATATGTAGTCCGGCAACAAAACCCAGGTATTCTTTCACATACATATCCAGGTAGAGCGGATTGTGTTCCGGAAGATAACCCACGCGTTTTCTTACTTCAATAGATTGTTCAACGGTATCAAAACCCATCACGTGTGCGCTGCCTGAATTCTGCGGGATGTAACAACTTATTATTTTCATCATGGTTGATTTTCCCGCCCCATTAGGCCCCAGGAAACCGATCACCTGGCCGGAACCGATTTCAAAGCTGACTGCATCGAGCGCCTTTTGGGTACCGAATATTTTAATGATATGACTTACCTTTACCGACATACAATTGGATTCAGATTGGTAAAATTACAGAATTAAAGATTGGGAATTCCATTCCGGGATCGAAGAGATTTTCAAATTGCTGTTAGTCGGGTGGTATTTTAAACAAGGATATTAAAAATATATTGCAGTTCCCATGAAAGGATTGGTGCTTAAATCGACAGGAAGTTTTTACCAGGTTGCCGATGCAACGACAGGGAAAATTTTCCGTTGCCGGGTAAAGGGTAAAATGAGAACACTTGAAAAAGATACTACCAATCCTATTGCAGTAGGTGATCAGGTAATTTTTGAGGAAGAGGGCACACCTGGAGATGGAATGATCAGTGAAGTACTGGAACGTAAAAATTATATCATTCGTAAATCGGTAAACCTGTCACGACAGGCGCAGATACTTGCAACTAACATGGACCTGGCACTTGTAGTGGCAACCCCTGTTTACCCGCGCACTTCCACCGGCTTTATCGATCGTTTTCTTTCTACTGCCGAAGCATATAATATTCCTGCAGGAGTTATTTTTAATAAATCAGATCTTTATGATGATGATACCTTGTCCTATGTGGAGGAGCTTGCCGGAATGTATATCGAAATAGGATACACCGCCATTATTGTTTCAGCAATGGAAGTACAAACTCTCGGAAAATTAAAAGACATCCTTTCCGGGAAAATCACGCTGTTTTCCGGTCATTCAGGTACAGGAAAAAGTACTTTAATCAATAAGTTGGTTCCGGGATTATCTTTGAAAACTAATGAAATTTCATCACAGCATCTGAAAGGAAAACATACCACCACCTTTGCGGAAATGCATCCGATTCCAGGAGGAGGTTACATTATTGACACACCGGGAATTCGCGAGTTCGGGATCCTGGAATTCGACAAATACGAAGTATCCCATTATTTCCCTGAAATTTTTAAAGCGTCATCCGGTTGCAAGTTCAGCAATTGTCTGCATGTAAATGAAAAAGATTGCGCAGTGTTAAGAGCTATCGAGAATTCCGAAATAGCACTTACGCGTTATGCCAGTTACATCAGTATTTTAAATAATGAAGATATCTTTAAATAATTTTAAAGTATGCATTCAAAGTTTATTCAGAAAGGCAACGGTTCTTTCCAACGCAACTTTTCCACTTTCATCATCTAAATTAAACTGGTATTCATGATTCAATGAAACATCTGCCGATTCAAAATACAGACTATCCACTCGAACTCCTTTATTACTTAATACTTGAGCCAGCTCATAGGTGTGTGGCTTAAGTATATCTTTGTTACCTACCGATAGGAAAGTAGGCGGATAATTGACAGGTATATGATGGATTACAGAACCTAGTCCGAAAAAAGAATTTCGTTTAAAATTTTTATGTCCGCTATAAGCCCGCATCATCATACGAAGCATGATGCCCCCTTTCTCTTTTTCTGCTTTTGATAAATTGTAGATGCCGCAATACAGTATCATTCCCGATATGGCTGATCGGGATACAGTAGGGCTGATTTCAAGACGCTTCGCATATGCAGGGTCTGATAAAACGATGCCCAACTGTGCTGCGATCTGAGCTCCCCCCGAATCACCTGCTATTACAATTTTACTGGTATTCACACGATATTTCGCCGCATGTGTCAATAAAAATGCCAGTGCGGTGTTGACCTGTTTCACTGGGGTTGGATATTTGCTTTCAGGGGCAAGAGAGTACTCAACGGCTATAACTGTGAACCCTTTGTGGGCAAGAATTTTCGCATAATTGGCAATTTGTTTCTTGCTTCCGGCAATCCAGCCCCCGCCATGGATCCAAACAATAGCTGGACGAGATTTCCAACCTGTATCGCCCGGTGGGTAATATACATCCAGGAAAGCATCCGTATCGGATGCATCGTAATGAACATTGAGTACTGAGGTAACATTTGCGGGTACATGTTTTTCAAGATCTTTATTGATTGCTTCACCTGCGGCATCAAAAGCCCCTCTGAAAAATTTGATTTTCGATTGAAATCCACAGCCCGACAAAAGAAACAAAAGGGACGAAATGATCAGCAAGAACAATAGAAACCGGCAAGTTTGCCTGGTCAGGAGCAGGTTTATCAGCATTATATGGCAGAATTATTTGAATGGCTTTTTTAAGGTAAAATCCATGCCAATCTGAAAAATTTTAATTTCCGGTTCCTATCCGGTTTTAAAATGTAAATAGTATTTTTATCGCATGCGAGTCGTTATTCAGCGGGTTTCAGGTGCTTCGGTAACCATCGGAGGTGTTGTCCATTCTTCTATTGGAAAGGGACTACTCATCCTGATAGGGATTGAAATATCGGATGCCGAAGCAGACGTTATAAAACTGGTTGGCAAAATTCCAAAGCTTAGAATTTTTAATGATGAAATGGGACTCATGAATTTATCAATTGCGGAGGTAAATGGCGATTACCTGGTGATTAGTCAATTTACTTTGCATGCTGAAACCAAAAAGGGTAATCGTCCCTCTTACATCAAATCCGCCCGTCCCGAACAAGCAGTACCCCTCTATGAAAAATTTATAAATCTGCTTGAAAAAGAATCAGGAAAAAAAATAGCTACCGGCATTTTTGGCGCTGATATGAAAGTGGAATTAATTAATGATGGCCCGGTCACTATTATTATTGACACTCAAAATGATCAATGAAATCAGTATGCAGGTTTAGTAACTTATAGTTTTAACTTTAACCTATTTCAGGCTAACTCATAACTCAACTTTCAACTTTGAACTCTATTTCATCATTATGAAAGAAATGCAACTAACCGTAGATGCCTGGATCAAACAACACGGCGTTCGGTATTTTAATGAGCTTACCAACATGACTTTGCTTACAGAGGAAGTAGGGGAGTTAGCTCGGATTATGGCAAGGACATACGGTGAACAATCGTTTAAAGATTCTGAGAGCAACCGCGACCCCGGTGAAGAAATGGCGGATGTGCTTTTTGTGCTGCTATGCCTGGCTAACCAGACTGGTGTCGACCTGGATGCGGCCTTTAAAAAAAGTATGAAGAAAAAAACATCCCGGGACGGGGACCGGCATCACAACAACGATAAAATAAAATAGCTTAAATGGAAAGATCTCCTATGCATGGCAACGGAAATTGTATTAAATTTACTGATATTTTAACATATGCGCCACTTTTACTTGTTTGTTCTCCTGTTAACAGGTTCTATCACCTATTCATTTTCACAAACTTTTACCGGATCAGGTGGACCTATTCCGGATAACGGCAATAGTGTTGATTACACAATTAGCGTTTCCGGTTTACCGTCAATTATCGACACATTAACATTCGGACTGGAAGAAGTTTGTATTGACATTGTTCACACATGGGATTCAGATCTTGATATTACCCTTATAGCTCCCGATGGAACTTCTGTTCTTTTAGTATCGGGAGCAGGAGGAGGGGGTGATGATTTTACAGGAACCTGTTTTATGCAGGATGCTGCCACTTCCATTTTACAGGGAAATGCACCTTTTACAGGGACGTTCCGCCCGCTCAGCCAGATGGGAAAAGTCAATAACGGCCAGGATCCAAATGGTTTGTGGACACTTCACATCCAGGATACATATCCTTTTGCTGATGCTGGCACCCTGTTATCGTGGTCGGTGAGTTTTGGCAATGACCCGGCTTCGTATTTTGAAATGGAATCCACCAATCTTCCCCTGGTAATCATAAATACCAATGGCCAGACAATAACGGCTGACCCTAAGGTCACTGCCTGGATGAGCATCATCAACAATGGTCCGGTCATCAGAAATTATGTTAACGATCCCCCTAATGATTATAATGGGTATATCGGAATTGACTTGCGAGGTCATAGTTCAATGACATTTGTGCAAAAGCAATATGGAATCGAAACCCGTGACAGTGCCGGAAATAATCTCAACACCACGATATTAGGGATGCCTGCCGAAAATGACTGGGTATTATATGCCCCTTATACCGATAAGTCACTCATGCGCAACCCGCTTACGTACTCACTGGCAATGGATATGGGAAGATACGCTAGCCGTGAAAGGTTTTGTGAAGTAATTATTAATGGAGAGTATAAAGGCATCTATACTTTTTTTGAGAAAATTAAAAGAGATAACAACCGAGTGAATATTGCAGGATTAACTCAGTCCGACACAACAGGTATAGCGCTAACGGGTGGGTACATATGTTCCCTCGACTGGATAGACAATGACGGCTGGACTTCCAACTATCCTCCTGATCCCACCAATCCGGGGAGTAACACCATTTTTTACCAATACATTTATCCTAAAGACACTGAGATGCTACCGGTGCAAAAAACCTATATTCAGCAATATGTAGATAGTTTTGAAACGGCCCTGGTAGCGGCATCCTTTGCCGATCCATTAACCGGCTGGAGAAACTATGCCGACGAAGGATCATTCATCGATTATTTTCTGATGAATGAAATCAGCAAAAATGTTGATGGTTACCGGTTGAGTGCATTTTTTTACAAGGAAAAACTTACTGATGGCGGGAAAATAAACATGGGTCCTTTATGGGATTTCAATCTTGCCTGGCATAACGCCGATTACTGCGACAATGAAAGTTATGGGGGATGGGCGTACTTGTTTCCTAATTCATGCCAGTGGGATTTTCCATTCTGGTGGAGGCGCCTGAATGAAGATACAACTTTTCAAAATAATGTCAGATGCCGCTGGGATGACCTCCGTACCAGCATTTTTGATACCACTCACATTTTTAATTATATCGACAGCATTGCAGGAATTCTGGATGAAGGACAACAACGTCATTATTACTTATATCCCATATTAGGAATTTTTGTATGGCCCAACCCAAGCCCGCTGGCACAAACCTACCAGGAGGAAATTGTATTCCTAAAAAACTGGATTCTCCAACGGATTATTTTCATGGACGATTATCTCCCGGGAGCCTGCATTACCACTGCACTTAATGAAACTTCCACCGACTGGCAGTTAACCGTATCACCCAATCCGGCC
>JALYQW010000066.1 GCA_030855635.1 Bacteroidota bacterium | reverse complement strand
GATCAAATTTTATTTGGAGTTATTTCAAAATAACTCCATCGTCTTGTCTTCTTTCGATGAATTCGGCTTTGATTCTTTTTCATTCATGATCTACTTTATTTTTATAAAAGGATTTGTAAATTCCTCCGGTTTTGATAACTTTTAAATCCATCATCTTAAAGATCAGACAATTATTCCGGGTCACTTAGTATTCAGCTTCTTTAATTGTTTTTCTATATTCTTTAGCATTAGTTTCCAAAATTTCTCCGCCTCCTGAGTGGTGATGCCAGCCTGTTCAGCCAGTTTTGAGATATCAAGAGTTTGTTTGGAGTTGTAATAAGGTATGGCAAGCTCAAGGAAGTGATTCAGCTTTTCAATCTCTTTATCGGCACCCGGTTCTTGTTTAAGAAACAACGAATCGTATGGATTTAGTCGCACTTCTTTATTAAGAATATTTTCGATTGCCATAATCATTGCAGATGAAACAACAATATCAGCTTCAGGATCGATAAAAAACCCTGCCTTTATCAATGCATTGCTAAGTGTTTTAAATCCTTCCTTTGTAGAGGCAGTTCGTAAAAGTTCCTTTGTCTTTTCATTATAATATGCTATTGCATAATGAGGAAATTCTCCTTTACGCTTAGATTTAACCTGGTACACATTTTTGTTCCATTCGATTATATGATTGGCGGCTAATTTTTCGGAAGAGAAATTTTCCACACTATCTGCGGAACAGCATTGAAGTGATTCAAATCCACGTGTACTTATTACTGGAAACTCAGCAGCGGACAGAAGCATAAAAAATGGCCAGGGATTTTTTTCTATTTCTTCCTGCAGCATTTCTTCATTTTCTATACGTGGATTGATTTCGGTGGCGAAAAAAAAGAGATCATCAAGAGTAAAAGCTTTAAACGGAATGATGAGGCCGAAGGTCTGCCAGCATTTCCCGTTCCATGCAATAAGATTAAACCACATACGGGGGTGACTTTCTTTCTGTACATTGTTCATTCCCGGTGAAAAAAGCAAATAATTTTCTCCTGTTATCACATCTTTCATTTCAAAAAACTCATCAGCAGGTTGACCCTGAATTTCCGCAAAGCTGTAACGCCAGGAATGTTGCGACTGGAATTCAATAAAACTATATTGATCTGGAGGAAGGCTTTTTATTTCTTTCCGGTCAATATATTTATGAATAAATCCCTTTTTGCAAAATATCCTGTGCGCAATAAATTCTGCCATCATAAAATTTATATACGATTCAGGCAGTTCACTAACAACCGACTTATATTGTTTAATCCGGATGGCAATTAGTGGTTCCATCTTTTCCTTTTCCTCTGCATAATTAATAAGGAACTTATCTATGACGGCTTCGCTAACTGCAGAATTTTGTAAACAGCACTTTTTAATTAATTCGTAGTCCATATCCGGTGTCCAATTTCTATCTGATAATTAATGATCGATACTTATTTGGAATTTAGTTCCTGCGAAAGGAATAAATCAGGTTATAAAATTATCAAAAAAATCGCTAATTCCGCGGCAGGGATAGAAGCGCCTGCCTGCTACAGCAGGGTTATCCTTTTGCAAAGTTAAAAACTTAGAATTTCAGATCCGGAGGAGTATATAAGGTATTGTAGCTATAAAAATCAGCATTAAGCTTTGCAAAAGATAAAAGCGGATAGCCCGGTCATGAAGCAGGCCGAAGGCTCTGATTCATGAGCCGCCCTGATAATCACACTTCAATGAATATTTCAAAATAACAATTAACTAATATTTAAGTATTTACTTACAAATCATAAAAATAGCTGCTAATTTATGGAAATAGTAAAGGTTGCAATTTTCTTTTAAAATGGACTTAGGGGGTCTGAAAATTGAGTGACCTTAGGTGGTTGCATTTTTCAAATACTGATAGCCTTGTGGATAATCTCGTTTATATTCTTCCCATAAAAGTTGTTTGGTTACATGGGGATGCTAAAGATCTGATTGCAGCTTATCCAATCACAACATAAAATCCTGTTGTCGTTGCTTTTCATTTTTGAGAGGTGCGTGCAGCAAGTGTTCTACACGCAAATCTTCCATATTTAAGATTTCATCCAGATTAATTTCTCTGGCTTTAATGGTCCGTAAATACACCTTGACAGTGTTACGGGCAACGCCTGTTTGCCGGGTGATTCCTTTAAGGGAATGTCCTAGTGATAATAAGCGAAAGAATTTGTTTGAGTTGACTCATGTAAATAGGGTTGCCGGACAGGTTAATTTGCTTTGATGTGCTGCAAAGCAAGCATGACACAATTACAATCCTATTCTTAAATAAAACAGGGGGGTCAATATCCCGGAATAAACATATTTAGTTTCCGGTTGTGCGATGGTTTGCTGTATTCATCTGCCATTTTTAAAAAGAGCAGATAGGTTAGTTGCTCTAAGTAATCGCCACAGCCAACACCAACATCGCGGAAGGGGTTGCAGAAGCTCCATACTTTGCTTACTATGCTTGATGTGTTGTTGCTCATAGTCCGTTCTTGGTTTTTTTATCATTCTTAATTTTGCAAACAACATTTTTTATACTTTTTTCCGCTACCGCAAGGGCATAGTTCATTTCGTCCAACTTTATTCGAATCTGTTTGTTGAGGAGTATAAAAATTTGATGCTTCATTATCTTCCTGATAGCCGG
>JALYQW010000055.1 GCA_030855635.1 Bacteroidota bacterium | reverse complement strand
GACTAATGACTTGTCACCTTTTTTATTTTTTTCTCCTTTTCTTCTCTGCAACAATCATCTTTAATTCTCTTCCAGTTTGTCCTGCGATTGAAGTATTTTCCTGGGCTCTGCGAATGAGGTAGGGGAGTACCGATTTCACCGGTCCGTAAGGCACGTATTTGGCAACGTTATATCCTGCTGCAGCAAGATTGGAAGAAATATGGTCACTCATTCCTAATAGTTGTGAAAACCAGATGTCAGGGTGATTGTGCGGAATATTTTTAGCGTACATTAGTTGAACGAGCAAATGACTGCTTGCTTCATTATGCGTGCCGGCACACACGGCTATCGCGCCAAAATGTTCGATGCAATAGGTAAGTGCGGCATCATAATCACGATTGGTGGCAGCGTGATTTGGTTGGATGGGGGAGGGATAATTTTTTTCAGCTGCCCGTGCTCTTTCCTTTTCCATATAGGCGCCCCTTACCAGTTTTAGTCCTAAAATATAGTTGCCAGCCTCGGACTTTTGATGAGAAAGTTTTAAAAATTCCAGTCGATCGGTACGATACAATTGGATGGTATTATAAACGATTGCTTTTTTGGAATTGTATTTTTGCATCATAGCTTCCGCCATATCATCAATTGCTTGCTGGATCCACGAATCTTCGGCATCAATAAAAATACGCACATCATTTTCAGCGGCTGCAGCGCAAATTTTATTTACCCGTAGCCATACTTGATCGTATTCATTTTTTTCAGTTGCTGATAAGATATTACCCGATCCTGCTTTTTCAAGGATCTCCATTCTTGCCACACCGGTAATTTTAAACACACAAAACGGAATGGCGGTATCGCCTTTTGCCCTCAAAATAGTGGCAATAATTTCGGCAGTGGTATGTTCAAAATTTTCTTCACTTTCAGCACCTTCCACCGAATAATCCAGAACACTTCCGATACCTTTTTTTTTCAATGCTGCAATTGTTTTATTGCAATCGGCTATGCTTTCTCCTCCACAAAAGTGTTTATAAATAGTTGCCCTGATAACCGGAATCACCGGAAGTTGTAACTTAAGTGCCACATCAAGTAAAACAGGACCGTTATTAACAAGCAGGTTACTGCTCATTGCTTTAAACAGCCAGTAAGCACGGGTAAGATCCGCATCCGACCTGCCTGCGAAAGCCACTTCAAGATTATCAAAATCAACTAGCCGGGTGAGTGGATCGGGTGATGAAATAGCGGGATTCATAGGGAGCCGAACGTATTGAATGGCAAAGATAAGAATTGGTTTTCATCCGGAACTCATGTCATTTTCAATAGAAATACCAGCTATTCAAGGATTTGTATTTCTATCTTTGCAGGATACTCTTAATTCATGAACAAAACTATCAGTGCCGGGAGGCACGACATTCTTTTTACGAATGAGGCCGGTCGCCAGTTGGATACTTTATTGTTGGATTTTCCCGTACCATTTTCAGGTATTTATGTGGTCTGTGATCAAAATACCAAAACACATTGTCTTCCATTAATCAATGATTATTTACACGGTGTCTTTCATGAAATTATAATCGGTACCGGTGAGTTGCAAAAAAATCTGAAATCGTGTGAAACGGCCTGGGATCAATTACTCAAAGCCGGCGCTGACCGCGACGCACTGGTTATTAATCTGGGAGGTGGTATGATCAGTGACCTGGGAGGGTTTGTAGCATCTACGTATAAAAGAGGCATCCGTTTCATTAACATCCCTACTTCCCTTCTCGGGATGGTGGATGCGTCGGCAGGAGGAAAAACAGGGGTAGACCTGAATCATTATAAGAATATGATCGGCACATTTTCATTTCCTGAGAAGGTAATTATTGATCCGGTTTTTCTGAATACGCTTCCCGAAAAGGAATGGAAAAACGGAATGGCTGAAATGCTTAAGCATGGTTTGATTGCTGACACTGAAATATGGTCATCGCTGAAAGACCAGGTTAAGGAGAATTCCGGAGATGTGATTAACGCAACCTTAAAAAAATCGATTATTAGCATCCTTGAAAAGGCAGTGAGCGTAAAGGCAACAATTGTCGCTGCTGATCCATTTGAAAAAAAGGAAAGGCTGTATCTTAACTTCGGTCATACCATTGGTCATGCTTTGGAAACTTTTTCATTAGCGCATGACCATATCCCACTTTCGCATGGTGAAGCCATTGCAACAGGCATGATTTGCGAATCATTTATTTCAGGTAAAATTTCAGGGTTGAGTGAAGCAGCGTTGCAGGAAATTTCAGAAGTATTTTCAGGTTTTTTTCCGCACCGGATTATACGGAATGCGGCTGTACAAGAAGTAGCACAGTTGATAAAAGCCGATAAAAAAGCCGAGGCCGGCAAAATTCGTTTTGTACTTATTTCTGCTATAGGAAATCCGGTTATGAACAATGATGTTTCAACAGATTTAATAGTAGATGCATTGCACTTTTATAATTCGCTTTGTAAATGATTGCTGAAGTTACATATCCGGGTGGACCGATAAAAGCGACTATTAAACTGCCTGCATCCAAGAGTATCAGTAACAGGGTGCTAATCATTCATGCATTAGGAAAATTGCACGCATCCATTGCCGGATTGTCGGAAGCTGCCGATACACTTCAAATGCGCGATGCATTATTGTCGCGGGATGCTGTTGTTGATGCCGGCGATGGAGGTACTACTTTGCGTTTTTTGATGGCCTATTATTGCGCTACCGGCAAAGCTGTAACACTAACGGCCTCCGCAGCTATGAAAAAGCGACCTGTAGTGCAATTGGTAGAAGCACTGAGGCAACTGGGAGCTTCAGTAGAATATGCAGACGAAGATGGAAAACTCCCGGTTATTATCGGATCACGTACCTTAACGGGAAAAACAATCGTAGTTGATGGGGCGGTAAGCAGTCAGTTTATTAGCGCACTCATGCTGATCGGACCTTATATTCCAGGTGGAATCACCATTGAAATTACGGGAGAAGTTCTGTCAGTTCCTTATATTAAAATGACGCAATCGGTTATGGAGTACTTTGGTGCACAAGTGCATTTTGACAATGCTGTGGTTCATATTAATGAAGGCGCTTATCAAAACCGTGATATTTTAATTGAGCCTGACTGGTCGGCGGCTTCTTACTGGTACGAGATGGCTGCTTTGAATGATCAGGCTGAAATTCATCTGCAGGGTTTGTCGCGAACTAGCCTTCAGGGAGATGCCGTAATTGCAGCTATGATGACCCGGCTTGGAGTGGAATCTGTTTTTTCAGATGCTACAGGTTGTACGTTAAAACATATCCCATATTTTGAACTGCCTGACTACTTTAGTGATGACTTCACCGGTTGTCCTGACCTGGCACCAGCGGTAGCAGTAACATGTGCAGGATTAAATTTAACTGCTGATTTACATGGTTTAAAAAATTTCAGGCTGAAAGAATCTGACCGTGCAGCTGCATTGCAACGCGAGTTGTATAATTTAAATGTGAATACCGATTTTTGCGGTGGATCGAAATTTAAATTATATCGGGGAAAAGGAATAAAAAATTATAGTCGTCCTTTAAAAGCTTACAATGATCATCGCATTGCCATGGCCTTAGCACCTGTTGCGCTCAAAACCGGAAAAGTTTTTATTGAAGATTGTGAAGTGGTGGAGAAATCATATCCTGGATTTTTTGAAGATCTGTCTAAAGCAGGATTTCAAATCATTATTCATCCCGCCAAGGAAATTATTTCAGCAGTTCAGAGATAACAGTTCCGGTGCAACCGCTGGGCGCTTGTATACCCAGCATTTGAGTAATAGTAGGCGCGATATCGGTAATGTTGATATGGCGTGAGGTAGATCCCGGAGAAATATTCCATCCATAAAACAAAAGCGGTACATGGGTATCGTACGTATATCCCGCACCGTGATCTGTACCTTTGCTCTTATATTCCACCAGGCCCGGTTCAAGAATCAATACCACATCGCCGGATCGTTTGGCAGAAAAACCTTTTTGAACATAGGAGCGTATTCCCCAGGTGTATTCATTCACTGAAAGTTCTTTTCCTGTAAGTACGTTCGCTATATCTTTGTATTGCATAAAAAATCGCCGGATTTCTTCCGTCATTACATCCGCATCAATTTTATTTTTACGTAGCAGGTCATGATCCAGGTGAATCTGGTCATTATAAAACGACAACACCCATTTTTGAATTCCGTAGGTTTCGTTCAAATGTTTTTGAAGCGCTTCATTAGCACGTGAACCACTGTATATTCCAGCAGGTATCTGCTGATCTGCCAGAAATTTTACATTGGGAATTGCAGCGTGATCTGCAGTCAAAAAGAATAATACATTTCCTTTTCCTACAAACTCTTCTGCAGCTGTAATAAGTTCAGCAATATCCCGGTCAAGGCGCAGGTAGCAGTCTTCAGTCTCAACAGCATGAGTTCCGTACTGATGGCCAATAAAATCGGGTGATGAAAAACTAACAGCCAGCAGATCGGTAATAGAATCTTTGCCCAACTCTTCCGCTTTCATTGCTGTTATTGCAAACTCCTTTGTAATGTTATTCCCATACGGACTGGCAGTAAACATCTGGTACATATTGGTATTGGTTGCAGGAAACGAATGCGGAAATACCGGTTTCGTTTCTCCATGAAAAAGATCTTCGTAAGGTGTATCATCTGCTGTACTTGCTGTATAACTTTCGATGGGATAGAGTGTGGTCCAGGGATTTTTCACGTACTCAACAGGAAGTTTTCGTGCATTAAATGTATTGACCCATTCCGGCAGTGCCTTCAGATACCAGCCGCTGCTGATCCAGTTTCCGGTACTCCCTTCGAGCCAATAGGCAGCGTTGGCAGAATGACCCGCCGGTAATATGGATCCCCTGTCTTTTAAAGCAACCCCGATAACTTTCGATCGCAAGTTGCTGGCAAGCCGTAATTCGTCGGAAAACGTAGTTGTAAGCAGGTTAACGGGTGACATTTTACCCGCATAAGCAGTGGTACCGGTTCCGGTCATTGTAGTATCTTCCGTAACATACATTCTGCGTTTTGCATTCCGGTTATACCAGTCGTTTCCAATAATACCATGAACAGCGGGTGTGGTTCCGGTATAAATGCTGGCATGGCCGGGACCGGTATACGTTGGAATGTAGTTATGATGCGTGTTGGAGCAATTGAATCCTCCGTTCACCAGTTTCCTGAAGCCATCATTGCCGAACCTGTGCCAGTAACGGGTTAAGTAATCATATCGCATCTGATCAACAACAATTCCTACAATCAATTTAGGTTTAGGTGCACCGGGATCGGTGGCGGATGCTTTCACTCCGGAAAGAAAAATAAGCAGGAGTGTGAGATAATGTAACTTGTAAAACATAGAAATTGTTTATCATGCAATATTAATCAATAGACGGATAAAATAGCAGGCAAGTAGCTGTTAAATAAGGGTTAAGTTTTTGATTTATACCAAATACATTATATTTCAGTACCAATGAAAACACTTTTACTTTCTTCCCGCCCACCAGATGTTGATGAGCCAATCATAGCAGGGGGAATGTTAGTACATCAACGGAGGAACAAAGTTACAGAGGTTATCAAGAGCTCCTCCGTTAGGTGCAAATGTTGCAGCGGGAAATAACGGAACTGACAGTGTGGGTAATGCAGGCGATAAGTCCAGTAGCCGCTGAAGAAATAATTTCGATGTTAAGCCTAAAGCTATAAGAAGTTCAGAAATTTTTAGAGATCCAAATTCCTGACACGATCATTAACATGCACAGAATTAAATTTCCTATTACATTTATTCCTGCATAAAAGAACATTCCGTTTCTGATTAATTCCAGAGTTTCAGCACTAAAAGTGGAAAATGTACTGAAGCCACCACAAAAACCAACCGCAACTAAAAAACGCAATTGATTTTCATTTTCAGGTTTACCAATACTGAATCCAAGAAATAATCCCAGCAATAGTGAACTCAATATGTTTGCAGCAAGAGTGCCGTAGGGAAAGGAAGCGGGAACTATTCCTGTCATCCACTTGCCGATTCCAAAGCGCGCAAGGCTTCCCATGCCGCCACCAACAAATATGGCAATTAGAGTATTCAACTTTTTCGATGAGCTAGAGGACTGTCGAAGATTAACCGGTAAATCACGTAAGTAATTCCCGCAGCTATTATGCCAATGATCCAGCCACCAACAATATCGGCTGGAAAGTGCACGCCCATGTAAACCCGGCAATAACCTATTAGCAACACCCACGCAGCTAAGACGCCCGTAATTGTGGTATTGCTATTTCGGGTGATCATCATGAGGTAGGTGAAGATGGCCATTGTGTTGGCAGCATGAGAAGATACAAATCCATATTGTCCGCCGCATTTATTTTTTATGGTATGAACCAGAAAAGAAAGTGATTCATCGTGACAGGGTCTCATGCGTTCAAAACTATTTTTCATCAAAACAGAACCCTGGTCACTCAGCAAAATGAGCAGTGCAGCAAAAAGAACCATGATATATCCTTGTTTTCCATACTTCCTTACTAAATAAAAAGCCAATACAACATACAATGGGATCCAGATAAACCGGTCGGCGGCCCACCACATAATTGCATCCATAAATTCAGAATTCATGCTGTTGATAAACAGGAACAGATTACGGTCGAAGTTGACTAACGTTTCTATCACAGGCAAATATTTAATGTTGGAGTTACAACCGGATTCTTTTTAATTACCGGTCCGTAAATCCAAATCTATTAATCATATCATTTTCACAGAGTGCTGTTAATCATTCAGCAATTTCCACAATTCATCTTTCAAGGGCTGCATACCAAAACCTGAAACAGAGGAGATAAAGATAACAGGAACTTTGGTTCCATCGCTCATTTTATCACGTGGAAATTCTTTTTTCAATGCAGTCATTAATTCTTCATCCAGCATATCTGCTTTTGTAATGGCAAGCATACGACGTTTATCGAGTAACTCGGGGTTATGCTGTTTCAATTCGTTCTTTAATATTTTGTATTCTGTTTTGATGTCCTTAGCATCAGCAGCCACCATAAATAAAAGCGCTGAATTACGTTCAATATGTCGGAGAAAACGCAGGCCTATTCCTTTACCGGTGTGAGCACCTTCAATAATTCCGGGAATGTCGGCCATAACAAATGATTTATTATCGCGATAAGCAACAATACCCAGGTTAGGAACAAGTGTTGTAAATGCATAATCAGCGATCTCAGGTTTGGCGGCCGATACTACGCTCAGCAAGGTTGATTTACCGGCATTTGGAAAACCGACCAATCCCACATCAGCCATCAGTTTTAATTCAAGAACTTTCCATTCCTCCAGTCCCGGTTCGCCGGGTTGTGAAAATCGTGGAGTTTGCTGTGTGGATGATTTAAAAAAGGCGTTGCCCATACCTCCGCGGCCTCCGCGAAGCAAAATTACTTCCTGTCCGTCATCATCAATTTCAAAAAGTACTTCATTGGTATCAAAATCCCGCGCTATCGTACCCAATGGAACTTCCAGAATTTCATCCTTTCCATCGGCACCGGTTTTCAGGGAACTTCCTCCTGAACCACCGGGAGAAGCAATTACATGCTTCCGGTATTTAAGATGAATTAAAGTCCACAGCTGTTTATTGCCTCTCACAATAATATCACCACCATTGCCACCATTACCACCGTCGGGACCACCTTTTGCAGTCAGTTTATCACGATGCAGGTGGGTGGAGCCCGGACCGCCCGCACCTGTCCGGCAACAAATTTTTACATAATCAATAAAATTGGATTCAGCCATTATAGGTTCCGGGAATGGATTTAGAAGATGGTTAAGTTAAAGGTACCGCTCATGATTTATCATCACTCATTTTTTTCGGCAGCATTTCAATAGCATCACACAGCTTTATAAAAATGTCATCCACTGATCCGAATCCGGTTATGGCCGTGTATTTATCCTGTGCTTTATAATAATTTATGAGAGGGGCGGTTTTGGCATTGTATTCTTCAATTCGTTTGCGGATGATCTCAGGATTGGAATCATCGGCACGACCGGAATCTTTTCCTCTTCCAAGAATTCGCCGAATAAGTTCTTCATCTTCCACATCAAGAGCAAGCATCCTTGAAATTGCAGTACCTTTTTCTTCCAGCAGGTTATCAAGAGCGGCAGCCTGTGCCTGTGTGCGGGGGAAGCCATCGAAAATAAAACCATTCGCATCCGGATTTGAATCCAGTTTGTTACTTATCATACCGATAACCACTTCATCAGGAACAAGCAGACCCTGATCCATGATTTTTTTTGCTTCCAATCCAAGAGGTGTGTTGTGGGTGATTTCTCCACGAAGGATATCCCCGGTTGATAAATGTACCAGGTGGTATTTTTCAATCAAACGTGCAGACTGAGTACCTTTTCCGGCACCGGGAGGACCAAATAAAACCAGGTTAAGCATAGTTCAAGATTTCAATACGTAAATATCATTTAAATTTCTTCCTATTCCATCATAATCGAGCCCATATCCAACCAGGAAATCGGGGGCTACTTCGAAGCCGATGTAATCGGGTGTGAACGGATGTTTTAATGCGGCAGGTTTGAAAAGTGCAGTAGCAATTTTCAACGATGCCGGTTTCAACTTTTGTAACTCTTCGAAAAGATGTTTCGCAGTTACGCCGGTATCAATAATATCTTCAACAAGTAATACATGCCTGCCTTCAATATTTTCTTTTAATCCGAGCACACTTGCCACCTGTCCGGTAGTCGTTAAACCTCCGTTATACGACGACACCCTGATAAACGACAACTCGCATTCCATTTCAAGTTGTTTAAAAAGGTCTACGGTAAATAACACAGCTCCGTTCAATACTCCGACTACAATTGGTGATTTACCTTTGTAATCAGTGTTGATAGACACAGCCAATTCTTTAATCCGGTTTTGAATGGTTGCCGATGTAATGCTGACTGTGAATGTTTTATCTTTAATGGTAACCTCAGGAACGGTCATAATCAATTAAGTAGGAGTGCAAGGGCAAATTTTGAGGTGCAAGATACTAAAAATGGAGGTGCAGGAAACAGTGGAATAGGTTAATAGGTTGAATTTCATTTATATATCTTATAAAACGTGTTACATGGTCAGGAATTTTTAGTTTTGCTGTTCAATTGTTGATTTATGATAAGTTTTAAGGGTGGCGCCATCAGGTTAGGAATTCTAGGAGGGGGGCAGCTGGGGCGGATGCTCATTCAGAAAGCCATCGACTATAATCTTTCAACTTTTGTACTGGATCCCGATGAGCATGCGCCCTGCAAGGATATCTGCACAGCGTTTACTCACGGTAATTTCAAAAATTATGATGATGTCATGCGTTTTGGACAGGATATGGATATCATCACTGTTGAAATTGAACATGTGAGCGTAGATGCGTTGGAGGAGCTGGAGCGGATGGGTAAAAAAGTTTTTCCGCAACCTAAAGTACTGCGTTTGGTGCAGGATAAAGGTTTACAAAAAGAATTTTACCGGCTGAATAAAATTCCAACTGCCGAATTCCGGTTGATCGATCGTAAGGAAGAACTGAAAGAGTACCATGATTTTCTGCCGGTCATGCAAAAAATGCGGAAGTCGGGTTATGACGGAAAAGGAGTGACCGCACTGCGAACACCGGCTGATTTTGCCTCGGCCTTCGAAGTGCCTTCTGTTTTGGAAAAATTTGTTGATTTTGAAAAAGAACTGGCAGTAATAGTTTCCAGGAATGAATTCGGAGTGACAAGTCATTACCCGGTTGTGGATCTTGAATTTAATACGGAGGCCAACCTTGTTGAATTCCTCTATTCACCTGCAACAGTTACTAAAGAGATTAGTGATAAAGCAATTGAAATTGCAAAAAGTTTGATTGAGAGTTTAAAAATGGTGGGAATACTTGCCGTGGAAATGTTTCTTACCCGGGATGGAGAAATTCTGGTGAATGAAATTGCACCCCGTCCGCATAACAGCGGTCACCAGACTATTGAAGGAAATGTCACTTCACAGTATGAACAACACCTGAGGGCAATTCTAGGACTTCCACCCGGCGAAACCAAAATCACCCGGCCTTCGGTTATGGTGAACCTGCTGGGTGAAAAAGGATTTACGGGCGACGCAATTTATGAAGGATTCACTGAAGTTCTGCAAATTCCGGGTACACACGTTCACCTTTACGGAAAAAAAATAACAAAGCCATTTCGTAAAATGGGACATGTAACGGTTACCGCGGATACGCTGACCTTAGCTAAGGAGAATGCGTTGAAAGTTAAAGAACTTTTAAGGGTAAAAAGTTAATGAGAGAACGAGAGAAACAGAATGAGAATGAGAGAAACAGAATGAGAATGAGAAACAGAATGAGAACGGGGAAAAGAATGAGAACGGGAGAAACAGAAACAGAATGAGAATGAGAATGAGAACGGGAGAAAAAAGGAGAACGGGAGAAACAGAAACAGAAACAGAAACAGAATGAGAATGAGAACGGGAGAAACAGAATAATTCCTTTTCCCTTATGACCTATAACCTATGACCAATACTAACATGGCAAAAAAAATCAATCCTCTTGTAGGAATTATAATGGGAAGCACTTCTGATCTTCCGGTTATGCAAGCTGCTGCTGATATTTTAACAGAGTTGGGAGTGTCATTTGAAGTTTCAGTTGTTTCTGCTCATCGCACTCCTGAGCGTATGTTCGAGTATGCCAAAACCGCTGCAGGTCGCGGATTGAAAGTGATTATTGCAGGTGCAGGAGGGGCAGCACACCTTCCCGGGATGGTGGCATCCATAACACCGCTTCCAGTTATAGGTGTACCAGTAAAATCGTCGAATTCTATCGATGGCTGGGATTCCGTATTGTCAATTCTGCAAATGCCTAATGGCGTTCCTGTTGCAACAGTGGCATTAAATGCGGCACAAAATGCCGGCATATTGGCTGCTCAGATTATTGGCACCTCCCACAAACAACTCCAGGAAAAAATTTCTGAGTTTAAGGAAGGGCTGAAGTCGAAAGTGATTAAGGCGGATGAGGATATGCGAAGGGATGATAAATAGTTTTCCCCGAAAGCTTTTATAATCTATTTTCAATAAACTGCTTATACCATTTCCCACTGGCTTTCACAGTTCGCTTCAAATGATTTTCATAATCTATGTTTACCAGTCCGAACCGTGGTCGGTAACCTTCAGCCCATTCAAAATTGTCGGTCAGTGACCAGGCGAAATAACCTCCTACATTAATACCTTCCTGTTTTGCTTTGAGCACCTGTTGAATATTTGTTTCAAGATAATTTACCCTGGCAGTATCGTTAATTGATCCGTCAGCAGTAAAAACATCCGCGAAAGCGGCACCGTTTTCAGTAACAATTAATTGCGGCATACCTTCTATTGCTGAAAGCTTTTTAAGTACCTGGTAGATTGCTTCAGGATAAACTTCCCAACCCATTTCAGTAAAGGGAACATTTCTTTTCTTTGGACTTACAGTGGCTGCTTTAATGAATGGAGCAAATGGAGCAAATTTTATAATTTCTCGTGTGTAATTTTGAACTCCAATAAAATCGAGTCTTGCTTTCATGCGCTGTTCGTCACCAGGTAACATGTATTTTTCAATTCCGCTTAGGAATTTCAATTCAGATAACGGATACCCTTTGCCTAAGGCAGGAAACAGAAAAAAATTATTGAGCAGATCATCTACACGTTTTGCGGCCTTAACATCGGGAACAGTCATGCGATAAGGCGAAACGTGACTTAATGAATAAGTAGAACCCACAAATGCATTATTAACCTGGGAATGTATTCTGTCAACTCCTGACGATGTTGCCAACACTGCATGATGAGCGGCGGCAACAAAATTTGCCCTTCCTTTTCTTCCGGGTGCATGAACACCCAGAAAATAACCCGCACCGCAAAAGGCCATTGGTTCATTTAACACCATCCAGTTCTTTACCCGATCTCCTAATCGCTTAGTACAAAGGGTAACATAATCATCAAACCAGTTAATAATTTCACGGTTGGTCCAGCCGCCACGTTGTTCAAGCGCCAGCGGTAGGTCCCAGTGATAAAGAGTGATCCACGGAGTGATATTTTTTTCAAGACAGCTATCCACAACACGATCGTAAAAATCAAGACCTTTCATATTGATAGCCCCTGTACCATTCGGCAGGATTCTTGGCCAACTTAAAGAGAATCGGAAATTAGGGATTTTTAATTCAGAGAGGATAGCAATGTCATCCTGATAACGATAATAAAACTCCGTTCCTGTCAGTAGAAGTTTAACCTTATGATCTGTTTTTTTGCGTGCTACAAAGTCATCCCAGATAGACGGACCTTTGCCATCCTCAAAAGAAGCACCCTCTGTTTGAGCTGCAGATGTAGCTACACCCCAATAAAATTCTGTATTCGGGATCATATTTGATTCAAAAGCGAATCTACGATTTTTTCAGTTTGATCGGGGTAATCAACAGGCACTGATTTTCCTCCAACAATCCAGTAATCCAAAATTTCATGATGCTTCGATTTCAGACTTTTCATTACACTCACGCCCATCGACTTTAACATAGCTGCATTACAATGTTGTTCATATTGAGTTTTCATAGGCACCACTAATAATTTCTTTCCCAGGAAGAGGGCCTCTGAAGCCGTACCGAATCCCGCATTACAAAGTACGCCGGAAGATGCAGCCATGCTATCTAAAAATGTTTTTCCGGTTACCGGACGAATAGTTATATTTTTCAAATTAACAGGATGTTTATTATGTTTCGAAAAGACTTCCCATTTTACGTTCCCAAATTTTTTAAGGTGTTTAATAATCTGTTCATCATCATAGGAGGGGAGATAAATGGTGTAATGCCCCTCGACAGGTTTCCTCAAAACGGTTAATAAACTTTACCGCTTGTTTAACTCCATTTTTTATCTTTTTTGAAAGCGATATTTTATCCTTACCCATTTTTTGAAGCATCCAGTTGCAGAATGCATTCAAATAAATGAGTAAATCATATCCTGTAGAACCTAGTTTGGCCAGCCAGCGCGCATTCTGCATACTAACATCAAATACATCTCCATGAAAAATCCATGTTTTGTTTCC
>JALYQW010000052.1 GCA_030855635.1 Bacteroidota bacterium | reverse complement strand
TATTCTCTGTAAAACGGAGTGCAAAAATAGTGAAATAAATCAATCATGAAAACAAAAATTCCATTTAGTTTTATTTGTATTGATTTTCAAGTAATTAAAAAAATAAAATCGTTAAAAATGTTCCTTTTCCTGAGTTAACGTGTTCCTTTTGAGTGCGAACAACCCCGACGGGGCGTACCCACCCCGTCGGGGTTAGACCGGGAGAAACACCAACTGCTTGGTAGCAAAATACTCTTCCTGGAACCAGTTGGAGAGATGCACCACCTCTGCCCTTCCTTTAAAGGGTTGCAATTCAGTTTTTAAATCACCTCCCTTAAGGCAAATAATACCGTTGGGGATGGCATTTATTTGTTTTTTTGAAATTTGGGGACGGCTCCATTTGTATAAATCGCTGAGGGGTGCAGCAGCCCTGCTGACTATATAATCGAAGTCACCGTCAATTTTTTCAGCTCTTGCGCAAACTGCCACCACGTTTTTCAATCCCAATTGCAGTATTACATCTTCCACAACTTTTATTTTTTTACCGATGGAGTCTGTCAGTGTGAATGAAACTTCAGGGAAGAGCAAGGCCAACGGAATTCCCGGAAATCCACCCCCTGTACCCAGATCCATAATACGGGTGCCCTGCTTAAACTTAATGAATTTTGCAATGGAAAGGGAATGCAAAATATGGCGCTCGTATAAATTCTCAATATCGGTTCGGGAAACCAGGTTTACTTTGGCATTCCAATCGGTATAAACAGGACCCAGACGCGAAAAAAGTAGCTTTTGATCCTGAGTCAATGAAGGAAAATATTTTGCAATCAATTCAATTGCCATCATCAGCCAGCATATAAATTGTGAAACCTGAATAAAAAAAATCTCCCGGCTCCAATTATAATTTATGCTCGGAATTTTTCATAATCTGATAGAGGAATTCTCTTGCTCTGAAAAGTTGCGCCTTAACAGTGCCAAGCGGCAGACTGAGTTCTTCAGCGATTTCTTCATAGGATCGTTCCTGGAAATAACGCAGTTCGACAAGCTTCCGGTAACGGGGTTTCAGACGTTCCACAACATCGCGCATCATCATCACCTTCTGCTTTTTCATCATGTTTTCTTCAGGATCCGGCTGATTGGATTTAATATCGATGTTCAGTTCACCACCGTCATCGGTTTCAATTCCTTTATCAATTGAAAAAGTTTGCTTCCGCTTTTTGCGGATGAAATCAATACAGTTATTGGTAGCGATCTTAAATAACCAGGTGCTGAATGCATAATCCGGTGTATATTGCCTGATATTTTTAAATGCCTTTCCAAATGCCTCTATCGTTAAATCATCGGCATCATCGCGGTTATTCACCATTTTCAGCAACATGAAATAGATAGAATCTTTGTAACGCGACATCAACTCGGCATAAGCTTTCTGATCGCCATTTTCAATGGCTTTCTTAACCAGGTTGTAATCCTTCAGCGCTTTATCACTTAAGTTCGGGTTGATCTTAGTGTTTACCGACTCATCATGTTCAGTTGTATCCTGCATTATTTCCATGTTTTATCTTTAAATAACAGGTTGGAGATTGAAATGGCCGGGTACAGCAGCACAACGGCAAGATCAAAGAAAGGCACCATCCAGATAATATCAAACTCCGACAATTTCTTCATGCACTTGCCAAAAATAATCATTTGTATCAACATTCGTAGCAACCAGGCACTAAGAATTATTTGCCATTGAAAGCCAATGATGAGCAACGCCACCAGACTAATGTTAAAAAAAAAGATGGACATAAAATAGGTTCCGAGGCTCAACTTATCAGACGCTTTATAATATTTACCGGTACTCATGTGACGTTTTTTTTGCTTCAACCAACTGGCAAAAGTGTTCCGCGCTACTGATTCGGTGAAGGAATCCGGATGTAGCGATACTCGGGTGTTGGAAGCAGAAGCGGTCTGGTTGATGAACAAATCATCATCACCTGACATCACATGACTATGACTGGCAAAACCTTTATTTTTAAAGAACAACGCCTTTTTGTACGATAAATTCCTGCCAACACCCATATAAGTACGTTTGGCAAGAGCAAATGACAGATATTGAATGGCATTAAACACAGTATCGATGCGAATCCATTTATTTAACAATCCGGAAGTTTTTCGATAGGCTCCATAGCCAATTACAATTTCTGTATCAGGCTTGTAGCTGGCCACCATGTTTTGAATCCAGGACGGTGAGGCGGGTTTGCAATCGGCATCGGTAAGTAACAGCAATTCATGCCTTGCTGCCTTTATTCCAAGTGATAAAGCAAATTTTTTTCCATGGCGGTATTTCTCCTGCTCATTGAGGGTCACCACTTTAAGATGGGGATAAAGTGGCTGAATTTCTTCAAGGTAATTACCTGATTCATCCCAGGAGCAATCGTTGACCACCACTACCTGGAAATCAGGATACTGTTGTTTCAAAACCGCATCCAGGTTCATTTTAAGGTTTTTCAATTCGTTCCGGGCACAAATGATTACCGATACAGGTTCGGATTCCGGGTGCCCGGAGGCCAGCCGGTGAAAGGCCAGTTTGGTAAAAACACCTAAGAGGAAATACAGTTGGACCAACAACGCAACTCCCAACAAGATTACTATCCACCCCCCTACTTCATCAAAACGGATTGGTTCCATATTACATAATATCGCAAGGACACAAATCTATGAGGTATAACCCGCGACATTATTTCTATCTTTGACAAGATATTAACACAGTTTGTTTAATAAAGATTTATGAGGTTCCGGTTGCTTGCGGAAGACCCCGGATCGAAGGCACGGGCAGGAGAAATTAATACCGCACATGGTGAAATTCCTACGCCAATTTTTATGCCTGTTGGTACTGCGGGTTCAGTTAAAGGTGTACATCAGCGTGAATTAAAAGCTGATATTGATGCAAAAATTATTCTGGGCAACACTTATCATCTCAATCTTCGGCCCGGAACTGATATTCTTAGAAAAGCAGGTGGATTGCACAAGTTTATGCATTGGGACCGTCCACTGCTCACCGATAGCGGCGGCTACCAGGTGTATTCATTATCAGAAAACCGGAAAATAAAAGAGGAAGGTGTTTATTTCCGTTCGCATATTGATGGATCGAAACATTTTTTATCGCCTGAAACTTCTATCGACATTCAAAAAACCATCGGGGCTGATATTATTATGGCTTTTGATGAATGCACTTCCTATCCGTGTGATCACCGCACTGCAAAAAGTAGCATGGAAATGACCCATCGCTGGATGGATCGGTGTAAAACACATTTTAACAGCACCGCGCCTTTGTATGGTTATGATCAAACGTTATTTCCTATTGTACAGGGAAGTGTTTTTAAAGATCTTCGAATGCAATCGGCTGAAGCAATTGCAAATTTCGATATGGATGGAAATGCTATCGGAGGACTATCTGTTGGTGAACCCGCGGAGGAAATGTATGAAATGACTGAAATGGTTTGTACTATCCTTCCCGGGAATAAACCGCGTTACCTTATGGGCGTTGGAACTCCGGTTAATATTCTGGAGTGTATTGCACTTGGCGTGGATATGTTTGACTGTGTTATGCCCACCCGCAATGCGCGCAACGGAATGCTGTTTACCAGCGAAGGAATTATTAATATCAGGAATGAGAAATGGAAGGATGACCATTCACCAATAGATGCTGCCGCTAATTGCTATGCTGACACTGACTATACCAAAGCCTATCTGCGCCATCTGGTAATTTCAAAAGAAATGTTGGGAGCACAGATAGCAACACTGCACAATCTTTCGTTTTACCTTTGGCTGGTCAAAGAAGCGCGAAAAAAAATTATTGATCATTCCTTTACCGCCTGGAAAAATGAAATGGTAAAGAAACTCCCGATCCGGTTATAACATATGATTGGTTTTAAAATAAAAATACTCGACAAGTATATCATCGGAAAATTTCTGACCACTTTTTTTTTCGCGTTAGGGCTCATCATCCTTATTGCCATTGTTTTTGATGTGTCAGAAAAAATAGATGATTTCCTTGAAAAGAAAGCTCCGTTTCAATCCATTGTTTTTGATTATTACCTGAATTTCATTCCTTACTTCGCGAATCTTTTTTCGCCGTTGTTTATTTTCATTTCAGTTATATTTTTTACTTCAAAAATGTCGGGACAAACTGAAATTGTAGCTATACTATCAAGCGGAGTCAGTTTTCGGAGGTTGCTGGCACCTTATATGGTAGTGGCGGCATTTCTTGCAGCCCTTTCATTTTATCTGAATGGTTATGTTATCCCTCACTCCAATGAAACACGTCTTGCTTTTGAAAATACATACATCAAAAATCCCTATGTTTTAAAATCGCGGAACATCCACCGACAGATTTATCCAGGTCAGTTTATTTATTTTGAAAGTTATAACACCATCGACAAACTTGGTTTTCGTTTTTCCTATGAACGTTTTGAAGCAGGTGAACTGGTATATAAGCTGAAATCGGAACGGCTGGTTTGGGATACCACCGCAATTGGATGGAGGGCCGAAAACTATACCATACGACAAATTGATGGCATGAAAGAAACCATCCGTAAAGGAATGCGCTTTGATACCACATTCAGTTTTACCCCTGAAGAGTTTTCACGAAGGGAAAACAACATCATTGCCATGGATAATTATGAATTGAACGCATTTATCAATGACAAGAAAATGCGTGGTGCTGAAGGACTGCAGTTTGATGAGGTGGAGAAACACCGGAGGATCGCTTACCCGTTTGCTACGTTTGTGCTCACACTGATAGGTGTGGCATTATCGAGCAGGAAAGTGCGCGGGGGAATCGGCATACAAATAGGAGCCGGAATTTTATTAAGCTTTACATATATCATGTTCATGCAGGTTTCCACCACCTTTGCAACTAACGGAAATGTTCCTGCTGTGGTTGCGGTCTGGATTCCTAACCTGGTTTATATGGTAATTGCGGCCTACCTGATACGTAATGCACCTAAGTAAAATCTTTCGTGATGCTGAAGCTGTTTCAAATAAAGACCGATTACAGTTCCCGTGTTTATGGCCTCGATGTTTTCAGGGCAGTTGCGATTATTTTTGTAGTAATGGGTCATGGTGGATTCATGATCGGTCTTGCGCTTCCGGGGTTTCCTTATATCCGGCTTATCGATGGCGTGGAACTTTTTTTTGTGCTCAGTGGCTTCCTGATTGGTGCCATACTGATAAAAATTTTTGAAAAAAATGGCACTCTTTCGCTTGCGCAGATAACACATTTCTGGAAACGCAGATGGTTTCGTACCTTACCCAATTATTACCTCGTGCTCCTGTTGAATGTTTTGTTCGTGTACCTTGGAATTATAAATGGAGATCTTTCAAATTTTAACTGGAAATTTTTCTTCTTCCTGCAAAATTTCAATTCCTACTTTACGGATTTTTTCTGGGAATCGTGGAGCCTTACGATTGAAGAATGGTTTTATATTCTAACCCCGCTTACAATGTTTATTTTGTACAAATTGCTGAATGGGCTTCTTAATGCAAAAAAAATGATGTTGCTCATGATCTTTTTTTTTATTGTTTCTCCTTTAGTATACAGGATTGCCATTTCACCGGAATCGGTAGATCCATTCTGGTTTGATGTCAAATTCCGTAAAGTAGTACTCACACGGTTAGACGCAATTATGTTCGGCGTACTTTTCGCGTGGCTCAAATTTTATTACCCGGTGACCTGGAAAAAAATAGCCCTACCCTTTTTCATTACCGGTGTCATCTTAATTTACATTTTTATGCACATTCAATCCCTGCAACCCACAGGAATATTCAGTAAAACCATTTATTTCAGTCTGACAGGCATGGCAGCTGCAATGATGTTGCCTCTGGCCGACTCCAAAAAACGATTCTCTACAAAATTCGGGAAAGCCATCACGCATATTTCGCTGATCTCCTACTCTATGTACCTGCTTAACCTGGGCATAATTGCAGAGGTGATTCATAAAAATTTCACCCCTGAAAATGCAGTGAGTGGTATAATAACCTATGGTATTTTCTGGAGCATGGTGGTGCTTTTATCAACACTGCTCTATAAGTATTTTGAAAAACCGGTGATGGATTTGAGGGATAAATCAAAAATAAAAGCCACTGACTGATGTCGGTATTATAATAATACGTCCGTATTTTCAGGCATAGCAGTATTAATAATTCCAATTGACAAAGCACCCGACGGACATTTCGCAATCTGCGCTTGGATTTGAGCGGTTTCCGCATTTTCCATATTGATCCAGGGTTTTACGCGGGTGTCAAATACCCTAGGCATTCCCCTGAAACAAATACCAGAATGTGCACATTTTGAAGGTTGCCATACAATAACCATTTCACCATTGCTGTAATGTTTGGTTATGTCTTTCACGACTTTAGTATAGATTCTATTTTGAATTGCGGGTGCCAATGTTTTATGGACCGGACAACGTCCACCAATTTCCAACAACCTGTTCTTCATCGTGTCATCCAAATCTCCTTCGAAACTAAGTGTCTGTGTAACTTTGGTAATTTGATTGCCACCTTCAACAGTGCGTTCCATAGTGGCATCAACAATAACGTTACTGAGCATCCAGCCTTTGCGGGTTGCGTACATTTTGATAGTAATACTTGTGCATGAACATAAAGCAGCCAAAAGCAGGTCGTACGGTGTCATTCCCTGATCTGCACCTCCATGATCAATAGGTTCGTCAGCCATAATTATGTGCTTTCCTGAAACTATCTTTGTAGTAAATGGAACTTGCGAAATAGTGGCGGTAACTGTGTTTGAGCGGGATTCCATGTTAATTTTATAAGAATCAAATATAGTATTATTATTAAAAAAATAGTTATTTAAAGGCAAAGATCCTTTTTTTAAAACCGAAGCCGGTCTAATTTGTTTATGAGTATCAACCAAAATATATGAAAAAGAGTATATATCTATTACTATTGTTTTTTTTCAACATAATTTTCACTGAGGCAGGAATTTCAAAATTACCGGAAAACGGTACAATCAAAGGAAAGGTTATAGAAGAAATCAGCAGGGCTCCGGTCCCTTTTGCTAACATTATTGTTGAAGGAACTACTACAGGTGCCACCACAGATACCGCAGGGTATTTTGAAATAAAAAACGTAACACCGGGTTATGTCAGGTTGGTTGTCTCAAGCATTGGTTACAAAATCAAAACCACTGAAGAAATTTTTGTTACCAAAGAAAAAATACCCTTCGTGGAAATTGTAATGACAATTTCAGCGGCCTCTCTTTCAGAAATTGAAGTCAGCGGACCAAAATTTGTTAAAAAAGATGAGAGTCCGCTCTCTCTTCAAACCATAGGAATCAGGGAAATTGAAAGAAATCCGGGAGGAAACAGGGATATTTCTAAAATTATTCAATCGTTGCCGGGTGTGGCTTCAACGCCAAGTTTCCGGAATGACATTATCATTCGGGGCGGAGCACCTTCTGAAAATAAATTTTATCTCGACGGAGTTGAAGTTCCGGTCATCAACCATTTTCAGACACAGGGATCTTCAGGTGGGCCGGTGGGTATTATCAATGTGAATTTTATAAGAGAAGTAGATTTTTATTCAGGCGCCTTCCCCGCTTCCCGCGGAAATGCATTGAGTTCAGTCCTGGAGTTTAAGCAAATTGAAGGAAATCAGGAAAAAATGGGATTCCGTGGCACCATTGGTTCTTCAGAGATTGGCTTGACACTCGACGGCCCCCTTGGAAAAAATACCAATTACATTTTTTCAGTCAGGAGATCCTATCTTCAATTTCTATTCTCCCTTTTCAAGTTACCTTTCCTTCCCACCTTTACGGATGCTCAATTTAAAGTAAAACACAAATTCGATGATAAAAATGAAATCACATTAATTGGACTCGGGGGTTACGATATTTTTGAACTGAACGAAAAAGTTAATGAGGATATTAGTGACCCTGAGCAACTGGAACTGAACAATTATATCCTGGGAAATCTACCTGTAAACAATCAATGGAATTATACCACCGGTGCTGTGTACAAACACTTTGGAAAAAACAGTGTGACCAGTTTAATATTCAGCAGAAATGAATTAAAAAATGAATCAGAAAAATATATTGACAATGATGATAGCTCTCCCGATAATTTACGATTAGATTATGATTCCAAAGAAACAGAAAATAAATTCCGGGTGGAAAAAAGTTTTGTGAAGGGTACCATTAAATTCAATGCCGGCTTGAGCACAGAACTGGCTGCATATACCTCAAACGGTTTCGACACCCGTCCTACTCCTGCAGGAGCTATCAAATTTTCGTTCAATTCTGAATTGAGTTTGCTCAAATATGGAGCTTTTATTTCGGTATCCAAACCGGTATTAAAAAACAGATTGTTGCTTTCTGCCGGCTTACGCTCCGATGCGAGCAATTATTCGAACGAAATGAACAATCCGCTGAAACAACTATCCCCGCGATTTTCAGCCTCCTATTCACTCACCGAAAAATGGAGCCTGAATTTTAATACCGGGAGATATTACCAGATGCCTGCATATACGATCTTAGGTTATAGTGATGCAAATGGAACCCTGATTAATAAAAAAAACAAAGTCACATATATTTATGCTGATCATTTAGTTGGTGGAATTCAATTTAACCCTGATAATTCCACCAAAATCACAGTAGAAAGTTTTTACAAAAAATATGGTAATTATCCCTTTTCATTGAATGATTCCATCAGCCTTGCTAATCTTGGTTCAGATTTCGGTGTAGTTGGAAATGAATCGGTAAACTCTTCCTCTGAGGGAAGAGCTGCCGGAATTGAATTTCTGGTACAACGAAGATCAAACTCCGGAATATATGGAATACTGGCATACACTTTCGTGAGAAGTGAATTTACAGGCCCCTCTGAAAAATATATTTCATCAGCCTGGGATAACAGGAATATTCTTACCCTTACTGCTGGAAAGAAAATGCGGAAAAACTGGGATCTCGGAATTAAATGGAGATATGTGGGAGGCCGTCCATTCACCCCATACGATACACTCGCATCGGCTCTTAAAACAAATTGGGATGCTAAAGGCGTAGGAATTTTAGATTATTCCATTCTTAATTCAGAGAGATCACCAGCTTTTCATCAATTGGATATCCGAATTGACAAAACTTGGTTCAGGGAAAAATGGTCGTTGAATTTGTATCTCGATATTCAGAATTTATACAACTTCAAATCGAAAAACCCGGACATACTGAATGTACGCACTGACACCAATGGAGTTCCGTTGACTGATCCCGATAATCCCGATTATTACCAGGTATATTTTATTAACGATGAATCAGGAACTATTCTACCAACTATTGGTTTAATCCTGGATTTTTAGAAATATAAAACGGAGGCCAAAACAAGTAGCCTCCGTTTTAAAATAATACTGTTACGTTAATTAATCTTTTACAAATTTTATAGTTACTGATGAACCGCCTGCCTTTAACACCACATTATAAGAACCGGCGGCCAGTTGACTGACATCCATTGCAAGTTTTTGCGCACCAGCAATCTGCATGCCCTTACCAGCTGATAAAACTTTGCTGCCTTTGATATCATAAACATCAGCAATCACCGGACTTGATGCAGGTAATAAATAACTAAGTTCTATTTTATCAGAAGCAGGATTAGGGAAAACCGATAATCCCAGGTTATTTTGAGACTCGTTTAACCCGACTAATGTTCCGGTTACCATGATATCATCAAGGGCAATAAGGTTGTCATCATCCGAATCATGCAGGAATGCGATGTAAATGGTTTGTCCGCTGTATTGTGCAAGGCTTGCTGTGAACGGACGGAATTCTCCGATAAAACGGCTGGAATCCGAAGAAGGGTCATACTGAATAAATGTACCATCTGCCCCATGAACGAAACCCGGTGAAAACGTATACGCTGAGAAATCAAAGCCCGAACCCGAAAGATATTGTCCGGCCTGGAACAGGGTATCGGTAAAACTGGTTTCAATATTATCAGTTGTTGAAACCAACACCGAGTAACCATCAATATAAAGTGGAGTCTGGCGTGGAGCAGATTCCCAGCTTAAGACTGCACTGGCATCCACAATCTGAATGGGAGGTGTAAACAACCAGTTGCGGTTTCCGGGAAGAAATCCAGTTAACCAGGAAGAACTGAAGAGACAGGCGTCAACAGAATCTACATCCGCAAATGCACCTTCACTCCAAAACCATTCCTGTGGTCGGCCGTTAGCATCCGACAAGGCATCAGCATCGAAATTTACCCATTGCGTATCATTCCCGCTATTAAAAGGTAAATAAGTGGCTGTAGGATCAACATCAAAATTTTCATACAATAGCGTATCGCTTTGAGCAAATAACGCGGAAGCTGAAAACATCATAGAAATTGTAAGTAGCTTTTTCATCATGGGATTTTTTTTAGGTTTTTAAATGAGGGTTTATTAAATTCAAATATAATCATAAAATTAGTAACGGTTTGCTTTCAAAGAACTGCGTTCGCATTCAAAAGACGAAATATTACCATCTGTTTGTATCACAGTTCTGTAAAATGAAGGGATTAAACAACATCATAATGTGAGTCAGACCTGTATAGATACCCGTTATTGAGGCTAGAACCAAATAGGTTGAAAGACCTGCAAACACTCAGAAACATACAAAAATCAAGCCACCGGATGGCCACTTGAAATTGAAACAACCACATTTTGATTGAAATCAGACCTGTTTAGTATGCAACAAAGTTGATTTGCTTGATGGTACAACACCGGGTACTTTTATCCCAACCAGGCAACAGCCGCAATTCAAAGATTATGAAAACTCAACCCAAATTGATACTATCAGTATTCCTGATGGCTTGTCCTATCCTGTCATTTTCACAATCCCAATGTAATATTCCAGTAGCGCAGGCGGATCTTGATATAAATAACGTGCGCACCACCATTCTGGTTGGCGGCGATATGTGGTGGGATGTTTCTAATCCTAAATATGAAGTTCCAAAAGGCAGTGGTAAACATTCCCTTTATGCAGGTGCGCTGTGGATTGGCGGATTTGATGCCGGCGGACAAATGCGACTGGCGGGTCAGACCTATCGTCAATCGGGCGCTGATTTTTGGGGAGGACCACTGGATACAGTTTCTACTTCAATCACGCAACAAAAGTGTAATGAATATGACCGCCACTGGAAAATATCTAAAGAGGAAGTTCAGAACTTCATCAACAATCCTTCTTCTGCCACCAACACTATAAAAAGCTGGCCGGGCAACGGTGATCCGTTGTCCAATGAAGGTACCTATCTGGCTCCTTTTGTTGATGTAAACGCCGATGGCATCTACAATTATGAGGATGGTGATTACCCGGGATATAATTTTTCCGGAGATTATACTTCTGTACCGGGTGTGAATAAAACGGTATGCAATGATTATCTTTTTGGTGATCAAAGTATCTGGTGGGTATTCAACGATGTTGGAAATATTCATACCGCTACAGGATCCGAGCCTATAGGACTTGAGATTCGTGCACAAGCTTTTTCATTCCAGACCAATGATGAAATCAATAATATGACATTTTACAAGTACCAGATCATTAACCGTTCTTCAACTTCATTAACTGAAACTTACTTCGGCCAATGGGTGGATCCGGATCTTGGCTTTTCTACCGATGATTATGTTGGATGCGATGTAGGCAGAGGACTGGGATTCTGTTATAACGGAGACGCCGACGATGAAACTGCTTCCGGTTATGGATTAAATCCTCCTGCCGTAGGTGTTGATTTTTTCCAGGGTCCGGTGGCTGATTCAAATGATGGTATTGATAACGATAAAGATGGTTGTACTGATTGTACATTTCTGGAAGACTCACTTGGAAATGTCCTGATAGTTGACAATAACATTTTGGGTGAGCAAATTATTATGTCCAAATTTGTTTATTATGATAATGTGAATGATATACCAACGGGTAATCCGGAAACAGCAGCAGATTTTTACAATTACCTGCGTGGTGTTTGGCTTGATGGTCAGCCTATGACTTTCGGAGGCGATGGGCGTGACCCATCGGCACCAATAACTGACTATATGTTCCCAGGCAATTCAGATCCGGAATTTCCCACTCAGGATTGGTCAGAGGTAAGTGAAAATAATCCGGTTGGTGACAGGCGCTTTATTCAATCAGCCGGAACCTTTACATTATTACCCGGTGCCGTAAATTATATTACTACCGGTGTTGTATGGGCACGAGCTGCACAAGGCGGACAATTTGCATCTGTTGATCTGGTAAAGCTGGCTGACGATAAAGCTCAGGCATTGTTCGATAATTGTTTCAAACTGATTGACGGACCCGATGCTCCCGAAGTTTCAATTCGTGAACTGAACAGGTCGATTGTGCTTACATTACATAATACCAATTCTGAAAAAGTAGAATTGTATCATGAAAAAGATCCTACCATTTCAGGTTGGGATGATTCATTAACCTATTTTGATTTCCAGGGTTATCAGATTTATCAACTTGCAGATGCCAATGCCTCTGTTGGAAACATAGGTGATGAGAACAGGATCCGTTTGCTGGCACAATGTGATATTAAAGATGGTGTAACACAACTTGTCAATTATGAATTTGATCCAGCATTAAATGCCAGCATCCCCATTGAAAAAGTTAATGGTAATAATGCAGGCATCACGCATAGTTTTGAAATCAAGCAGGATCTTTTTGCAACAGGAAATACTGCACTCATCAATCACAAAACATATTTTTATACCGTTATTTCTTACGCGCATAACAACTATAAATCATTTAATCCGAATGACGGATCAACGTTTGATGGTCAGAAGAAACCTTACCTTGCGGGAAGGAATAACGTAAGAACGTATTCTGCAATACCGCATCATTTCGCTCCCGAAAACAATGGGCAACAACTGAACAGCCAGTTTGGTGCAGGACCAGTATTAAAGCGAATTGAAGGACAAGGTAACGGCGGTATGGTACTTGACTTTACACCAGCAACTGTTGATGAAATTTTAACCCCCCCACTCTACAGGTCGTTTAAACCGTCCTACCTGCCTTTGAAAGCACCTGTGCTTGTAAAAGTTTTTGACCCGGTACTGGTACAAGGTTCTCGCTACAGGATTCAATTTGAAGGCACTGACAGTGATGATCATTATAATACTACAGAACTTCTTTCAGGAATTACAATACCATCGGATTACCCGTATTACAAGCCTAATGAGCAGGTTTATTCCGAATGGGGCCTGACTGCACGTGCCCACACCGTTACTGAACCGGGTGATTCACTGGATGTCACCAATGGATTTTTAGAAGGTACTATGGAGTTTGCTAATCCCGGGCAAAAATGGCTCACTGCCGTGAGAGATGTGGATGATTTAAACCGTCCGGCAGAAAACTGGATCCGAAGCGGGTCGATACCCAACAATGATTATACAGGATTAGATAAATTTGAAGTGTATGAAAATGTTATAAACGGAACGTGGGCCCCATTTAAACTGGCTGCAAAAGAACCTTACGGGCCCAAGTGGGGAAGCATTGGAGAGATTCAGATTTCTCTCTCTCCAAATAATTATACCAATACAGCCATTGCAGGAGTAGATATTGTACTCACCTCCGATCAGTCAAAGTGGACCCGTTGTGCCGTTATTGAAACCGGATCCAACTTCAGCAACACAATTGGCAACGCCCGCCAGTATGAATTACGCAAATCGCCCTCAATTGGTAAAAATGGCGAGTCCGATTTATCGGTTGGTGCAACTGGTATGAGCTGGTTCCCGGGTTATGCATACAATTTAGAAACCGGTGAGCGGTTGAATATTGCTTTCGGTGAGAATTCTGTTTTAACCGATGACAGATCACAGGATATGAAATTCAATCCAACTCATCGTACTTACGATGCAAACGGTGATCCGGTGCTGGGCGGAATGCATTTCATTTATATTTTCGGTCATAACGGAGATGCTGCCACCGATGTGCCCATGTATGATTCCTGCCGGTATGTATATACGAAACTTTTTTCCGGGAATTCAACGGATAAACGGTCTGTATGGAAAAATGGCATGTGGTGTAACATTCCATTGGTTGCTGCTGATTACAAAAACATCAACCTGCCTACAGAAATTCCATCTGACGTAAAGGTAAGGCTCAGGGTAAGCAGGCAGTTCCGGCCTTATGCTGCCTTGGCTGTCCTCACCAATACCGAGGACTTGAATCAGGGTACAACTTACTATGTTGCAAGCACACCAGTTATTCATAATGGCATTACTTACACCGAAGCCGGCACTGCATTTATTGCAAATAATACAGTGTTCACGGGAGCAGGATCCGTAACTACAGAAGTGCCTCTGAACAATTTTAATCCGCTTTATGAATTCGGAACCTATGAACTGGCTGCTGAACAAAACAGTTTTACCCTGGCAAAAGACGCGCTTAATATGGTGAATGTTGTTCCAAATCCCTATTATGCCTATTCCTCTTATGAAGTCAATCAACTAGATAACAGGATAAAAATTGTCAACCTCCCACCCCAGTGTACGGTTTCAATTTACACACAGAGTGGCACACTGGTCAGGAAAATAAAAAGAGATGTTCCATCCGACAATTCAGAAGGTATAATTGTAAACCAGTCTAACACTAATAATGAAACTTCAGTAGACTGGGATTTGAAAAACCAGAATGGTATCCCGATTGCAAGTGGTGTTTATTTAATTCATGTGGATGCTGGCTCACTCGGTCAAACTACTTTAAAATGGTTTGGTATGATTCGTCCTATTGACCTTGACACCTTCTGATATCAATAAAAGAACCCGGCAATATGCAATCATAATAAACCGCAAAGCACATCGCAATAGCGATTGATATAATCCTGTTTGGTTTTTAGCTTGTATTGCATGATGTAACGGGGATGCTCTAAAGTGATAACCTTTTCAAAGAGTTTTAATTCACTATTGAACGCCTCTAAATAAGAGGCGTTCTTTTTACCCAGTATTATTACAGTTGATGTGTTAATATTCCATGATGCGTGAGCAACTAACGACGAGCGAATAAGTGAAGATGATGCTTTTAATAGTTGTGGCGAATCATAATAATTATAATTATTTTTTCCTTTCAAAAATCCCAGCGGACAAACTGCACTGAGTAAAAAGTTGGAGAAAAATGATTTCACCCCGCCTGTGGCAGCAATCATTTCATAAACAAAACGACTTGAGAGCTCATGAGTTTTCTGAAATGGGTTTTCTATACCGCAATGATTGCTTAACGCGATGGGATCGGTAAACGGCACACCGGTAACACCGGCACCAAAACGTCCTGAATTAATTCCAAGAATTAAGTACCGTTGTTTGCTCGTACCGTAATATGTATCGCAAAATTTCTTAAACACCCGCCTGACTTCAGGATTTCCATACGGGTTGATGATATAGGTTTCAGAAGGCAAATCGAGGTGCGGATCGAGGCCGGTGATGTATTCGTAAAAGCTATTACCTGTTGAAATCAACTGTCATTTCAGTTTCAAAGAGATAACGGGCAGCGTATTTTTTATGCCATTGGCATCGGTATACGTTGCATCTTTCAGAATTATGGTATCACCCGGTTTACCTTTGCTGACGGCCCGTCGCGCCATAATGGGAAAACCTCCCTCCCCTATGCCGAAATCCTGACTCATAAAGGGATTCAATTGCAAATAGGTGATCGAAAAAGTTTCCAGTTTATATATTTTGCCATCATCACACTGCACTGTTGGAGGAGTGAGCTCACACCATTTTACTGCGTCTTCAACAGTAATGTCTGTTATAGTTTTTTCTTCCAGGTACATTTTACAGGAATTCTGCGCTTTCGCGGAAAGAGCCGACATTGTCACTATTGCAGTAATCATTGCCAATTTAAATAGTTGTTTCATTGAAAGTTTATTTTTTTTATAACAGTAAGGGTATACGCAATTAACTTTTAGGGAATTTTCCCAAAATACTTTTTGCTGCATCTTTATGAATGGTAAACGACATCATTTTTAGTTTGATATAATCCTCATGATAATAATAATAACCCTTGCTAACCGGGTTGTTATGCGCGCCACTTCCTGAATCTTTGATCAGGAACCATGTGCCATTCGGCTTATCTACCCAACCTACCAGGTGAACACCATGATCGTCGGTGGTTGATCCATTTGAAAAACGCATTTGCCTCGAATCTTCATCAATATACGCGGAGGGAATGTCATAAGTTGGTACAATTGCCACACCTTTTGAACCCATAATACCGGTTTCTGAAACATCACCTCCAATTGCGATAGAATAGCCATTTTTTATGCCATTGCTGATCAGCGACATAAAATCCTCAAGAGGCACATTATAATATTCGGCTGAATTCCACCAATTATCGGGAACATCATATTCAGTTTTGGTCCAATAAGGTTTTTCTTTCAGCGACATAAACTCCATGTAGTCATCCGGGTTTAATTTCAGCACGTTGGTAAGATAATCTTTGGGTGTCATTTTTTTTCCGTTAACGGTAACTGACTCCGGAACTTTTCCTATGTAATGATCCATGATAGAACGAATCGTTGTTAGTACTGCGGCCTCATTCCATGCTGATGTTTCCTTTACATGTTTCAGATATTTTTCCATTTCAGCAAACATAACCGTGTGATCAAGAAATTTTTGACCCATGCGAAATCCCGTATAATCGGCGTATGGAACAATGCCATACATTTTCATCATGCGGGTAACCGCATTTGATTCCGAACCTTCACCAAAGGCAGAAGTCCCTCTTGTCCTGACATACTCTCTTGCCTTTTCAATATATTCATAATACACAATGTACAGCTCTGATAACCGCACTTCCGAACCGGTGATTCGCTTCACTTCTGATTCAAAAAAGGAACTGGTTGAAAAACTCCAGCATGTATTGGTGGCACCTTGCGAAACCGGTTCACCTGACCACACCTTTTGAAATTCATCAGCTGATTTAGGAATTTCTATTGTGGAGAAATCCATTTTAAATACCGGAGGTTTAGTAGCGGGAGGTGTTTTGAACATCTCTATACTTTTTTCTATCTCCTGGTAAAATTTGTTTTCAGATTTTACAAATTCTCCTTTGTCACGCCGCTCCTGTGCGAATGAACCGTTCATGATAACACAGAATGTTACTGCAATTCCAATGAATTTAATTGCCATGAGTAAATAGTTTTTTACTGATCTGCCACAAAGATAAAAGCATTCCAGGTTAAAAACAGGATTTTAATTTTGAATCACGAGTTTCCCTGTATGCACAGAACCGGATTTATTTTTAATAGCCACAAGGTAAATTCCTGATGTTAAACTGGATACATTAAACTGAAGCGTAGTCATTCCGGAATTGAGACGGTCTGTGTTTACAACAAGAACCATTCTTCCCGTAAGGTCATAAATTTCAACATTTGTTTCCTCTGGCTTCACGGATTCAAAAATCAGAGTTGCTGTTTCCTTGGCGGGATTAGGGTAAAGTTGAAAGGGTACAGGATTATTATTTACAAAATCAAGGTTTGTGGTGAATGTAGTAATTCCAAACATGTTTTGGCTAAACTGGATGTTGGTGTTTGCATTATTTCTGAAATTAACTCTCGATCGCGATGTATCGATAGTGCCGGTGGTATAAACATAAAAATAAAACGGGCGTATATCACCTGCAGGCAGAAGTATTGAAACGGAATCGGTAGCAGTTGAATAACATACATCGATACAAAGAGAAGAGGCCCATCCGGGTGGCATCACATTTACTGATCGTTTTATATCCACCAACACATCAAATGCGCTGGTGTTTTCCAGTTCTCCTTCTATTGTTATTATGGATCCTGCTGAAGAATAAACCGTGTCGTTTGATATCATGTTGAATGTAAATGATCCTCCTGCAGGAATTGGGGCACAATTAACAGGATTTCCCAACAAGCTGTCGAGATCACATATAATATCATCCGGAAACTTATCATACCAGCCATGTTTTGAAAAAACCAGACCATTGGTATCAATAAGGTAGGCATTATTGGGGGCAGGTCCGTAAAAATTCCACCAGTTGTTTTCGGGACCATCAATAAAAACAGGAGCCTGAATATTTATATCATTCAGCATATCACTAAGAATGTCTTTGCGTTGACCATAAGTTACAGGCTGGCGGTAAAGAATACCTGCATTAATATTGTGATTTCCCGTCTGAACATACCCGAAATAAACGCTGGTATCAATTTCAGGATGTGCTTCGAGGGTATAAATAATTGCCACATTTACCTGGCTGCCGTATAAATTCACCACGTTGTTGATACTTCCCACTTTATTCCGGAATACGGGGCAGGTATAACTACCGGCTATAAGTAATACCGGTTTCCCGGAAGTTAACCATTCTGACAACACAATGGAATCCCCGGAAAGGGAGTACAATTTAAAATCAGCTGCTGTATCACCTGGTGCAATTCCGCTTGAATAAAAGCTTCCTAAATACCATGGAATAGCACTCACACTATCAGTATCTGCCGGAAGTGCAGACAAACCAATAGATGGTTGAAGCACAGGTTGCGCAAACCCATAGGGGCTGAATAGCAAAAGAATTATTGAAATAAGTAATTTCATCAGTAAGTTGTTTGGCATTTGACCTGTCGTACTAGCTAAAGTTTAACGAAAACATTTATAATCATCAATTTTCCTACTTGAAAACAACACCTTTTTGCGTCATCCAGGGATGAATTTCATAAGTGAGCCGACCTGCTTTTACGGCGGGATCTTCCGCAACCATCAGCTTTACCTTTTCCACGTCATCCGTATTAAAAATCAGAATGCCTCTCCAATCGCCTTTATCGAGAAAGGGACCTGCTACATTTAACAACCCGCTCTCGGCCATTCCGTCAAGGTATTCCAGGTGTTGTTTTTGAATTTCTACACGAGTCAGAGAATCCTGATCGAGTTTCATTCCTCTTTTAAGCATGACAAATGTGTAAGTTTTCATTTCAGGTTTTTCCGTTTCCTGGGCATTGGAAGTATAGGTCATCCCCGTAAAGGCAATTAATATTCCCGTAATAAGTTTTTTCATCATAGGTCGGTTTCCTCCAAAATTATAAAACTCCCGAATATCCCGATTGAATAAAATAAAGCAAAAAAAAAACCGGGATGAACCCGGTTTTATAAGAAGTTTTGAAGTTTTACCTTGGATCAGCAATCACGTTGTTACCATCATGCTTTCCGGAATACACGCGCAGTTTTTCTTTTCTCTCTGCCTGGTCGGTATAACCTGATTCAGTAGTGCTTGCCGGAGCGGTTTGACTACTGTCGATTGTAACTGTTTCATTATAAGATTCGGTTTCTTCACCTGCCGGAACGGTTTCATCTGTCACCGGCGGAGCTGCCTGCTCTGTAGATTCGGTTTGTTCATTTCCCTGCGCAAGGGCTCCTTCAGCACAAAAGCCAAAGGCTGCAAACGTAATAACTGCTATTAATTTTGTTGCTTTCATTTTTTATTTAGTTGGTTTAGGAATTCAAATATAGTGAATTATCTTGATTTGTCAAGGTGCTATCTGTTGATAATGATATGAATTCTTACAATATTCCTTGTAGTCAGTTCAAAATTCTTGATTGACACTCTAACCGATTCCTGACCACTAAAACGGGAATATTTTCCTCATTTCAATATCACTGCAGGATTATAAGTGATTTTTGTAGTAATTTTCCTACCTCTTTATGTCGTTCAGAACCCCGTCAAGAACAATAATTCAGTAATGCCTTTGCTAATTTTGTGCCAACCATTATGATCACGCTTAAAAATATCAATAAATCGTACCAGGTTGGTAAAAATCAGCTGCATGTGCTAAATGGAGTAAACATGCATGTAAATGCAGGCGAATTTGTTTCCATTATGGGTTCTTCGGGTTCAGGAAAGTCTACCCTACTAAATATACTTGGTATTCTCGATGATTATGAATCAGGAGAATACGTTTTGGCGGGCACACTCATGAAAAACCTTTCGCAGAGTAAGGCTGCCCAGTACCGAAACCAGTTTATCGGCTTTGTATTCCAGTCATTTAACCTCCTTTCTTTTAAAAATGCGATGGAAAATGTTTCCCTCCCCCTGTATTACCAGGGTGTGAGGCGAAAAGAACGAAACCGGATTGCTATGGAATATCTTGACCGGGTGGGTTTAAAAGCCTGGGCAGAACATTTACCCTCCGAGTTGAGCGGGGGTCAAAAACAACGCGTTGCCATTGCCCGGGCGTTGATTTCAAAACCTAAAATGATCCTGGCAGATGAGCCGACCGGTGCCCTGGATTCAGTAACTTCAATGGAAGTGATGCAGCTGTTTAAGGAAGTCCATAAGGAAGGAATGACCATGGTGGTTGTTACCCACGAAAAAGATGTAGCAGCTCTCACCGACCGGATCATTCGTATCAAAGATGGTGTCATCGTAAATGATTCAGAACTCGAATCGATCACCGCATAAATTCCTTAACCATGTTTGACCTTGATAAATGGCAGGAGATTTTCAATACTATCAGTAAAAACAAGCTGAGAACCATTCTCACCGGTTTTAGTGTAGCGTGGGGAATCTTTATGCTCATTATTTTGCTGGGATCAGGGTATGGACTTGAAAACGGGGTTAAAAATCAGTTCCGCAGTTCAGCTACCAACTCTATTTTCATCCGGGGAGGCTCCACCTCAATACCACACGCTGGATTCCAGCCGGGCCGTGATATTCAATTAAAAAACAGTGATTATGACCTGGTAAAATCGAACATCCCACAGGTAGATCATATTTCATCCCGGTTTTTCATTCGGAATGGCGTCACAACAGCATACAAGAATAAATTCGGCACTTTCGAAGTACGTTCGGTTCATCCCGACCATGCCTATCTTGAAAATACCGTCATCCGACAGGGGCGTTACATCAGCAATTCCGATCTTGATGAGAATAAGAAAGTAACGTGTATCGGTACCCTGGTAAAAGAGCAGTTATTCGGCAAAGATGATGATCCGTTAGGAAAATACATCAAGCTGAATGGAATTGCTTTTCTGGTAGTGGGCGTATTCGAGGATGAAGAAGGAGATTATGAAAACAGGTTATTGTATTTACCAATCACCACAGCACAAAAAGCGTTTAACGGGAATGAAAATATCCGTCAAATATTATTGACCACCGGAAATGCCACTGTAACAGAATCAAAACAGATCGTTGAAAATATTACCTCCATGCTGGCTGCAAAACATAAGTTCGATAAAGAGGATGAAAAGGCAGTATCGATCTGGAATAATTACGAGGAATATGAGAAGATGATTAACATGATGGGAAACATCAGGCTGTTCATCTGGGTTATTGGCATAGGCACCATCATTGCCGGAATCGTAGGGGTGAGCAATATAATGATGATTGTAGTGAAGGAACGTACGAAAGAAATTGGCGTGAGAAAAGCACTGGGTGCCACTCCCGGTTCCATTGTAGGATTAATTATTCAGGAATCAGTATTCATTACAGCTGTTGCCGGTTATATAGGACTTATTGCAGGAATCGGTTTGCTGGAACTTGTTTCCTCCAACATGCCACGCAGTGATTTCTTCGACCGCCCGGAAGTTAACCTGGGGGTCGCCATTTCGGCAACATTTGTTTTGATTCTTGCAGGAACAATTGCAGGATTTATACCGGCACGCAAAGCCAGTAGAATAAATCCGGTGGTGGCATTACGTGATGAATGAGGGAAAAAAGTCATAAGGAAAAAGTCATAAGTTATAAGGGAAAAGGGAAAAGGAATAAATTGTAAGTTGAGGGATTAAAATTTTAAAAATATTTTAGCACATCAGTAAATTAGCACATTAAAAATTATCACATCAGCACATTAGCACATTAAAAAAATGTTTGACCGCGATCGGTGGCAGGAAATTTACAGCACGTTGAGCAAAAATAAAATGCGGACGTTCCTCACAGCTTTTGGTGTGTTCTGGGGAATTTTCATGCTCATCATTATGCTCGGTTCCGGAAATGGATTGAAGAATGGAGTTACTCAGGGGTTTAAAGATTTCGCCACCAACAGTTTTTTCACCTGGACGCAGCGAACCAGCATGGCTAATAAGGGTTTCAAACCGGGACGAAACTTTAACTACAACAATTCCGATATCGCTGCTATAAGGGAAAATGTACCTGAAGCAGAAATCGTTGCTCCCCGTAACCAATTAGGCAATTATGGTGGCAATAACAATGTGAATTATGGATTGAAGACGGGCTCCTTTTCTATTTATGGTGATTATCCGGAAATTTTTAAAATTCAGAGTTACAGCATTACTGAAGGCCGGGTGATGAATCAATTTGATGAGAAAGAAAAACGCAAGATCACAGTGATCGGTCCTATGGTAAAAAAAGTGCTCTTTGGTGATTCTATTTCCCCTCTTGGGAAAAACATAGAAATCAACGGGGTGTTTTTCCAGGTTGTGGGTGTATTTAAAAGCAACCAGAGCAGCGATCGCGGCGAGGAAGATGCAAGCACCTTATTTGTGCCATTCAGCACATTTCAAAGCGCTTTCAATTATGGGGATGTGGTAGGATGGTTCGCCATCACTTCCAAAGAAGGATATAAAGTTTCAGAGGTCGAGGATAAGGTGATTGCGCTGCTTAAAGAACGTCATTCCATTCATCCCGACGACCGACAGGCGATTGGTCATTTTAATCTTGAAAAGGAGTTTGATAAAATGAACGGCCTGTTTACAGGCATTACCATGCTGGTATGGGTAGTTGGAATCGGAACCTTATTCGCTGGCGTTATAGGAGTCAGCAATATCATGCTGATCATTATTAAAGAACGGACCAATGAAATTGGGATCCGCCGAGCCATCGGAGCACCGCCATCAGATATTATCAAACAAATTCTACTCGAATCAGTAGTTCTTACGACTTTTGCAGGATATCTCGGATTGGTAATGGGTGTTGGGTTGCTCGAATTGATTTCCTCTGCCATTGCCTCCTCGGGTGGCGAAGGACAAATGTTTACCAACCCGGAAGTTGATCTTGGTATTGCGATTAAAGCATTAGGAATTTTAATTGTATCAGGTGCGCTTGCGGGTTTAATTCCTGCAGCCCGCGCCTTAAAAATTAAACCCATTGAAGCATTACGGGCTGAATAATTAATAAACGTTTCTTATGAAAAAAATAGTGAAAATTGTTCTTGGAATTGCATTTGTCTTCCTTTTCGGCTGGACACTTTATTTTCTTTACCAAAAATCGGAAGCCAAGCCGGTGGTTTATAAAACCGAAAAACCGCTTGTCACCAACATCATTAAGAAAACCGTTGCAACGGGCTCCGTAGTTCCCCGCAAGGAAATTGCCATTAAAGCCAAAGTCTCGGGTATTGTTGAAAAAGTTTATGTGGAAGCCGGTAAGTTTGTTAAGAGCGGCGATGTGATTGCGAGGGTAAAAATCATTCCCGACATGGTCAACCTGAACAATGCTGAAAGCCGTATGAACCGTGCGAAATTAAGTTTTGAAAATAGCAAACGCGATTTTGACCGAAGCAAGCAACTTTTTGATCAGAAAGTAATTCCTGCAACGGAATTTCAGATCGTGCAATTAAATTACAATACTGCACAGGAAGAAATGGAAGCATCAGAAAATAACCTGGCACTGATTAAGGAAGGTTCCAATAAGAAAATGGGAAACATCACCAATACGCTCGTGCGTTCAACTATTACCGGCATGGTGCTGGATGTTCCCGTTAAGGAGGGCAATTCTGTTATTGAAAGCAACACTTTTAATGAAGGCACCACTATTGCATCAGTAGCAGATATGGGTGAAATGATTTTCGAAGGAAAAGTTGATGAATCGGAAGTGGGGAAAATTAAAACCGGCATGGATCTGATTTTAAAAATCGGTGCCATCGAAGATAAAGAATTCAAAGCGCGGCTGGAATATATTTCCCCGAAAGGAATTGAAGAGAACGGTGCTATTCAATTTCAGATAAAAGCATCTGTTACCCTTAGCGACGATTATTTTATCCGCGCCGGATACAGTGCCAATGCTGATATCGTTTTAGAACGACGCGATAGTGTGCTTGCCATTAAAGAAAGTTTACTGACTATTTCAGGCGATTCCACTTACGTGGAAGTTGAAACTACTCCGCAACAATATGAGAAACGAATTGTGAAGACCGGTCTTTCTGATGGAATAAATATTGAAGTGAAAGAAGGAATTAAAGCGGATGAGAATTTAAAAGGGCTGGCTGAAGCAGAAGTTATAATGATACGGGAGCAATAAAATAAATCGGATGCAATCATAACCGTTATTGCAGGGATTGCAAGCCATTTACCGTTTTAAGAAAGGTGACAAACAACGAAACAATGGTGCATGCTGATCTCATAAAGATTATTCTATTACCATCAATAAACTTTTAACTAAATTGTTTCCTGTATACCTTAAAGTATAAATTCCAGGTGCCAGTTTACCGGTTTCAATTTGTATTAAAGTAGTGTTGTTCTGTACATGTGTTTTACTATATACCATCTGACCCGTCACATTGAATAATTCTAAGTTGTGATGACCGTTCACGGGATCATTAAATAATAATGTACAATTTCCGCGATTAGGGTTTGGATAAACTGTTAATCCATTATGGGAAGTTACAGATTCAATTCCGGTAATCTGAATCGTATTTAAAGTTACCGGTTGCCGTTGTTGTTCTACCCAGGGCCTCAACAGCTGATTTTGCCGTATTGGAAACAAGGTGAGCTGTTACATTCTTAAAACCTAACTTAGGTTATGAATAAATTTACTGTTATATTTGACTAGATCATAAACTTCCAAACATGAATTACCGGACTATTTTTTTCTTTTGCCTGTTTATTTTCATTCATATTAAGAGCCTTTCACAGACACTTACTGTTACCCTTTCCTCACCTATGCCTGTACTTGAATGTGATTGTCCTGACGGTTATGGAGATATAAATGCAAGTATTACAGGCGGAACAGCTCCATATACATATCTCTGGTCCACTGGAGCTGTAACTGGTTCTATTAATTACTTGTTACCAGGAACTTATACTTTAACGATTACCGACGCATTATCTGCGACAGCTACAGATTCGTTTACTTTAAATATGACCCCTGATTTCTGGGCGAACCTTTCATTCATTGCCACTACTCCCGGAAAATGCAATGGAGTTTTGTATTTCAATCCATGGTGTCAAACAACTCCTATGAATTCCACTCCGGGATACACCTGGTATGACGGGTATAACCACGCCATGCTTATATGTAATCCGGGACCCTGGATCACGCACGAGGTTTATTCAAATCCTACCAATTGCCCAAGCATGCTGAATGGATTTACATTTGATCCTGATATTAAATTCACAGGTCCATGCGATGTTATAAACATCTCTGACCCCCAACAGGCTCCCTGCTCCAACACCCGGTTCAAAATTACCAATCAGCATGTTTTGGATGTTACAGGATTTCCATTCCAATTAAATATTGGGAATTATAATTATTTTGGTTTTCCTCAGGCTAAATTATTTGACATGCAGGGAATTCAATTAGGATCTACATTGTATAATAGCGATTTAATGCAAAATCTGACCGAAAAGGACTTTGATTTCGGATTAAATATAACAGGTGTTGTAATATTTGAATATTTCGAGGGTATACTTGATGGCGATACTATAGGCGTACACCTAAGAGACACCTTTAATCTTTTTGAATTTGGATGCGGTACTTTCAGTGGTAAAATTTTTTACGACAGCAATAATGATTGTGCCTTTCAACCACCCAATGATTTGTTAATGCCCAACACAACTTTGAATATACAACCCGTAAATCTTCAAGTGCTTACTAATGACAGCGGACAATTTTCTGCTTATTTACCATTTGGATTCTATACGGTCAGCCAGTTCAACCCATTTGGATTTGATCAGGAATGTCCTTCAATCCCGTTCAATTTTCAACTGAATTCTATTTCGCCGGTTTTTATCCAGAATATTGCAGATACTTCTGCGTTCCTACCTCTTTGCGATTTATCGGTAAACCTGTATCTTACTGTTGCACGACCCGGATTTGATCATTATATATTCTTACAGGTCGAGAATGCCAATATTCAAAATGCCCCTGCTACTTTATTGACACTCACGGTGGATAGTTTGTTGCAGTTTGTTTCTGCCAGCAATGGCGGACAGGATTCAGGAAATGTTATAAGCTGGAACATTCCGCCTCTGAATGGTTTCAGTTCAATAACCACAACAACCAGGTTGCAGGTTCCTGCTGGTACTACACTTGGTACTGTACTTTCATCCGTTGCAAATATTTCACTCGAATCATGTGATACAAATAATGTAAATAACAGCGCGACAGGAACACGAATTGTAACGGGTTCCATGGATCCCAATCAAATAACAGTGTCTCCTATTGGTGCCGGACCGCAGCATATTACTCCACCTGATTACAGGCTTCATTATATGGTGGAATTTGAAAATACGGGAACGGATACCGCTTTCAAAGTTATTATAATTGATACACTTCCTTCATTTCTGAATCCAAACTCCCTACTGGTTGAAATGGCTTCTCACAATTATCTAGTTGAATTATTAAGTGACAGTATCCTTAAATTTACTTTCGATAATATTCTACTTCCCGATTCCAATACCAACACTATAGAAAGCAAAGGATATATAACATTTGGAATTGATCAGGATCCAGGTTTAAGTGATGGAGTTGTTATAACCAATAAAGCAGAAATTTATTTTGACTTCAATTTACCAGTTGTTACTAACGAGGTTTTTAATACAATTAATTATGGTCCGATTACTTCCTGCCAGGATATAACAATAATTATTGATTCAACCAATTATGCTACGTTGCTACCTTCGTTAATAGATGCAGGTACCTATGATTTTTACGGACCGTCTGTATTATCATTATCACAGTCCTCCTTTAATTGTCAATCGCCCATAACTAACATTGTGACCATGTATGCTACAAGTCTGAACGGATTAGTGGATAGTTGTCAGTCGACTGTTACCGTCACCGAGAATATATTTCCTATTGCATTGTGCCATGATACTGTTTTTATGATGGATACAACATGCCTTGTAACTATCAGTGCTGTCGATATAGATAATGGTTCAACTGACAATTGTAATCAGATATCCTATTCATTATCGCAATCAACATTTAATTGTTCTAACATCGGTGTAAACACTGTGACTATGACCGTAACCGATCTTTATGGAAATACTTCACAATGCACCAGTCAAATTACGATTATTGATGTTACAGGATTGTGGGAAAACTCATCACTAAACGAAAAATTATTGATCATTCCAAATCCTTCATCAGGAATGTTGGTGCTTCCTGAAACAAGTCTTCATGGACAACTTACCATAAGTGATATAAGCGGTAAGAAAGTGTTTGAAAATAATAATCTGCAAAACACGACCCTTGATTTCACCTGTCTGCAATCAGGAATTTATCTTGTCAAATTGATCATTAATAAAAATGTTTTGTACGGGAACTGGATCAAAACTGATTAATGAAATAAAAGTTTTATTTAAGATCATCGCTAATTTTTTAATCCCTTTTCGAAATGTTTTCATTCAAAAAAGGAACAACCTGCAACCATGTGTGCTGCAGGCAGGGGCTAGTCTCAAACCTTCAGAAGGACGAGTTTTGGGAGAATGCCGAAGTATAAGTTAAGGTAATCAAATATAAACCAGTAACTTTGCTTCCTGCGTCATTTATCATTTTAGATTATTCATTTTCAATTAAATAACCAAGATTATTTGTTTTTCACAATTTTCATACGTATATTTATAAAAATTACACGTAGCATGACAACAAAACTCACTTTAACCGTGGAAAAATCAATAATTGACCGGGCTAAAATCTATGCAAGTAAAACCGGCAGAAGTTTATCGGAGATTATTGAAAACTATCTGGAATTAATCACTAATGAAAATAGTGAGGAAACTCCATCTCCAAAACTTAAGAAAATAATGGGTGCCGTCAGGCTTCCAAAAGATTTTGATGCGGAAAAGGAACTTCGTTCCTATCTGGAGAAAAAACACTTATGAAAAAATATTTTGTCGACACCAATATTTTGATAGATTTCATAGCAGATCGTAAACCGTTCAGCAAATTTGCATTTAAGTTTTTTCTGCTTGCTGAAAAAGGAGATATCCAGTTGTATACATCATCACATTCAATTGCTACCACTTATTATCTCCTGAAAAAATACATCGATGAGAAAAAATTGAGAATTATATTATTGAACCTTATGGATTATTTAAGAATTATTCCTATAGATATTCATATCTTAAAAAAAGGACTTAATTCAAAATTCAAGGATTTTGAAGATGCGCTCCAAGCTCAATGTGCCTATACGATTAAAGACATGGACGGAATCGTCACCCGAAATCCCAAAGACTTTCGTAACTGTACGATTCCGGTAATCGCACCGGAAGAAACACCGTAATTCTAAACAAAGCATTCATCTTTAAGAGATGATTTACAATTATGCATGGTAAAAATTGAATACCACGTATTGATTAATAAAAAAGCTTTTTAGGATGAGAATTAACTAACACCGCAAAATTAAGCTCAATTCGGTATACATTTTATACTGCTTTCCAAAAAGATACCGGTATACTAAAAGATACCAGTTATATTATGCTACATTGGGAAATTAAAAACCTGAGGATAAAGAATCGACAGAAATAAAAATACAAGGTTATTAATATGATGGTCGCTGTCAAGCAGTTATAGGATTCTTTTGAGTTGGAGCATTCATAAGTGAATTTCTCATCCTGAAAAATTTTTATCAAATAGTGAAAGTGAATCAATAATTTCATAAATTGTATTGATTTACACACTTATTATGAGAGCATTCCTATTTTACACTGCTATTTTTTTCTTTTTAAAGTTAACAGCACACGCACAAACTTTTACCGGCCCCGGGGGATGGGTTCCTGATCTTGCAATAACTTACTATGATTTACCTGTTTCCGGACTTCCTGCTTCGCTTGATACAACATACGGACTTGAAAGTGTTTGTATTGAAATTGATCATTCCCGTACCGGTGATCTGTTAATCTATTTAATTTGCCCTGATGGCAGCGAAATTGAACTTTCCACAGCTAATGGAGGTACAGGTAATGACTTTAATACCTGCTTCAATGACAGCGCCTCGTATTTCATACAAAACGGCAGCCCCCCATTCATGGGAACCTTTCATCCTGAGGGGGCAATAAGTTATGCGAATAATGGTCAATCTGGCAATGGCTTATGGCGCTTACGAATCCAGGATTACTTACCTTTTGGTCTTGGAAGTGTAACCAGTTGGTCGCTTACATTTAGTGCCACCCCTCCATCACCTTTTTCATCCAACCTGCCTATAGTTAAAATTTTTACCAATGGACAGGCGATTCCTGATGAACCTAAAATTTTAGTTAAAATGGAGATAACAGATAATGGTGCCGGAAACAGAAATTTTTATACTGATGCACCAAATGATTATAATGGATGGGCAGGAATAGAATTGCGCGGCTCGAGTTCGCAGGATTTTCCGAAAAAAAGCTATGGTTTTGAAACAACTGACAGCCTCATGAATGATACCAGCATGAGCATACTTGGAATGCCGTCGGAAAGCGATTGGATCCTGAATGCAAATTATACAGATAAAACATTAATGCGAAACGTTCTGGCATATAACATCTCTCAGCAAATGGGACATTACGCAACCAGGTGGAGGTATTGCGAAGTTTTCCGTGACGGACAATACCGCGGAGTATATATTCTTTCAGAAAAAATAAAACGTGATAACAATCGGGTCGATATTGCAAAATTAACAGATACAGATACAAGTGGCAATGATTTAACCGGTGGCTACATTATTAAAATTGATAAAAGTACCGGATCCGGCGGTGATAGTTGGTTGTCTTCATTTTCTCCAGTAAGTGGCGGGCCGAACCCTGAGTTTCTTTATGAATATCCAAAAAGTACTGATATGCTCCAGGTGCAGAAAGATTATATTGAAAATTTTATAGATTCATTCGAAATCATCCTAAATAGTCCGGCGTTTAATGATCTGGTTTATGGTTACAGATCAGTGATGGATATCAGTTCTTTCATTGATTATTTTTTAGTAAATGAAATCAGCAGAAATATAGACGGTTATCGTATAAGTACTTTTCTGCACAAGGATAAAGACAGTAATGGAGGCTTATTAAAAATAGGACCTGTATGGGATTATGATATTGCCTGGGGAAACATTAATTATTATGGAGGCAACACTACAAATGGGTGGAGTTACATGTTTAATATATCTTCCGATGACTATCAGGTGCCTTTCTGGTGGGACCGATTATTACAGGATTCGTTATTTGCGTCAGACTTAAAATGCAGGTGGGATATTTTAAGGCCGGGATTATTATCCACTCCAGCATTGTTTTCCTTTATTGATTCACTTGCAACTTATCTTGACGAAGGAAAGGAAAGAAATTTTAACAGGTGGCCGATTTTAGGAGTATACGTTTGGCCCAATCCATCACCACTGCCTCCTGATTATGCAGGTGTAATTTATGAGTTAAAAAACTTTATTGATGCAAGAATGACATTTCTTGATGCTAATATGCCGGGCATTTGCATAAACACATTTCTTGCCCAAATTCAAAATCATAATAATGGTATTTCTATTTATCCCAATCCGGCAACCGATTTTGTAAATATTAATTTTTCACAAGAAATAAATGATCTACAATTGAAAATTTATTCGATCGATGGTAAACAAATTCAGGAATCGAAAATTTCGGGTACAAGAATTCAGATAAATAATCTGCTCTCCGGCATGTATATATTCGAGTTAACAAATGGTAATTTTATAAATAGATATAAGGTGCTGGTAAATAAATAATCCCTTTCGGTTGCAATATTTCAAAATTAAAAAAACTGAAAAAAGTTTTCAAAGAAGAAAAAAATATTAAACTGATAATGTTATTAAAAAAGACAAATCAGGTGAAACGTTGTCCGGAATTTTATAATGCACGTCACCCCTAAGTTCCGGCAGATAATGTTAAACAAAAAAAATCTAGTTTTTATTTATATTTATTATTAATTCCTTGCGCCATACTTGAAGCGATGTAATTCAGATCCTTTGTCTTGATAACCTCATTGGCTTTCACCGTTGTGTTGAACTTAAAACCACCAAATGCCATAAAAGAGGTAACGTTTCCTTCTTTCGGACCCACCGTGATCCATCCATAAGTTCGGTGTTGTACGCTATAGATTATTTTTGGATAAATATATTGGTCGTCACGTGTGAGCGCTAATTCATTCATTTCATCAAGACTCACAATTCTGTATGGCATTTTATAACTGTCTTTTAACTTCAGCAGATCCGCTTCCTTAAAAAGTTCTGTAGGGATCAGCAATGTTTTAGTTTTCACAAATTCAATGTTCTTTTTGTGATCATAATAATTCAATCCTTTTATTCCGCTTAATGATGCATTAATCAGTCGGGCCATCTGCTGAATTGCGAACTGAAGATCGGAGGTGTTAATATTTTCGTTGGCAAATGCAATTGTACATACCTGAGTTCCCGGTATTTTACCATTCATCAAACTAACAGACAAGTTGTAATGACTGAAGTAAAATTTTGTTGAACTGGTATGTTTAGGAAGACCGTCTGCTTGCATAGATGATCCTGCCGAGGGATTGCCTGGAACGTTCTGTTTCATTGACTTGGTAGTCGAATAATGCTTCACACTAATTGATGATTCATCATCATAAGCCAATAGTACAGCATATTTATTACCCTCATTCGCTAAAGCCTCATTATATGCATTGGTATTTAAATATTCAACCGGAGTTATGGTCCAAAAATCCTTGAGTGTTCTTTTTAGTACTTCATTTACACCATTTGCAGCAGTATCTGTTTCATCCTTAATTTCAATCAACAAAGTTCTACCCTGTAATTGTTCACAGTGTTCCTTTTTAAATGTAAATATAAAATAAAAATAAAAAACTTTATTCGCCGAAGTGATTACTACGCAGTAATAGGTTCATTTCTCCCCACCTTCAACGAACCCACAAACTCATCAAAAAGATATCGTGAATCATCAGGCCCCGGAGCTGATTCGGGATGATATTGAACTGAAAAAGCTTTTTTGTTTTTCACACGGATCCCTTCAATAGATTTATCATTCAGGTTGACATGTGTAATCTCAACGAGGTCGGATTTTTCTACTTCTTCCCTGCTGATTGCAAATCCATGATTCTGTGAGGTGACTTCAGAGTGGTTGCGGTCAATGTTCTTTACAGGATGATTGATTCCCCTGTGACCGTTAAACATTTTAAAGGTTGAAATGCCACATGCTTCAGCCAGCAGCTGGTGACCCAGGCAAATTCCGAACATGGGCACATCGTTGGCAATAATGTCCCTGACCGTTTGCACTACCGTGGGCATTACTGCAGGGTCTCCCGGTCCATTGGAGACCAATACTCCATCAGGCTTCCATTCATTCATTTCCTCGAAAGAGGTATTATAGGGAAAAACTCTCACGTAGCAATCACGATCAGAAAGGCACCTTAGCGTGTTTGTTTTAACGCCTTCATCCAGCACAGCCACTTTAAAACGGGCCTCGGCATTTCCAAAGTAATAAGGTTTTGGAGTACTCACTGTAGATGACAATTCCAACCCTGCCATTGAGGGAACTTTAATGAGTAGCGCCTTCAGTTTCTGAACATCCATTTCATCGGATGATATAATCGCATTCATAGCGCCTTTATCACGTATATGACGAACCAGTGCACGGGTATCGATGTCACTGATGACAACCATATTTTGTTCAATAAAGTAATCATTCAGGGAAGTATCGGCCAGCTTGCGTGAGTAATACATGCTGAAATTGCGGCAGATCAATCCGGCTATTTTAATCGAATCCGATTCCGATTCATCGTACTTAATCCCGTAATTTCCTATGTGCACATTGGTGGCCAGTAACAACTGCCCCTTGTAGGAAGGATCGGTAAAAACTTCCTGGTAGCCTGTCATGCCGGTGTTAAAGCAAATTTCACCGGTGGCGGTACCGACCTTACCCGCCGATTTTCCGTAGAAAACCGTTCCATCGGCTAATAACAGGATGGCGGGCGATTTAGGAGTATATTTCATGATTGTACTTTACAGGATATTTTGCAAAATTAACATAAAAAAAAGGATAAAGCCTGAGCCATATCCTTTCTATAAATGAACAATTGTTCATGTTATTACTCTTTTGTATCACCTTCCGCATCCGGAGCTTTTTCAGCATTTTCAACTTTAGCTTTCTTCGCTTTTGGAGTTGCAGGAGCAGCATCAGCAGCACCTTCAACTTTTTTAGCACGTCCGCGACGGGTTGTTTTAGCTTTTTTAGCAGCAGTACCGGTTTCTTTTACAAAGATGGTGTTGAAGTCAACAAGTTCCATCATGCACATTTCAGCGGCATCACCCAACCTGTTACCGGTCTTGATGATACGGGTATATCCTCCCGGACGCTCGCCGATTTTGCCGGCCACTTCACGGAACAGTTCTGCAACAGCTTCCTTATTCTGAAGATAGCTGAAAACCGTTCTGCGCGAATGTGTGGAATCGCTTTTAGACTTGGTGATTAAAGGCTCCACATATTTGCGAAGGGCTTTTGCTTTCGCTACAGTGGTGTTAATTCGCTTGCCGAGGATCAGTGACGCAGCCATGTTAGAGAGCATCGCATCTCTGTGTGTGTTGGTCCTGCCTAAATGGTTTATTTTTTTACCGTGACGCATCGTTATTGTTGCTTGTGGTTCGGATTAGGAACCTGCTGTATTTAAATTAGTCTTTCTCGAGTTTATATTTAGAAACATTCATCCCGAAGTTGAGATTCTTGCTTCTCACCAGTTCTTCCAATTCTGTAAGCGATTTCTTACCAAAATTCCTGAACTTAAGCAGGTCATTCTTCGAGTAAGAAACCAGGTCTCCCAGGGTTTCAACATCAGCAGCTTTCAGGCAATTGAGGGCACGAACGGAAAGGTCCATATCAACAAGTTTTGTTTTCAGCAACTGACGCATGTGCAAAGATGACTCATCGAACTCTTCAGTAGGAGTTTTTGGTTTGCTCTCCAAAGTGATTTTCTCATCAGAGAACAACATGAAGTGATGAATCAGGATTTCCGCTGCTTCTTTCAACGCATCCTTAGGATGAATAGAACCATCGGTAGCGATTTCCAGAACCAGTTTTTCATAATCAGTCTTTTGTTCTACACGATAGTTTTCTACGTTGTAACGAACGTTACGGATCGGAGTGTAAATAGAGTCGATTGCAATAGTACCAATTGGGTAGCTGTTGCTCTTATTTTCTTCAGCAGGAACATAACCACGGCCTTTATCGATAGTAATATCAACCTGAAGTTTCACGCTTGTTTCCATATTGCATATTACCAGATCAGGGTTTAATACCTGGAACGCTGATGTATGCTTTGCGATATCGCCGGCGGTAAACTGTGTTTTGCCATTGATGGTAACCTGAACTTTTTCAGAATCCGTAGATTCTATTTGTTTTTTGAAACGAACCTGCTTCAGGTTCAGAATCATCTCCGTAACGTCTTCTACAACGCCTTTGATAGTGGAGAACTCATGATCAACACCGGATACTTTAACGGTAGTGATGGCATGACCTTCAAGAGATGAAAGGAGGATTCTCCTCAGTGCATTTCCAATAGTAATTCCATAACCGGGCTCCAGTGGTCGGAACTCAAATGTACCGATATGCTCAGTAGACTGTAGCATAATCACTTTATCCGGTCTTTGAAACGCTAATATTGCCATGTTTATATTCTTCTTTTAGTTTTGTTATTAATACTTACAATCTTCAAACAAATTCCGGAATCACCGGAGGTCAATCGTGAATTACTTAGAGTACAACTCGACGATCAGTTGTTCTTTGATGTTCTCGGTAATGTCGGCACGTGCTGGTGCACTAACAAACTTGCCTTCCATTTTGCTGTCATCCCACTCCAGCCATGAATGGCGATTGGTTCTTGAGCGCAGGGAATCTGTGATCACCTGAGAAGATTTTGATTTTTCACGAACACCAACCAGTTCCCCGGCTTTCATGGTATAAGAAGGAATGTTCACTACTTTACCATTGATGGTGATGTGGCAATGTGATACCAGCTGACGTGCTGCTGAGCGCGTTGGTGCGATGCCCAGGCGGAAAACAACATTATCAAGACGTGATTCAATTAATTGCAACAGGTTCTCACCGGTGATTCCTTCCTTGCGGGAAGCGCGGTCAAAAGTTTTAGCAAACTGGCGCTCAAGAATGCCATAGGTGTACTTCACCTTTTGCTTTTCTTTTAACTGAGTAGCGTACTCTGAAAGTTTAGAGCGCTTTTTAGATTGTCCGTGTTGCCCGGGAGGATAATTCCTCTTATCGTAATTCTTATCAGGACCGTAAATCGGTTCCCGGAATTTTCTGGCAATTTTGGTCTTTGGTCCTATATACCTGGCCATGTATTATATTGAGTTTTCTGATTGATCAATTAAATTATTAAATCCTTCTGCGTTTCGGAGGGCGGCAGCCGTTGTGAGGAATCGGGGTGATATCCACAATTTCACTCACTTCAAGTCCGGAGTTATGAAGGGTACGGATGGCTGACTCTCGTCCTGATCCGGGTCCTTTAACAAACACCTTTACTTTGCGCATTCCTGCATCATAGGCAACTTTGGAGCAATCCTGGGCAGCCAACTGGGCAGCGTAAGGAGTATTCTTTTTGGAACCTTTGAAACCCATTTTACCTGCCGATGCCCATGACACCACTTGACCGGTTAAGTTGGTAATGCTGATGATGATGTTATTGAAAGTAGCATTGATGTGAGCTTCACCCACAGATTCCACCTTAACAATCTTCTTCTTAGCGGTTACTTTAGCTGTTTTTGCCATTCTTGTTTTTATGCTTGATAGCGGTCTTATCCTCCGTTACCAGGTTATTGATTACTTGGTTACTTTTTTCTTGTTGGCAACCGTCTTACGTTTTCCTTTACGGGTACGACAATTGTTCTTGGTTTTTTGACCTCTTACGGGCAGACCTACGCGGTGACGTACACCACGGTAGCAACCGATATCCATCAAACGTTTGATGTTCAGCTGCACTTCAGAACGAAGTCCGCCTTCCACCTTAATGTTATCATTGATATAAGTTCTGATAGCAGTCAGCTCATCATCATTCCATTCAAGGACTTTCTTGCTCAGGTCGATGCCATTTTCAGACAGGATGCGTTGAGCCGTTGAGCGACCGATTCCGAAGATATAGGTTAAACCTATTTCTCCTCTTTTGTTTTTTGGTAAATCAATACCAGATATACGAGCCATTTATTGTACTTTATATTTTATTTTCAATTAACGATTAACCCTGACGCATCTTAAAACGTGGGTTCTTTTTGTTGATGACGTAAAGACGTCCCTTGCGTCTTACAATTTTGCAATCAACGCTTCTTTTCTTTAAAGAGGGTCTTACTTTCATTGTATTAATTATTTATATCGGTACGTTATTCTTCCTTTTGTGAGATCATAAGGGGACATTTCCACCTTAACTTTATCACCGGGAAGGATTTTTATATAATTCATCCTCATTTTCCCGGAGATATGGGCGATGATCTCGTGCCCATTTTCCAACTCTATCCTGAACATGGCATTTGACAATGCTTCAATGATGGTTCCATCCTGTTCGATTACTCCCTGTTTGGCCATTCAGTTTTAAGCTATTGCTATTTTACTCAAGTTGATATTTTTAAATTCCGCTTCTTCTATTTTTATAAATGAGGAGAGCACATCCGCTTTCTGAACTCCTATGGCCACAGTGTGTTCAAAGTGCGCCGATGGTTTAAGATCCGATGTCAGAATCGTCCAGCCGTCATCCAATTGTTTCACAGTGCGTTTCCCCGCGTTAATCATCGGTTCAATAGCGATCACTATTCCGGTTTTCAGGAGCATTCCGCTTGCCTTCTTTCCGTAATTAGGAACTTCCGGTTTTTCATGAAGGCGTATTCCGACTCCGTGACCAACCAATTCCCTAACTACACCAAATCCGTTTGATTCGGCATGATCCTGAACCGCTGCACTGATATCACCAATTCTGAACCCTGAAATGGCTTTTTCAATTCCCAGGTACAGTGACTCTTTGGTAACCTTTAACAGTTTCCGGGTTATTTCGGTACCATCACCAATGGTAAAGGTGTAAGCTGAATCCCCGAAGTATCCGTCACAGATCACTCCACAATCAATTGATACCACATCCCCTTCAATCAATTCCCGTTTACCGGGAATTCCGTGAACCACTTCCGCATTTACTGAAATGCAGAGTGAACCCGGGAATCCGTTGTATCCTTTAAAGGCCGGCACCGATTTGTGATCCCTGATAAACGTTTCCGCTATCTGGTCTAACTCCAGGGTGGTAATTCCGGGCCTAAGTGCGGATGCAACTTCGGCTAATGTATCTCCAACAAGTAAAGAACTAACTCTTATTAACTCTATTTGTTCCGGTGTCTTGTAAATAACCTGCAACGTATTTCTGTTTTTGGCACAATCAATTCACCACCGTAATTAAACGGCTGCTCCTACTGCACTCCTGCCTTTGATTCTGCCGGTTTTCATAAGTCCGTCATAGTGACGCATGAGCAAATGACTTTCAATTTGCTGTAAGGTGTCTAATACCACACCGACCAAAATCAGGAGCGATGTTCCTCCATAAAACTGGGCGAAGTTGCTGTTCACACCGGCAAGACTTGCGAACGTTGGCAATATGGCCACAAACGCAAGAAATATAGATCCCGGCAAGGTAATTTTCGACATCACATCATCAATAAATTCAGCTGTTTTTTTACCCGGCTTCACACCAGGAATAAAACCACCGTTTTTCTTCATGTCTTCTGCCATTTGGTTCGGGTTCACCGATATTGCTGTATAGAAATATGTGAACAGAATGATCAGGGTGGCAAAAGTTAAGTTATATCCCCACGAGGTGAAGTCGGTGAATGTACCGGCAAAACCCTGCCATGAGGCTGATTCAGGGAAGAACTGCGCAATGGTAGCAGGAATGAACATGATCGCCTGGGCGAAAATGATTGGCATTACACCGGCAGCATTTACCTTAAGTGGAATGTACTGGCGAACTCCGCCATATTGTTTATTTCCTACGATTTTCTTTGCAAACTGCACCGGTATTCGCCGGGTACCTTGTACTAACAGGATCACGGCAACTACTACTCCAAACAGCGCGACCATTTCTACCAGGAAGATCACCAGTCCGCCACCTTCATTCAAGCGCGATAACAATTCATCATATAGCGATTGTGGCAATCTGGCAATAATACCAATCATGATGATCAGGGAGATACCGTTTCCTATTCCTTTTTCTGTAATCCGCTCACCGATCCACATTACGAATAAAGTACCTGCGGTAAGAATAAGAATAGATGTTATCCAGAATCCGGTGCCGTCCATTATGATGGCTTCAGGTGACTGCGCCTTCAGGTTGACAAGGTACCCCGGAGCTTGTCCAAGAGTCACTGCAACAGTCAGCCAGCGTGTGATCTGGTTCATTTTCTTTCTTCCGCTTTCGCCTTCTTTCTGTAATTTCTGGAAATATGGCACTGCGACTCCCAACAGCTGCACCACGATGGAAGCAGAGATGTAAGGCATAATTCCTAATGCAAAAATGGAAGCCTGTGAAAAGGCTCCACCTGCAAACATATCGATCAAACCAAGAATACCACCTTCTGACTGAGCCTGTAAATTGGCCAGTCCTTCAGGATCAACACCAGGCAGAACGACATGCGCTCCAAGTCTGTAAATGGTAATGAGTCCCAGTGTGAACAGGATTCTTGCCTTCAGATCTTCGATCTTGAAAATATTGCGAAGTGTGGTTATCAGATTCTTCATTTACCGGTTGCTGTTGTTGTTCCACCCAGGGCTTCAATAGCTGATTTTGCCGTATTGGAAAAAGCGTGAGCTGTTACATTAACTTTTGATTTCAATTCACCTCTTCCCAGGATCTTCACCCGGTCGCGTTTGGAGGCCAATCCGTGACCCACAAAAATCTCATGAGTGATATCTGAAATATTGTGTTTGTCAACCAAACCCTGTAAAACATCCAGGTTGATTCCGTTATATTCAATTTTATTCAGGCTCTTAAATCCGAACTTAGGCAAACGACGCTGCAAGGGCATCTGTCCTCCTTCAAAACCGACTTTGCGGCTGTATCCTGATCTTGACTGGGCACCTTTATGTCCGCGTGTGGAAGTACCACCACGACCGGAACCTTGTCCGCGGCCAATACGCTTCCTGTCCTTTACGGAGCCTGTTGCAGGTGTTAAATTGCTAAGATTCATGTTCAATAACTTCTTATTATATAGTAATTAATGCTATTTATGCTTTTTCAACGATGACAAGGTGCTGTACTGCACGTACCATACCCATGATTTGGGGAGTGGCTTCTTTCTCAACCGAATGGTTCAGTTTGCGAAGTCCCAGTGCTTTCAAGGTACGCTTTTGACGCTCTGGGCGATCGATACCACTTTTTACTTGTTTGATAATAACTTTTGCCATTTCATTTTCCAGGCACCGGGCCCGGTTATTTAAATTAAATAATTAAATATTCTTTATAACTATTTGATTATCCTTCGAATATTCTTTCCATTGCAACACCACGCTGTTGAGAAACACCAATTGCATCACGCATCTGGGCGAGGGCATCGATGGTAGCTTTCACCACGTTATGAGGATTGGAAGAGCCTTTTGATTTTGCAAGTACGTCGGTAATTCCAACGCTTTCCAGAACAGCACGCATGGCACCACCGGCAATTACACCGGTTCCGGGAGCAGCAGGCTTCAGAAGCACCAGGGCGCCGCCGAATTTTCCAATTTGCTCATGGGGAACAGTTCCTTTGTTAACGGATACTTTCACCAGATTTTTTTTAGCATCATCCACACCTTTGCTAACCGCATCGGTAACTTCTTTTGCTTTACCGAGTCCATATCCAACAACGCCTTTTTCATCTCCTACCACCACGATGGCAGAAAAGGTGAAAGCACGGCCTCCTTTGGTTACTTTAGTTACCCTGTTAATAGCCACGAGCCTGTCTTTTAGCTCAATCTCACTGGTTTTAACCTTTTTTAAGTTTGTCGATAGCATTTTGTGATCAGAATTTTAAGCCTGCGTTTCTTGCACTCTCTGCAAGTGATTTCACTCTTCCGTGGTAGAGATACCCTCCACGATCAAAAACAACCTCAGTCATTCCGGCAGCTACTGCTCTTTCGGCAAGTGCTTTCCCAACGATGGAAGCTTCTTCAACTTTATTTGTTACACCCTCTTCAATAGCTTTCTCACGTGAAGAAGCCGATATCAGGGTTTTGCCGGAGATATCATCTATCAATTGGGCATAAATCTGTTTATTGCTTCTGAACACTGATAAACGGGGACGCTCGGCGGTACCGGTAACAATCCGGCGAATTCTTTTCCGGATACTTTTTCTCCTGTTTACTTTCCTGGATTCCATGGATTCAATTATTTTTTAGCTGCAGACTTACCTGCTTTACGTCTTAAAACTTCACCTACGAACTTAATACCTTTTCCTTTGTAGGGTTCAGGAACACGCAATGAACGAATCTTTGCCGCTACCTGGCCGATGAGTTGCTTATCGAAGCTCTCAAGGGTGATAATCGGGTTTTGCCCACGTTCCTGACGGGTAACCACTTTTATTTCAGTTGGCAATTCAAACACCACGTGGTGGGAATAACCCAGAACAAGATCAAGCATCTGGCCCTGTGCACTGGCGCGGTAACCCACACCCACAAGTTCCTGCTCTATTTTATATCCTTCGGTTACACCTTTTACCATATTGGAAACCAGTGAACGGTACAAGCCGTGCAATGCTTTATGGCGTTTCTGCTCAGTGGCTCTTACAAGCGTGAGAGTGGAACCTTCCATTGACATTGAAATGCCATCTTCCACTTTTTGGTGGAGGGTTCCTTTAGGACCTTTCACGGTAACCTGTGTTGGTTTAATATCAACGGTTACTCCTGAGGGTATAGTAATGGGTAATTTTCCTATGCGGGACATGATCTAAACCTTCTTTAATATTAATAAACTAAACATAATACTTCGCCACCGATATTGTTCCTCCGGGCTTCCTTATCCGTCATCATTCCCTGTGAGGTAGAAACGATAGCCATTCCAAGGCCGTTCAGCACTCGTGGAATTTCATCGGCACCGGAATACTTGCGGAGACCTGGTTTACTTACCCGTTCAATTTTCTTGATGGCGGGAAGTTTATTTACCGGATTGTATTTAAGGGCAATCTTGATATTTCCCTGGTGATTCTCAGTTTCTTCGAACTTATAGTTCAGAATATAACCTTTGTCGAACAGGATCTTGGTAATTTCCTTCTTAATGTTGGATGCAGGAACCTCCACAATTCTGTGGTTAGCCTTCATCGCATTACGCAACCTGGTCAGGTAATCTGCTATCGGATCAGTCATTGTATTGAATGTATTTTCTTGTTTCTGTTTTATTTAATTACCAGCTGGCTTTGGTGACTCCTGCAATTTTTCCTTCCAGGGCCATCTTACGGAAGAGTACCCTTGAAATACCAAACTGCCTCATATACCCGCGAGGCCTGCCTGTAAGAAGGCAACGGTTATGTAAACGCACCGGAGATGCATTTTTAGGAAGTTGACTCAGCCCTGCATAATCCTTGGCAGCCTTTAATGCGGCTCTTTTCTCGGCATACTTGGCAACTGCTTTCGCACGTTTGCGTTCCCTGGCTTTTACTGATTCTTTTGCCATTTATCTTAATTATTGGTTTTAAACGGAATTCCAAATTCTTTTAAGAGATGAAATGCTTCATCATCGGTCTTTGCGGAAGTCACAAACGTGATGTCCATACCGGTGATCTTATTCACCTTGTCGATATCGATTTCCGGGAAAATGATCTGCTCGGTAACACCCAGCGTATAATTGCCCTGTCCGTCGAAACCTTTGCTATTAACTCCTTTGAAGTCACGGATACGTGGCAGTGCCACAGCGATCAGCCTGTCAAGGAATTCATACATCACTTCAGCACGAAGTGTCACTCGTACTCCAATGGCAACATCCTTACGGAGTTTGAAGTTGGAGATATCTTTTTTCGATTTGGTTGGTACAGCTTTCTGACCGGTAATATTGGACATTTCATTCAAAGCGTACTCTACCAGTTTCTTGTCGGTAACAGCGTCACCAACTCCCTGGTTCACACAAATTTTCAACAATTTAGGAACCTGCATGATGCTTTTATAAGCAAAACGCTCTTTCAGGTTTTTAGCAATTTCCTTGCTGTATTTATCCTTAAGTCTGGGTGAATAAGACATTATTTAATTACCTCCCCTGATTTTTTAGCGAAACGAGTCATTTTTCCGTCAACCGACTTTCGGCCAACGCGGGTTGTTTTTCCTGATGTAGGATCTACCAGCATCACATTGGAAATGTGGATAGCTGCTTCCTGCTTCACGATACCGCCCTGTGTATTTTTAGCATTAGGTTTGCTGTGCTTGGAAACCAGGTTAACCCGTTCCACAAGAACTTTTCTTTTGTCAAGAATTACTTCCAGGACTTTACCTTGCTGACCTTTGCTTTCACCGGCAATTACTTTCACCGTATCGCCTTTCCTGATTTTCAGTTTTGGCTGTGAGTTTTTACTTCTTTCCATTATAATACCTCCGGAGCTAAAGAAACTATTTTCATATATTGTTTTTCACGCAACTCCCTTGCAACAGGCCCGAAAATACGGGTACCTCTCAATTCATCGTTGGCACTCAGCAACACTACTGCGTTATCATCGAAACGGATATACGATCCGTCGCTTCTGCGCACTTCTTTCGCCACGCGTACCACCACTGCTTTGGAAACGGTTCCCTTTTTAATATTACCTGCCGGGATGGCGTGCTTTACAGTCACCACTATTTTATCGCCAAGTGAAGCGTATCTTTTTCCTGTACCTCCCAATACCCGGATACACAGTACCTCTTTGGCACCACTGTTATCGGCTACGGTAAGTCTTGATTCCGACTGGATCATGTCTTTATAGGTTCTTTATTAAACTCTGTTATTTTGCTTTCTCAAGAATTTCAACTAGTCTCCAGCGCTTGTTTTTGCTGATAGGACGCGTTTCCATAATACGTACTTTATCGCCGATGCCGCAGGTATTCCCCTGGTCATGCGCCATAAACTTAATGGTCTGGCTGATAAATTTCCCGTAAATCGGGTGCTTTACCTTACGTTCCACCGCAACTACAATAGATTCTTTCATCTTGTTGCTGGTAACGATACCGGTTTTCTCCTTGCGGAGGGCTCTTTCTATGGTTACTTCTGACATGGTCAATTATTTCTTTATTTCAGGTGATGAAGCTGATGTACGCTTCTTGTATTCAGTTTCAAGACGGGCGATCAGCCTTCTGGAAGCCCTGATTTTTAATGGGTTCTCAATGGGAGAAACCGCATGGCTCATTTTGAGTTTGGCATAACTGGCGCGCTCTTCCGCAATGCGGTCACGTACTTCGTCTTTAGTCAGGTCTCTTACAATATCTTGTTTCATTTTCTTATCTTAACTTTAATGGTTCAGGATGGTAATTAAACTCCTTCGTAATCCCTTCTTACTATGAATCGGGTAATTACCGGCAGTTTCTGAGCAGCAAGTCGGAGTGCTTCTTTTGCAGTAGCCATTGGAACACCATCGGCTTCAAAAAGAATTCTTCCGGGTTTTACTACAGCCACCCAATATTCAGGAGCTCCTTTTCCTTTACCCATACGAACCTCGGCAGGCTTCCTGGTAATCGGTTTATCAGGAAATACGCGGATCCAGATTTGCCCTTCACGTTTCATAAAACGGGTTACTGCTACACGGGCTGCTTCCAACTGACGGGAAGTAACCCAGGCAGTTTCCAGTGATTTTAATCCGAACGAACCAAAAGCCACCTCAGCACCACGGGTTGCATTACCCTTGGCCTTCATCTTGTGCATCTTCCGGAATTTCGTTTTCTTCGGCTGTAACATCTTATTTCAGGTATTTATTTATTCTTATTTATTAAATCAATTACTTGTTGCCACGCGGCTTTTTGTTGTCACGGTTGTCGCGGTTATCCCTGCGATCGCCGCCTTTCCTGTCGGATGGGCCACCCTGCGGTCCGCCTTTGCTTTTGGTTTGGCTGTTCATTCCCACGTTCGGTGACAAATCACGCTTTCCAAAAACTTCTCCTTTACAGATCCATACTTTCACTCCAATTTTTCCGTATGAAGTTTGAGCTTCAGCGATAGCGAAATCGATATCAGCACGGAAAGTATGCAATGGAATACGGCCTTCTTTGTATTGCTCGGTACGTGCCATTTCAGCACCACCTAAACGTCCTGCTACCATAGCTTTGATTCCGTCAGCTCCCATTCTCATGGTAGAGGCTACTGCAGTTTTCACTGCACGGCGGAATGAAATCCTGGCTTCCAACTGGCGTGCGATACTTTCAGCTACCAGTTGTGCATCGAGTTCCGGTCTTTTTATTTCGAAGATGTTGATCTGCACATCTTTTTTAGTCAATTTTTTTAATTCTTCCTTGATACGGTCAACTTCAGTTCCGCCTTTTCCAATAACGATACCCGGACGTGCCGTGTTGATGGTTACGGTAATCAGCTTCAGCGTACGCTCAATGATGATTTTAGAAACACCACCTTTTGCAAGACGCGCCATCAGGTAATTCCTGATTTTCTCATCTTCAACCAGTTTGTCGGCGTAATTTCTTCCACCGTACCAGTTGGAATCCCATCCCCTGATGATACCTAAACGATTACCTATCGGATTAGCTTTTTGTCCCATGCTTATCTTGACTGTATATTATTAATTTACTGTGGCTTCTGTTGTAGTTGCAGTTTTGCTGTCAACGATTAATGTAATATGATTAGAACGCTTGCGGATCCTGTGTCCGCGTCCTTGCGGGGCTGGGCGCAACCGTTTCAGCTGGCGACCGCTGTCGATGAATATTTCTTTCACAAACAAATCGTGATCTTCAATCCTTTGTCCTTCATTTTTTGCCTGCCAGTTTGAAATGGCTGAAAGCAAAACTTTCTCCAGACGGGCTGCAGCTTCTTTGGTGCTGAAGCGTAAAGAATTGAGTGCAGTTTCCACTTTTTTTCCACGGATCAAATCCGCCACCAGGCGCATCTTGCGCGGTGATGTAGGGCAATTGTTTAACCTGGACAGAGATGTGACTTTCATCATCTCCTTGCGTGCGTTTGCAGCTGTACGTTTCCTAGCTCCCATGATTATTTCGATGCTTTATCTTTATTTCCTGAGTGCCCGCGGAAAGTCCTGGTGGGTGCAAACTCACCCAGTTTATGTCCTACCATGTTTTCAGTTACATACACGGGAATGAATTTATTGCCATTGTGAACAGCCAGGGTATGCCCTACAAATTCAGGGGCTATCATGGATCTCCTTGACCAGGTTTTAATCACGGTCTTTTTCTTGGAATCATTCATGGTAACCACTTTCTTCTCGAGTTTGAAGTCGATGAACGGGCCTTTTTTTAGTGAGCGACTCATTATTAATCAGTAATTTATATTCTTTAACTAAAGTCTTTGTTTAATTATTTCTTACGACGTTCAACAATGTAACGGTCGGTTGGGTGATTCTTAACACGGGTTTTAAGACCTTTGGTATAGAGACCTTTCCTTGAACGTGGGTGGCCTCCTGAAGCACGACCTTCACCACCACCCATTGGGTGATCAACCGGGTTCATGGCTACACCACGTACACGTGGTCGGCGGCCCATCCAGCGTACACGACCGGCCTTACCATGACTTTCCTTATCGTGATCGGCATTGGAAACTGTTCCAATGGTAGCCAGACAGGCAACAAGGATCATCCGGGTTTCGCCGGAAGGCATTTTAATGATGGCATACTTTCCATCACGGGCAGCCAATTGAGCATAAGAGCCAGCACTGCGTGCCATTTTTCCACCTTGACCTGGACGTAATTCCAGGTTATGAATCAAAGTTCCCAGTGGAACATCTTTCAAAAACATGGCATTTCCCAGTTCAGGAGTGGCAGTTTCACCAGCCATAACCGGCATCCCTACTTTTAAACCCGTAGGAGCTATAATATAACGTTTCTCTCCATCAGCATAATGAATCAATGCGATGTTAGCGGTACGGTTGGGATCGTATTCAATAGTAGCAACAGTTCCGGGTACACCTTGCTTGTCTCTCTTAAAATCGATGAGACGCAGTTTCATACGGTGACCGCCACCGATGTAACGCATGGTCATTTTACCAGAGCCGTTACGTCCTCCCGAGCGGGATTTACTAACAACTAAGGATTTCTCCGGGCGATTGGTGGTGATTTCGTCATTATCGATCACCACTTTGTGTCGCTGACCGGGAGTCATGGGGCGTAACTTCTTGATAGCCATTTTATTGCTTCTTGTAATCTAGGGTTATATATTACTATAAAAATCAATGACGTCACCTGATTTCAGGGTAACAATCGCTTTTTTGAAGGCAGCCGTTTTTCCGGAAGTAAAGCCACCACGGGTTCCCCTGGTTTTCTTCTTTCCGACGTAGTTCATGGTATTGACATCCACAACCACTACGTTGTATAAATCTTGAACTGCTCTTTTAATCTGAATTTTATTGGCCCGGGGATTTACAATAAATCCGTAACGACCCGACTTTTCGCCTAAACGGGTCATTTTTTCAGTTATAATAGGCCTTTGCAGGATGTTCATTTCGCTAATGTTTTTTCAATTACAGGCAATGATCCTTCGACTAATACCAGCGTCTGAGCGTTCAGAATATCGTAAGTATTTAAATCAGAAGCTGTTACTACTTTAGTCCCAGCTAAATTTCGGGAGGACAAATATACGTTTTTGTTTGATTCCGGAAGCACCACGAGTGTTTTTTTTCCTTTCAGATCGAGTCCGGTCAGCACCTTGATGTATTCACTGGTTTTGATAGCACCCATTTCAAGGTTTTCCAGGATGGTGATTGAATTGGCTTTCGCTTTGTGGCTCAGGGCCGAAATTCTGGCAAGGCGTTTCACCTTTTTATTGAGCTTGAAAGTATAATCTCTGGGCTCAGGTCCGAAAACACGTCCGCCACCCACAAACAAGGGAGACTTCTTGGATCCGGCACGGGCACCACCGGTACCTTTCTGGCGCTTTAGTTTCTTGGTAGTACCATGAACTTCATTACGCTGCTTGGATTTATGCGTACCCTGGCGCTTGTTGGCGAGGATTTGCTTTACATCCAGGTAAATAGCGTGATCGTTTGGTTCGGCACCGAAAATTTCACTGTTAAGTGTGATTTTACGGCCGGTATCTTTGCCTGTTGATTGTTTAACTATAATTTCCATCTTAAATCTCTATTGTAACGTAAGATCCTTTTGCTCCGGGTACGGCACCTTTGATTAAAACCAGGTTCTGATCCGCAAGTATTTTTACAATTTGAAGGTTAACCAGCTTTACATTGTCGCCACCCATACGGCCTGCCATGCGCATTCCTTTGAATACACGTGATGGCCATGAAGATGCGCCCAATGAACCTGGAGCACGCAAACGGTTGTGCTGACCGTGGGTCTGACCTCCGACTCCGGCAAAACCATGACGTTTTACAACACCCTGGAAGCCTTTACCTTTGGAAACACCTACCACATCGCAATACATACCTTCAGTTAATATATCAACCGTCACCTGGTCGCCAACAGTAAACTCTGTCTCAAACCCGGAGAATTCGATAACCTTTCTCTTAGGGGTCGTATTCGCTTTGGCGAAATGACCTTTCAATGCAGCGGGAGTATTTTTCTCCTTGCGTTCACCAAAAGCCAATTGAACAGCTGAATAGCCATCCTTTTCACTGGTTCTTACCTGTGTAACCACACAAGGCCCAGCCTGGATTACGGTGCACGGGATGTTTTTACCGTCAGCATCAAAAATGCTGGTCATCCCTATTTTTTTTCCGATTAAACCTGACATTTTAATCTATTTTATACTTATTTGTGATTCAATGATTTATTAAGATCTAACTAAACTTTAATTTCAACCTCAACACCGCTTGGAAGTTCCAATTTCATAAGCGCGTCAACAGTTTTTGCCGTTGAGCTGTAAATGTCCAGCAGTCGCTTATAGGAACACAATTGGAATTGTTCACGTGCTTTTTTATTCACGTGCGGAGAGCGAAGAACGGTATAGATCTTTTTCTCGGTGGGCAATGGAATGGGTCCATTCACAACAGCACCGGTTGTTTTAACCGTTTTTACGATTTTTTCAGCTGATTTATCAACCAGGTTGAAATCGTAAGACTTTAATTTGATGCGGATTCTCTGACTCATGGTGTTTATAAAGAACGATTAATTAGGATACTTTAAACAGTAGCTGTTTTTCCGGAAGCTTTTCCTTTTGTCTTGGCAATTACTTCCTCTGCAATATTCTTGGGAACTTCAGCATAATGACTGAATTCCATAGTAGAAGAAGCTCTTCCTGATGTGATGGTACGCAATTGTGTCACATAACCAAACATTTCAGAAAGCGGAACTTTCGCTTTCACTACCTGCGCTCCGGCCTTGGAATCCATTCCTTCCACTTGTCCGCGACGACGGTTAAGATCACCAACAACATCACCCATATTCTGATCAGGTGTAATAACTTCAAGTTTCATTATCGGCTCCAGTAAAACCGGGCGACAGCTTGGAAGTGATTCCCTGAAAGCTGTACGGGCACAAATTTCGAATGATAGTGAATCCGAGTCAACGGTGTGGTAAGAACCATCGATGAGGCGGATCTTAAGGGTTTGCAACGGATAACCGGCAAGTACGCCATTCACCATTGCGGCCTTGAAGCCTTTTTCAACCGATGGAATAAATTCACGGGGAATGTTACCACCTGTAATCTCATTCTCAAACTGCAAACCACCATTTTTATCAGTGATTTCGAAATCAGCATCAGTAGGAGATGCTACAAACTTTATATCTGCAAATTTACCACGGCCACCGGTCTGCTTTTTATAGACTTCACGGTGTTCATAAGTGCCATTGATTGCCTCTTTATAATTTACCTGGGGTGCTCCCTGGTTAACTTCCACTTTAAATTCACGACGCATCCGGTCAACGATAATCTCCAGGTGCAATTCACCCATTCCGCTGATAATAGTCTGGCCGGTTTCATCATCTGTACGAACGCGGAAAGTAGGATCTTCTTCAGATAATTTATTCAATGCCACTCCCATTTTATCCATATCAGCCTGTGTTTTGGCTTCAATAGCTAATCCGATAACCGGCTCTGGGAAATTCATTGCTTCGAGAATGATGGGTGCATTTTCAGCACACATGGTATCTCCTGTCTTAATGTCTTTAAAACCTACTGCAGCGCCAATGTCACCAGCTTCGATAAACGGAATCTGGTTTTGCTTATTGGCATGCATTTGAAAAATTCTGGAGATACGCTCTTTGTTTCCGGAGCGGGTATTCAAAATATAGGAACCAGATTCCAATCTACCGGCGTAGCAGCGGAAGTATGCCAAACGGCCTACATAAGGATCGGTAGCAATTTTAAAAGCAAGTGCGGTGAAAGGCTCGTTTACATCCGGCTTACGTGAAATTTCTTCTCCTGTATCAGGGTGTATACCTTTAATGCTTTCTTTATCCATAGGAGAAGGCATCAATTCCATCACCAGATCCAGCATGGTTTGAACACCTTTATTCTTGAAGGCAGATCCGCAAAGCATTGGAACTACTTTATTGGCAACACAGGCTTTACGAAGGGCATCCAGGATTTCTCTTTCGGTGATTGAGTTGGAATCCGCAAAATACTTTTCCATCAGCTTGTCGTCAAACTCTGCGATAGCTTCCAGCAATTTCTCACGCCATTCTTTCACTTCTTCCTTCATATCATCAGGAATAGGCACTTCAGTGAAGGTCATTCCCTGATCAGCATCATTCCAGATAATACCCCTGTTATTGATAAGATCCACTACGCCTATAAAATGTTCTTCAGCGCCGATTGGCAACTGGAGCGGAAGCGGGTTACCACCTAAAACTTCACTCACCTGCTTTACCACATTTAAAAAGTCGGCTCCGGCGCGGTCCATCTTATTTACAAAGCCCAAACGGGTTACATTATAGTTATTAGCCAGGCGCCAGTTGGTCTCTGATTGCGGCTCAACGCCGTCAACTGAAGAGAACAGGAACACCAGGCCATCCAACACACGCAAAGAGCGATTCACCTCAACTGTAAAGTCAACGTGACCGGGTGTGTCAATGATATTTATTTTATACTTTTCATTGCGATAATCCCAAAAGCAGGTAGTTGCAGCAGAAGTAATTGTAATACCACGTTCCTGCTCCTGAACCATCCAGTCCATGGTAGCAGCACCATCGTGCACCTCACCAATTTTGTGAGTAACACCGGTATAATAAAGAATACGCTCTGTAGTAGTAGTCTTGCCCGCGTCAATATGCGCTGCAATACCGATATTCCTTACGTAATTTAAATTTTTAATTTCTTGTGCCATTTTATATTACTGGTCGCTGCTTTTAAAATATAGTTACTAAACTCTGAAATGTGAAAATGCTTTATTGGCTTCTGCCATTCTGTGAGTATCTTCTTTCTTCTTCACGGCAGCACCTTCACCTTTGGCAGCTGAAATAATTTCACCGGCCAGTTTATCTTTCATCGACTTCTCATTTCTTTTTCTTGCGTACATGATGAGCCATTTCATACCCAACGCCGTTTTACGATCGGTCCTGATTTCGCTCGGGATCTGGAATGTTGCTCCACCTACCCTACGGCTTTTTACCTCTACGGCAGGCATGATATTACCCAAAGCTTTTTTGAATGCTTCCAGGCCGTTTTCCTTGGTACGGTTTTCAACTACTTCAATAGCGTCATAAAAGGTTTTGAAAGCGGTGCTTTTTTTTCCGTCATACATGAGGCTATTCACGAACCGGGTTACAGTGGTATCGTTGAACTTCGGGTCGGGAAGCAGAAGGCGTTTCTTGGGTTTTGACTTTCTCATTATATTATGCTTGTACTGATACTATTGCGTTTATTTTTATTCGAAGGATTATTTCTTTTTACCCTTGGCTGCTGCCGCTGCTGCTGCTCCTGCCTTAGGCTTCTTGGTACCGTATTTAGAACGGCGCTGGTTGCGTCCTTCAACACCTGAAGTATCCAATGAACCACGAATGATGTGATACCGGACTCCTGGTAAATCTTTTACCCTTCCGCCACGAATCAGAACAATTGAGTGCTCCTGTAAATTGTGACCTTCTCCCGGAATGTAGGCTGTTACCTCGAATTTGTTAGTCAACCGCACCCTGGCTACCTTCCTCATTGCTGAGTTAGGCTTCTTGGGTGTAGTGGTATAAACCCTCGTACAAACACCACGTCGTTGCGGACATGAAGTTAATGCGGGAGACTTACTTTTGTCTTCAAGCTTGGAGCGGCCTTTACGAACCAATTGCTGAATAGTAGGCATGTTACGGTTTTATTATTTTTTCGAATTGCGAAACCCCCATTTTTTGGGAAGGGCAAAGGTACATTATGTTTTTCAATTATCAATCAGCACCATAAAAAAAATCATGATTACTTGTAAACAAAATTGAAGGTATATCTAAGATTATGTAAATCAATAAATTATATTCATTGTTATGCAACTTTTAACAATGTTATACAATTGACTATATTCGTAATATTGAAAAAATTCTTCTTAAAATTAGTTTCGTGCCGGGGGAACCGGTGTTGAATTTTCAAATAAATTAGCGACTCGAATTTTATGCAGAAAATGACCCTTCGTACAATTTTAATGGTAGATGATGAACCGGACATGGAAATGCTGATCCGGCAAAAGTTCAGGAAACAGATTTCTTCCGGAGACTACCGGTTTTACTTTGCTGCCAACGGCCTGCAGGCACTGGAACAATTAACTTCGCAACCCGAAATCGAGCTCGTTATTACCGATATTAACATGCCGGTGATGAACGGATTACAATTGCTTGAAAAAATCGCCGACAGTAAAAGAATGTGCAAGTGTATAGTGATTTCGGCATACACCGATATTCAAAACATCCGCACAGCCATGAACCGGGGCGCTTTCGACTTTATTACCAAACCCATTGATTTCATCGACCTGGAAACAACTATAAGTAAAACTTACAACGCTATTGATGAGAGCAAAACCGCTCATCAGGCGCTGCTGGAACGGGACCAGGCCCTCAAAGACCGGGAACATGCCATAGCGTCAGAGCGGTTCAAGCAACAATTTCTGGCCAACATGAGCCATGAGATACGAACTCCTATGAACTCAGTAATTGGCATCACGCACCTGCTGTTGCGATCCAGTTTGGATGATCAGCAACGAAAGTATATAACAATGGTACAGGCGGCTTCGGAGCAACTCATGTCGATCATAAATGATATTCTCGATATATCAAAAATTGAGGCAGGGAAAATGCTGTTTGAGCACATTGATTTCGATGTACACCAGGTTCTCACCAATGTGAGAAATATATTAGCAATTAAGGCGGAGGAAAAACAGCTTATATTTAAAATGGAGCTCCCTGACTCGCTACCGAAACGGTTAAATGGAGATCCTACACGTTTAGGGCAGGTTTTGATCAACCTGGTGGGAAATGCGATAAAATTTACTGACAGCGGTTTTGTTACAATCGGGGCAAAATTGGTTAAGCAAACCGCAGATAGTTCCGAAGTGGAATTTAGTGTAACGGATTCCGGTATCGGAATTGACCAGGATAAACTGGCCTCTATTTTTGAAAGTTTCACACAAGCCAACAGTGACACCAGCCGGAAATATGGCGGGACCGGGCTCGGACTCACTATTTCAAAACAACTGGTGGAACTGCAAGGGGGAAAAATCAGTCTGGAAAGCAGGCACGGTATCGGAACAAGGTTTTATTTCACGCTTCCTTTCAACCATGCGACCACTCCCCTATCAGAAACTATTACTTTGACCCCGGATGACGATTATAAAAGATTGCTTAACGGGATCAGCATTTTACTGGTGGAGGACAATGATTTTAATCGCATTGTAGCAGAGGATACCCTTAATGAATACTTACCTGATATCCGGATAGAATTTGCCGGTAATGGTTCGGAAGCGGTTAGCATGGTTGCACTGAATGATTATGATTTGGTGCTGATGGATATACAGATGCCTGAAATGGATGGTTATGAAGCCACGCGCACCATCCGCAATATGGATGGCAATAAAAAGGATCTGCCCATTATGGCGATGACTGCTAATGCTACTCCAGAAGAAATCAACAAGTGTTTTGAATCAGGAGTAGATGAATATATTTCCAAACCTTTTGTTGCGCAAGATCTTTTTCAGAAGATGGCTAAGCTGGTGAAAAAATCAAAGATCAGTGAGTGACCAGTTCAATTTCTTTCGGATCATGCCGATGTTTGAATAGCAGGGCAAATGCCACGGTAACAATGAGCGCATACACGGCAAAGGTAAGCCAGATCTGGTGCCAGTCACGACTTCCATCCACAGTGAAATACCGGTCAATTACATAACCGCTGACCACACTTCCCAGTACGGCACCAAATCCATTTGTCATCATCATGAACAGCCCTTGTGCACTGCTACGGATCTTGGGATCGGTGGTGGTTTCAATAAAAAGTGATCCCGAAATATTGAAAAAATCGAAGGCCATTCCATAAACAATACAGGATAATATAATCATCCACAATCCTTCTTCAGGATTCCCAAACGAAAACAAGCCAAAACGCAATACCCAGGCAAGCATACTGATAACCATCACCATTTTGATTCCAAATCGCCTGAGGAAAAATGGAATTGCCAGAATAAAAAGGGCTTCTGATATTTGTGAAATTGACATTACAATAGTAGAATACTTGACTACAAAAGAGTCGGCGTATTGCGGCATTTTTTCAAAATCTGATAAAAACGTATCCCCGTACATGTTAGTCAGCTGTAGAGCCACACCCAGGAAAAGCGAAAAAATAAAGAACAATGCAATTTTATAATTCCCGAATAATTTGAAGGCATTCAAGCCCAATGATTCTGTCAGCGAAGCATTATTTGAGGTTCTGTTTTGTGGAGGACAGGCCGGTAAAGTGAAGGAGTACAAGCCTAACAGTACGGCGGCGACTGCAGCTATGTAAAATTGTTCGCCGGTAGCTTTGTTTCCTGAAAGGTTGGTAATCCACATGGCCACTATAAAACCAATGGTTCCCCAGACACGGATGGGTGGAAAAACCTTTACTACGTTAAATCCATTGCTTTTTAAGATGGTATATCCAATAGAATTCGACAAAGAAATGGTAGGCATATAGCATAACATGGCAGCAAAAATGACCCAGAAAAAAGTGTCGGGATCATTTACTTGTGGGATACAGGCAAGAGCGATACCACCTAAAATATGCAATACGCCATATAGCTTTTCTGCGTTCATCCACCTGTCGGCCACAATACCGGTGAGCGCGGGCATAATGATTGATGAAAATCCAAGGGTTGAAAATATTGCTCCAAAATCGGTTCCACTCCATTGTTTGGTGGCGAACCAGTAATTTGCAACAGTGATAAGCCAGGCTCCCCAGACAAAAAACTGAAAAAAGCTCATCAGGGTTAAACGGAATTTTATACTCATAAAAGTATTGCGGTAATTAAGATTTTTTCCGTTTGTTCAACTCATCCCTTATTTTAGAGGCAAGTTCATAGGCTTCTTCATCAATTGCTTTCATTAGGGATTCTTTCAGTTCATCCTCGCTCAGCGATGTAAATTCCGCAGGTGATGACTTTTTACGTTCCGATTCTTTTTCCCTTTCTTTTGGCCGTTCCTTTTGTTCTTCTATGGGTAGGTTTTCATCATCAATAGCCACACCTGCCTGCGATAAAATCCATTCGTAGGTATAAATGGGACAATTGAAGCGGACTGCCATGGCGATGGCATCGGAGGTTCGCGCGTCAATTTCCTTTTCTATGGTGCCATCGGTACAAATCAGTTTCGAAAAAAACACGCCTTCTTTGAGGTTATAAATAATCACTTCCGTAATTTCAATATTATAACTCATCGCAAAATTCTTGAAAAGATCGTGCGTGAGGGGTCGGGAGGGTGTCATATTTTCCAATTCCACTGCTATGGCCTGCGCTTCAAATCCGCCAATGATGATGGGTAATCTGCGGTGACCATCCTCCTCGCCCAGCACCAGTGCGTAGGCACCCGACTGGGTTTGACTAAATGACAACCCGATTATACTGAGTTTAATTTTATTCATGCTGTAAAATGTCCTGTAGAACGAAGTTTGGTGCCTGGTAATTCCAACTTTAAAAATACGACTTTGTTTGAAAACAAAATCAATAGTTTTAAGGAATAATTAACACCTCAAAAGTCAGGCGTTCACCGATTTAAGTTTTTTTATCGATTCAATTAATTTGGGAACTACTTCAAAAGCATCGCCAACAATTCCATAATCAGCCGCTTTAAAAAACGGTGCTTCCGGATCCTTGTTAATAACCACGATAGTTTTTGAGGCACTTACTCCGGCAAGGTGTTGAATGGCTCCCGAAATACCTATTGCGATATAGAGGTTGGGTTTGATGGAGATACCGGTTTGCCCCACATGTTCAGAATGTGGGCGCCAGTTTGCATCAGAAACGGGTTTACTGCATGCGGTGGCTGCTCCCAATAAGGAAGCCAGTTCTTCAATCATTCCCCAGTTTTCAGGTCCTTTAAGACCACGTCCTGCCGACACCACCAGTTCAGCCTCCGGAAGCAAAATTTTATCAGCAGCCCTGATAATATCTTTAACCATAACTGTAAACGCATGGTCACTTACGGTAGATTCAAAAGGAACGATCCCAGCTTCCACCTGCTTCTCAACAACTTTATAAGAGTTAGGTACCAGCGTGAGCACTTTTATATCAGAAGTTATACTCACATCAGCATAAGCCTTTCCTGAAAAAGCAGTTTTGCGAACAGTAAAACCAGCCGAAGTATCAGGTAAGGCAATGGCGCTATCAGCCAGTCCGGCCTCCAGTTTGACAGCGATTCTCGGGGCGAGTCCTTTTCCTGTAAAAGAAGCTGAAAGCACAATTATTTTTGAACCTTCCGCTTTTGCCGCTTCAGCAATTACAGCTGCATAAGCCATGTTCACAAACTGCTTCAAACGATCGTTGCCTACCTGTAAAATTTTAGAAGCCCCGAATTTAGAAAGTGATTGTAAATCATCATTGCTTACTTCACCAATAGAAATTGCTGTGAGTGAAGTATTGGTTTTCGAGGCAATCTCTGCCGCGTAGGAAACCACTTCGTAAGTCGACTTTTTAAATTTTCCGCCTGAATGTTCGCAATATACCAGAACTGACATGTGGGAGATATGGATTAGTAATTATAAATTGACACTATGAATTCTGTTAAAACACTTTAGCTTCGGTATGTAGCAAATCGACAAGCTTGTTCACATCATCTGTTGCCACCAGGGTCACCTGGCCTCGGGGTTTGGGTTTATCGTAGTTTTTTATTTCTGAAAACAGGGGAACGCTCACGGCTTCCACAACCTGCAAAGGTTTAGTCCGCGCCGACATGATGCCACGCATATTAGGAATACGCGGCTCTGCCATTCCTTCTGTAGCGCTAACCACTACCGGAAGCGGGGTGGTTATAACTTCTTTTCCTCCTTCAATTTCGCGTTCCAGAATCACTCCATTACCTTCAGGTTTCAATGATTTGCAAATGGAAACCGAGGGGATGTCGAGTAATTCACCAATCATTGCAGCAACCTGAGCCCCATTGTAATCGATAGATTCACGACCGGTAAGGATCAGGTCGTACTTGCCTTCATCAGCAATGCGGGCAATTTGTTTCGCAACAAACCAGGCATCCCTTGGAGCAGCATTTACGCGGATGGCATCGGTAGCTCCAATAGCCAGTGCTTTACGGATGGTAGGTTCGGTAGCAGCTTCTCCTACGTTTACAACCGTAACTGTTCCACCATCGCCCTCGGTAAGTTCCAGGGCACGTGTGAGGGCAATTTCATCGTAAGGATTGATAATATATTGAATGCCTGCTGTAACAACTTCTTTGTTATCAGGTGAAAAGTTGATTTTAGAAGTGGTATCGGGAACGTTGCTGATGCAAACTAATATCTTCATGAAACTGTTGAATTTGGGATGGCAAAGGTAGCGTTTTGTATGTAAAAAAACAGGGCATATTTGCCATTCTCTTGCATGACCGGCTCTTATTTGTTGCTATCAATTATTAGTTCGTTAAATCTGAATATCTTGTGACGTTATTAATTATGTATGACGGAATTACTGGAAATTTTTAAAAATCTCACTGACCCTGACTGGATCGTGGCTCACGGAGGACTTTATATAGTAATGCTGATCATTTTTCTTGAAACCGGGCTATTTCTCGGATTCTTTCTCCCCGGTGATTATTTATTATTCATAACCGGAATAATAATAGCAAATACCGATGTGCCTTTTGATAACGGTTTGCTCAACCTCACTTTCTGGAATACCTTAATTGCATTATGTGCGATTCTTGGCAATTACGTGGGGTATTGGTTTGGAAGAAAATCAGGTCCTTTTTTATTTCACAGGGCAGATAGTCTTTTGTTTAAGAAGAAGCATCTTGAGAAAGCCAGAAACTTTTATGAAAGAAAAGGTGGTATGGCCATTATCATTGCGCGCTTCCTTCCCATCATCCGCACCTTTGCTCCTATTGTTGCCGGTATAGTAAAAATGAATGTGTCGCGATTTAGCTTTTATAATATCGTGGGAGCCCTGCTTTGGGTTTTCAGTCTGGTTACCATCGGTTACGCTTTCGGCGACAATCAGCATGTGAAAAAGTACCTGGATATCATTGTTATTATTATCTTTTTAGTAACAACCGGTCCGGTTTTATTTAAGTTGATACAATTCCGCAAATCCCCTGAAAATTAAAATGCTGAACAATGACACCTGATTCAAGGATCGCTGCTTTGCTGGAGTTTCTGAAAGAAGATCCGGCCGATGCGGAAACTAAGTATATGCTTGCCCTGGAATATATTAAATCTGGGAACGACAGCAATGCCCTGGTTTGGATGAACAACCTCCACCAGTCCCATCCTGATTATCTGCCAAATTATTATCATTATGGAAAGCTGCTGGAGCGAACCGGAGCCTCAGAAACAGCGATGATGGTATACCTGGAAGGCATGAATAAAGCTAAATCAAAAAATGATATGCACACACATTCGGAATTACAGGGTGCCCGAGAAATGATGGAATGAATCGTTATTGATTTTAATGTGGCGGTCACTGATGGCAGCCAAGGAAAGTAAAAAAGCAGGGAAGGAAGTTATTAATGCTGCCACCCAGGAATCCATGCTATTATACCTGGGAATAATTAATGTGATTCTAAATCGTACGCATTTACAGCATTTCTTCCTTTAACAGGAAGGGTTCGCATACAGGGCAACTCATTTAACCGGTTATTCACCAATTCAAAGTTGCTTCAGATTTATGTTTTTTACCGGGAATTGCTGAAGAATTCACCGTCAGCATATTCAAATATAGGCCTGTTACACTTACTTTTCCTATTTTTGAGCCCGGCTCTTAAGGGTCAATCCTTTTTTTATATTTAATCTACTTTATGAAAGAATTACAATTCCGGGAAGCTCTGCGTGAGGCCTTAAGTGAAGAAATGCGACGTGATGAAAAAGTATTTCTTATGGGTGAAGAAGTGGCATTGTATAACGGTGCCTATAAGGTTAGCCAGGGCATGCTGGATGAATTTGGCGCCAAAAGAGTCATTGACACACCGATTTCGGAATTGGGTTTTACAGGTATTGGTGTGGGTGCGGCAATGAATGGTTTACGACCAGTAATAGAATTTATGACTTTCAATTTTTCTTTGGTGGCCATTGACCAGGTAATCAATTCAGCGGCCAAAATGATGTCAATGTCGGGAGGTAATTTCAATGTTCCCATTGTTTTCAGGGGTCCTACCGGTTCCGCGGGAATGCTAAGTTCCCAGCATTCACAGGCATTTGAGAGCTGGTATGCCAATTGTCCGGGCCTTAAAGTAATAGTTCCTTCCAACCCGGCAGATGCCAAGGGATTGCTGAAATCCGCCATCCGTGATAATGATCCTGTAATTTTTATGGAATCGGAACAAATGTATGGCGATAAGGGCATGGTTCCGGAGGGTGAATACATTATGCCAATCGGAGTTGCTGATATCAAAAGGCCGGGCAAGGATGTCACTATTGTTTCCTTTGGAAAGATGATGAAAATAGCACTGAAAGCAGCAGAAGAATTGGCAGCGGAACAAATTGATGCGGAGGTCATCGATTTAAGAACCGTACGTCCTATTGATTACCTGACAGTAATTAACTCCGTCAAAAAAACAAACAGGCTGGTAATAGTGGAAGAATCCTGGCCGCTTGCCGCGATAGCCACCGAAGTCGCATTTAAAGTACAGAAAGAAGCTTTTGATTACCTCGATGCACCGGTGTTAAGGGTGATGGGTGGTGATGTACCCCTTCCTTATGCTCCCACACTTATTGAAGCATTTCTTCCCAACCCTGCCCGGGTTATTAAAGCGGTTAAAGAGGTGATGTATGTGAAGAAGTAAGTGATGCTCCTGGTCATAGCCAATTAGCCCCTTATGTTAAGTGCCTAAATAATCGTTGTTGTTGCTGCTTCTCTTAGACAATTTAGCTTTTTATTTGTCCCCAATGGAGCACGAAACATTATTAATACGATTTACAATGTATTTTGAGTAGCAAATAAAATTTCTTTCATCTTGCCAACATGAAATTGTATATGTTCTCCTTTTTCCCGATAGCTTGTTGCCATTTTAGATAAGCCTTTTTTATTGTTATCATCTTCCATTTTCTTCAAAAGATTACTACGTTCCTCCATAATCCGCAAGGCTATCCACAACGTAGATTCTAATATTTCACCTTGTTTCACTACCAAATCTTTTTCAGAATACGAATGTCCAATATGACAACGGTAACGGTCTGATTTTGCTTTCCCGACTTTGTCTTTCACTCCTGCATTTTGTTTGGTGATGTCCCATAATCCACCTCCACAATCAGGGCAAGCATAAATACTTTTTTCTCCAAGTTTACGAACGTTTTCATAATCCACAACTACTCGTTCAGCAATTTCAGATTCAATAACAACATCTTGTGGGGCAGCAATTTCTTCCGGATTTGTTTGAGTAATTTCAAAAATTGTTTCACCCATTTGATGAAGCGGAATGGAATAATCAACTTCCATGTTATTGAGAACTGAAAGGGGCATGTCAGGATATTCGGCTTCGTTAGGGTCTTGCACAATGCAGGTTCCGCCACTTCTTTTAATGGCTAGCATTCCTGTAGTTCCGTCATCAAGTGAGCCTGTTAATACAACCCCAATAACTCTTGTGCTGTAAGCTACAGCGGCCGAACGAAACAATACATCAATGGAAGGTCGCCAACGATTTTCTTCGGGTCCCCGACCAAGAATAATTTTAGTTTTCTTAACGAGTAAATGTTGATTGGGTGAGGCAACGTAAATATGACCTTTTTTTATTGCAGTATCATCTTTTGCTACTTCACATTTTAAAGAGGTATGTGGCTGAAGCCGATGCACCAAAAAATCGCTGATACTAGTTCGGGATAAGTGCATCACGATAAAAATCGCGGCATCCATATTGTCTTTCAACTGCGAAACCAATTCGATTAGTGCATTCAAACCGCCTGCGGAAGTGCCTACAACAATAACAAATTTTGGTGCTTTCATTTTTCTAAAATCTCAATAAATTAATCATTATTCTTTTTCAACTTTCCTGAACTCCTCACCTCATCAACAAACCATTTCAAGAACATATCTTTTATCATACCCTTAAATTGGCACTCGGAAGTTTTGTCTAAGTTAAGTCGTTTTGTTCTGATTCAGGGAAAAGGCTGTCATTTTACGACATAAAAGAACATTTATTGACCGAAAAGCCGTCTCATGAAGCAATCCGGCTTCGGTGTTCTCTGTTGGCTGCGAATGCCAGGCGAGCCATTTAACCCAAACATTCGTTTCTGGATGCCTTATGTATGATATTCAAAAATAAGTGATTATGATGGTTTAGAGTGGTTATATCCTGACCTAATTAATTCCAAGTTTTGAATATAAAGCTTACCAAGCATATTAACCAGGTTGCTATATTGAACGCTTTTTCTTAAAAATTTCGGACGCATTGATTTGCTTTTGACCAGTTTAAGTTGAGTATGAGCGGCTAATCGCTGAAAATTCCTCAAAAACAACATGAAAAGGTATTTATCTCATTTTTTATTGAACTGTAAGGAAAAGTGTTTTATTCGCCCTTTCACTTTATAAATACCTACATCTTGCCGGAGTGAAAATTAATTCACAACTAAATTCAATATACATGAGAATAAAATTACTACACATGGCAACATGTCTTTCATTAATAGTTTTCCCGAATATAATTTTCGCTCAGGCGCCTGATCTGGGCACTGCTGCTAACTTTGTTCTGTTTTCATCAAATGGTGCAGTAAGCAACTCGGGCATATCACATCTTACCGGCCATGTGGGAACGAATAACGGATCAAGCACTGCTTTCGGCAATGTGAACGGACAGATGCATGACGGAGACGGAGTGAGCGCACAATGTGCTACCGATTTACTGATTGCTTATAACCAGTTGAATAGTACCGTTCCGACCTTCTTTCCTGCACCCTTGCTAGGAAACGGGCAGGTGCTTATTCCAGGTGTATACGCTATTTCCGGTGCAGCCACAATAAATTTGAATCTTACTTTAAATGCACAGGGAAATGCAAATGCTGTATTTATTTTTAAAATCCAGGGACCACTATCAACAAATGCAAATGCAAAAATCAGACTTAGTAATGGGGCAAAAGCATGTAATGTGTTTTGGAAAGTAGAAGGCCTGGTAAGCATGGCATCAGGAACTACTATGCGCGGAACTGTTATTGCAAACAATGCAGCAATTAATATGAATTCCGGTGACACACTTGAAGGCAGAGCACTTTCTACAACCGGTGCTGTGACCGTTGACGGAATAATGGCTTATACACCCATCGGTTGCGGAAGTCCAGTACTTACCGGACCGGCAGCTCCAGTGCTTGCCTCTGCTGAATGTTATTCTTTATTCTCTTCCAGCGGACCGGTTTCTAATTCAGGGATAACGCAAGTAAAAGGAGATGTTGGAACGAATAGTGGTTTAACCACAGGATTTGATCCTTTATTAGTTGATGGAAGCATTCATCCTGTTCCTGATGCCTCAACAGCACAATGTGCTGTTGACGTACAAAATGTTTATTCTTATCTGAATACACTACCACATGATATCCAGTTATTGTATCCTGCCGAGTTTGGTAACAACCTGGTTCTTACACCGCATACTTATCTCCTGGATGCCGCCACCGTATTAACTGATACACTTTACCTGGATGCGAAAAATAATTCAAATGCCGTATTTATCATAAAAATAAACGGAGCCCTTTCAACAAGCACTTATTCAAAAGTCATTTTAACTAATGGTGCCCAGGCAAAAAATGTGTATTGGAAAATTGAAGGAGCTGTAAGCATAAACAACTATTCTGTTTTTTGTGGAACTATAGTTTGCAATAATGGCGCTTTAGGTGCAATAAATACAGGAGTTATACTTAACGGCAGGGCGTTTACGACAACAGGTGCTTTAACAACTTCAGCTATTACTACCACGATGGATCCGGTTTGCACTCCGACAGGCATTGCTTCTTTACATGTTGAAAATCCGGTCAAAACTATCAGTTTCTATCCTAATCCTTTTACAACTTCCATATCAGTTACTATAAACGATGCATTGCCTCATAACATAGATTTAAAAATCTATAACGCAATAGGAAAGTTGGTTATAAGTAAAACCATTACCGCTAAAACTACTACACTCAAAGTAAATCTACCATCCGGAATTTACTTTTACAAGACATCCGGTAAAGACATAATTTCACAGTCAGGAAAGTTGATTGCTCAATAGCAGAATTCTTAAATTTAAAAGCCCTTTATCCGGTATTTGTCTGGATAAAGGGCTTTTGTTTATCTGGGCTTTATAGTCGCTTGTGTTTGTGTTTCCTGAAGACCGTCTTGTTCTTTAATCTCGTCTGTGTTACCATTTGGCAATATAATGTGTTTACCTTTCAAAATTGACCAAATAAGTATAGCGAATACAAAAGTCAAAACAGCGAATGATTTCTCCAAGTTTGTCTTGGCGAAAATATTACCAATTGTGTTGAGCAGGAATAAAGCGAAAAAAATCCATAGTATTATGTTTATCGATTTATTCCTAATTCGAAATTTTACATAGTCGCCCTTAATCAGCAAAACAAATCCCAAAAATAAGATTATAAGAATTGAGACTGCTTCAAAAATATACATTTCAGAATCATTTTTAAGTCGACCACCCCATGCTATGTCGTAAGGAACGACCTTAACGATTACAGATATGTGAAACAGAACTACTGCAAAAAGTAATGTCAATAAAATTTTAATTGATGATTTATATTTCATTTTTATCTTAAATCAGCTATGTCCCTTTCCAAAATATTTTTCTCAAGAGTTAATTCCAATTTGCTTAAGATAGTCATTATAAAATTTTATGCTTTAGTACTAGCCATGAAAAATTATTATTTGTCAGGCAGGGATTTGGCTTTAACCGGTTTTGGCTTCGGTTTGAGTTCAGCTTCGTATCGCTCAATCCATTCATTTGAACTCATTTTTTTCATTAATTCACCAATGAGTTTATAGGGAATTTCATCCAACTTCTTAAAGCGGACACAACTTTTTCCCATATCCAGTTTTTGCTTACTGTGCTTAGGATATTCGGTTACGAACCATTTCAATAATTTGGGATCGGAATAAATACCCATGTGATAAAAGTTAATTGAATCTTTTTGTGAAGCAATTCCCGCAAATGGTAGCGGCTCGCTTGGCTTACAATGATAACCCGCAGGATACAATGAATGCGGAACCACATAACCCAATCCACCATAACTTATGGCTGCTTCAAAACCTTTGGGCAGATTTTTTAGAATAACCTCATGTAGTTTGTTAAAAGGTTCTGTCCGGTCCTCAGGAAGGTTTTTCAGAATCTCTTTTACTGTTTTTCCGGTTGCTTTCATATATTATTGATTTTCGGTTTTCACTAACTTGTAACTTACACGTAAATTATCTAAATGTTGGAATTTATGGTTAAAGCAGTCTGCTAACAATGTATTATTTCTCCGATTGCAATCTTTTAATAAATACTTTCATTTCTGCAATTTCTTTTTCCTGGGCCTTTATAATTTCATCTGCCAATTTCCTTACTTCCGGGTCTTTGCTTGCCGGTAACGTCAGTTCGTGCAAAAACCCCACATCAAATTTCTATTTATTATCGGTATTGATATAGTTTGTTCTAACCCAAAGAATCATCTATGTCCAATAACACTCACTGATATCCAAAACTAATAAAAAAAGGAATTAAAAACCTCATTTTCATCTTTTTTACTCCCATAATGTTCATAGCATTTTCGAAAATTGCAAATCCGGAACATTAATAAAATCCACTGTTATCGGTCATGTGTTTAAATAGTCGATGACCACATTTCTATTTTTGAAAGAAATGGCGTTCCTCCTACTCCAAATTCAACAAAATGTCTTCGTTGACCAAAACTTGTAGAAATTTCCAAGGGAATAGATGGGACAAATAAATTTCCTGTAATCAAACTTATTACATCCA
>JALYQW010000023.1 GCA_030855635.1 Bacteroidota bacterium | reverse complement strand
GTGTAAAGAGGATGATTTAACCGGTTCAAAATTCAAGTTTTATTTGGGTTTTAGTCTGGGATGATTCAGGCTTACCTGATGTTTCAACATTTTCTTTCACAGGATCCAGTTGTTTACCCTGACTCTTACCGGCTCCGGCCGGAACAGCTGATGCTTCAGAACCACTAAAGCGAATTTTAGCAATCGGGAATTTTGTGAATACATTTCCAATTGCAGAACGGCCTTTTATGAGCACCTCATTAAAATTAATATCGAGGTTAAGATTTTTCAATTTCGGGCGAGGTTTCAAAAACACGGTAACTTTCGGACCGTTATCCGGCCCGGATATACTGAAATAAAGAACCCGTGAACCATCGGTACCTTTAGTGAGGTCATACATTTTATCGCGTGTTACCCCTGAAACATTGAATCGCTTCACCATAATGGGACCGCTTTTTCCATCCTGGTAAATAAGATTATAAATTTTATGCTCTTCGTTCTTATCAAAGACTGCGATGTGTCGGATATCTTTTCCCATGTAAGTTTTCTCAGCAATCCTCGACACCATAAATTTTCCATCACCAGTAAAAGCGATGATATCATCAATATCGGAACAATCTGTAACGAACTCATCCCGCTTCATGCCGAACCCTGCGAATCCTTCTTCACGATTGACATACAATTTTTGGTTGTTTGCAATCACTTTCGAAGCAACGATGGCTTCAAAGGACGCGATCTGTGTTTGGCGTTCACGACCCTTGCCATATTTCTTCAATAACTCTTTAAAGTGATTAATGGCAAATACTTTCAGATTCTGAAGGTTGTAATTAATTTTTTCAAGCTCCTCCTCAATTGCTGCGATTCTTTCTTCTGCACGATTGGAATCATAACGCGAAATCCGTTTGATTTTTAAATCCGTCAGGCCTACCATATCCTCATGGGTGACAGGACGGCGCAGAATTTTCAGGTACGGCTTTAATCCGGTTGCAATGGTGTCGATAATCTGCTCCCAGGTTTCGCAGACTTCAAGTCCGCGGTAAATTCTTTTTTCAATAAAAATTTTCTCCAGAGAGCTATAGTGCCACTCGGCTTCTTTTTCATCCCGGGCGATTTCAAGTTCCATCTTAAGAAGATCGATGGTATTGCGCGTGGATATTTCAAGCATATCATTCACACTCACAAAGCGGGGCCTTCCTTCTTCGATAATGCAGGAATTGGGTGAAATGGAAACTTCACAGGTAGTAAAAGCATACAACGCTTCAATCGCTTTATCAGGATCCTGTGAAGCATCGGGATGCAGGTTGATCACAATTTCAACCGAGGATGCAGTATTATCTTCAACTTTCTTAATCTTAATTTTTCCTTTTTCAACAGCGGCTAATATCGATTCTATAACAGTAGTTGTAGTTGTACCATAAGGAATTTGTTTGATCACAAGAGTTTTTCTGTCGAGCTTTTCAATAACTGCCCGAACACGAATTCTTCCTCCACGCAAACCCTCGTTATACTTTGAAAAATCAGCGATACCGCCGGCAGGAAAATCGGGAACGAGATTGGGGCGTTTGCCTTTAATAACGTCGATGGATCCCTGGAGCAATTCCACAAAATTATGGGGAAGAATTTTACTGGCCAAACCAACTGCAATACCTTCAACACCCATAGCAAGCAGCAATGGAAATTTCACAGGAAGCGTTACGGGTTCTCTGTTTCTTCCATCATAGGAAAGTTGCCATACAGTGGTTTTAGGATTGAAAACCACCTCCAGAGCAAACTTTGATAACCGGGCTTCAATATAACGTGGAGCTGCGGAACTGTCGCCGGTGTGAATATTTCCCCAGTTACCCTGGGTATCAATCAATAAATTTTTCTGTCCGATCTGTACCAGTGCATCACCTATGGAAGCGTCCCCATGAGGATGATACTTCATGGTATTCCCGATGATGTTTGCGACTTTATTGTAACGGCCGTCTTCCATTTCATACATCGAATGCAGGATGCGCCGCTGTACGGGTTTCAGGCCATCTTCAATATAAGGTACAGCACGCTCAAGAATTACATAAGAGGCGTAATCCAGGAACCAGGTGCGATACATTCCGGCTATTGCCGCGGTATCTGCTGACGGATGTTTATCGTGATGAGTAGTATTTTCTTCTTGCTTCAAGGTGAAAAGGATTTTAATATTTATTTACGATTTCAATTTGCTGCTGGGTTATTTTTCAACCAGCTCCGGTTCTTCTTCAACAACTTCTTCTTTAGCAGGTGCAACTATAAGCTCCTCTTCCAGTTTTAAATTTTGAATTATAAAATCCTGTCGATCGGGTGTATTTTTACCCATGTAATAATCAAGCAAGGTATGAAGTGCCGTTTCACCTTGGAGTTCCACGGGCTCGAGCCTGATTTTTCTTCCTATAAAACCCTTGAACTCATCAGGTGAAATTTCACCCAATCCTTTAAACCGGGTGATTTCCGGCTTGGGTTTTAATTTCTCAATTGCTGCAACACGTTCCGGTTCCGAATAACAATAAATAGTTTCTTTTTTATTTCGCACCCTGAATAAAGGTGTTTGCAGAATATACAAATGCCCGTTACGAACCAGGTCAGGAAAAAACTGGAGAAAGAACGTCAGCAATAATAAACGTATGTGCATACCGTCAACATCAGCATCAGTAGCAATTACTATTTTATTATACCGGAGTTCTTCCAGTCCGTCTTCTATATTCAAAGCGTTTTGCAACAAATTGAATTCCTCATTTTCATACACAATTTTTTTAGTCAGCCCAAAGCAGTTAAGTGGTTTTCCTTTGAGGGAAAAAACTGCCTGCAAACTAACGTCACGGGCTATGGTAATAGATCCGCTGGCTGAATCACCTTCTGTGATAAAGAGCGTGGAATACAATTTATCCGGATGTTTGCTATCGAGATGAACCCGGCAATCGCGCAGTTTTTTATTGTGAAGATTCGCTTTCTTGGCGCGTTCGTTTGCAAGTTTTTTAATACCGGCAATTTCCTTACGTTCCCTTTCTGATTGCTGAATTTTTTTCAGCCATGCATCCGCAACTATAGGATTTTTATGCAGGTAATTATCAAGTTCCGTTTTTACAAAATCATTGATCCAGTTGCGCAGCGAAGGTCCGGAAGGTGAAGTAACTTGCGATCCTAATTTAGTTTTTGTTTGCGATTCAAATACTGGTTCTTGAATACGGATACTTACTGCTGCTGCAATGGAAGACCTTACATCACTCGGATCAAAATCTTTTTTATAAAATTCACGTGCTGTTTTAACAAGGGCTTCGCGGAAAGCGGCCTGGTGTGTACCTCCCTGCGTAGTATGCTGACCGTTAACAAAAGAGTAATAATCTTCACCATAAGCGCTGGTATGTGTAAAAGCAATTTCGATATCATCACCTTTAAGATGAATAATCGGGTACAGACTTTCATCGCTCAGGTTATCTCGAAGCAAATCGAGCAATCCGTCTTTGGAAGTGAACGGTTGCCCGTTAAAATAAATAGTGAGCCCCACATTAAGATACGTATAGTTCTTAATCATCATTTCCACAAAATCATTTCGGTAATTGTAGCTCGTGAAAATTGTTTCGTCAGGAGTAAAAGTAATCATGGTGCCATTGGGTGCGCCGGCTGCTTTCACTTTTGTTTCCTTAACCAGGTTACCCCGGTTAAATTCCGCCACCACACTTTGACCTTCCCGAAAGGATTGCGCCACAAATTTCCCCGAAAGGGCGTTAACTGCTTTCGTACCTACACCGTTCAATCCGACAGATTTTTGAAATGCCTGACTGTCGTATTTCCCACCTGTATTAATCTTAGAAACGCACTCCACTACTTTACCTAAAGGAATACCACGGCCGTAATCACGCACTTCCACAATTCCTTCACCAATATGAATATCGATTTTACGTCCATTACCCATCACAAATTCATCGATAGAATTATCAATGATTTCTTTCAGCAACACGTAAATACCATCATCCCGAGAAGTACCGTCACCCAATTTACCTATATACATACCCGGCCGGAGGCGGATGTGCTCTTTCCAGTCGAGCGACTGGATACTTTCTTCATTATAAACGCTTTCCTGAATTTTTTTTGCCATTTTCTTTGCTACACCTTTTCAAACAAGCCCCAAAGTTAACAATTCACGGCCATGAAAAGCCCCGGTACGCCTATGTTTTCAGCGATTTTTGAACCAAGCATTGTTAAAAAAAATAAGTTTTTATATTGACTAACAGCTAATTAAGCACTGGAGGGGGATTTGTGCAAATTGGTGGTAATGCGATCAGGACAGTAAGTTCATAAAAAAAAATCCCGCCATATTGAGAGATGGCGGGATTGTAATCAGATTTGCTTGAGATTACCTAACTATTAGCGGTTTGGTCATGCGGCCTTCAGCGCTGATAACTGAAACCATATAATGGCCACTTTTCAGGAATTCGGTTTGCAAAGTCAACAATTGTTCCTCATCATCAAAAGTGATTTCCTGTTTTGACACCACCTGTCCTATAAGGTTGGTGATTAAAAGTGTACCATGTGTTGATTCCTCCGATGAAACAGAAAGATTTAAAACACTTCCTTCAGCAACCGGATTTGGAAACAATGACATCCCCGTAGTATTTTCCATCTCGGATTCCGCTGCAATTCTTGGAGCTGATTCACTGCACGCGAAAATGTACGTCCACACACCTTGTTTATTAATCAGCTTCCATTCAAATTTATCCAATGCAGGAGCATTTGATTTCATATAATAACGTAGAAAAGAAATGATCAGGTAATTGGAATTCATCACGGTGAATTGCCAGTTATTCAGACTGACCGGGCAAACCAGCTGGGAGTTAGCACACAATCCGGCATCCTGTGCGAAATGACAATGCGTTGCGTCAATCATGTTGACGAATGTTTTGCATTCACTATCGATGTTATCGAACATGGGCATTTGATTGGTTGCGATAGGGGCGATACAGTCGAGGCCTCCTCCGATCACCAACGAAGGAATACTAACAAATGACGCCGCGTTAATGGAACTTGGAACCGTTTCAGTTGCTGCAAGTGAAACCAGCGTGTTAACTAAAGGATGGTATTGCACTGCAAATGTTGCAGCACTTCCACCTATACCATGTCCCATAAAACAGGATTTACTATTGTGACGATCAAAGAAGAAAGAACCAGGCTGGTAACGCATTAGCTTGAACTCGTTGGCGATAAACGCCAGATCTTTTGCAAATTCTACAACATCCATTGAAGGACCCATTTCTGTTTTAGGGACTGCAACAATGAACCCCTGCGTGGCAAACTTATTCCACAGGTGTGCATAATTATTCCAGCTGATATCCTGGTCATGACCGAATACAATAACAGGATAGCGCTTTGTGATAGGAGATCCCAAGGGTACGTTGTAACCTGAAACATCGGTAGGATAAAACAATTCCGTTTCAATTTGCCTGTTGTTTCTGGATGCATCCACAAATGTCATATTCATGTAGCCGATTTCCCAGGTTTGGCCCAAACTCACAGTTGCTAAAAACATTCCGATTATAGCAACCAATACAGTTTTTGTTTTGAGTGTATTCATGATTTGAAGGGATTTTTATTTCGGTTTCGAAAGTAGAAGAACTTTTGAATAAGAAGTGTAATATTTGGTGATTTAATTTTTTTGATGGGTAAATAGATCCTGCACTTTTCCCTCTTCATTTGGAAGTATTTAATATTATAAAAGCCTAATTATCAAAAATTTAATAAATCCTCCTTTGTCATCCATCGCATTCCGAACAGGATCTTTCAACCGCCGCCTGTTGATAACTCGTTAGTTGTATTTAACAAAGACTCCCTTTTAATGCGTGAAGTTGCCTCTTTTGAAAAAATAACGTTGACTGGGAGATTCAACAGTAAATTGCCATTGAAATATTATTTATACATTGATCCGGTCAAAAACACATTTATGCTGAAACCTCATTCGGGCAATTACACGTATTCGCTTGCTTTATTAAGCACGTTATTTTTTATGTGGGGATTCATCACGGTGCTGAATGATATTCTGATTCCACATCTGAAAGGGCTATTCGATTTAAATTATACGCGCACCATGCTCATACAATTTTGTTTTTTCGGTGCTTACTTTATTACCTCCATTCCTGCCGGTGCTATAATTTCCAAAATTGGATATAAGAGAGGTATTGTTTTAGGATTGAGTGTAACAGGTTTGGGTGCATTATTATTTTTTCCCGCTTCTATTATTATATCGTATGGCTTTTTCCTGGCAGCCTTATTTATTCTTGCATCAGGGATTACAATACTACAGGTGGCGGCTAATCCATTCGTTGCAGTTTTAGGTCCGGTTGAAACAGCTTCAAGCCGACTCAATCTTACACAGGCAATCAATTCACTGGGTACTACCATAGCTCCATATTTTGGCTCCATACTCATTTTGGAAAGCGCAGGAATGCACCGCTCACCGGCGGAGGAAGCAGCCAGTGTGCAGGGACCTTATTTAGCCATTGCACTTTTACTCGGTGTGATTGCCGTACTAATTGCGTTATCAAAACTTCCTGTTGTCAGTGATGCAGCTCTTGAAAAATATCACGATACTGCTCATCTGGGAAAAAAAAGTGCGTGGCAATACAAACACCTGATTCGGGGGGCTGTGTCTATTTTTCTGTATGTGGGAGGTGAAGTGACTATAGGAAGTTTTTTGGTAAACTACCTGATGGAACCCCAAATTGGTGGGTTAGAAGAAAGTGAAGCAGGAAAGTATGTTTCACTTTATTGGGGAGGTGCCATGGTTGGCAGATTTATTGGCGCTGCGGTATTGCAACACTGGAAACCGCAACACGTGCTCACTTTCTGTGCGGCTGCAGCAATTGTGTTGATTCTGATTAGTACCAATACTTCCGGTCCAGTAGCAATGTACAGTATTATTGCAGTAGGTCTTTTTAATTCTATTATGTTTGCTAATATTTTTGCTATGTCGATGGAAGGTCTGGGAAAATTTACCGGACAAGGTTCGGGAATACTTTGCATGGCAATTGTTGGCGGTGCCGTTGTTCCTTTACTAACCGGATTTCTTGCTGATAGTGCCGGGATTCAAAAAGCTTTAATGATTACCGCCCTCTGTTATACGTATATCCTTTACTTTAGTACCTCAGGTTATAAAAAAGACCGCGAAGCAAAACATTTGAACTAACTATTATTATTTGGTATTATAATTTCATGAAATCAAGACGATTGTTTATAAAAAAGGCAGCCATAGGAAGTATTGCAGCAAGCTTGCTTCCGTTTTTAGGAAAAAGCCAAAACAAAATCCCACAGAAAAACACACGTACTATGCCGTTAGTCATCTCCACCTGGAGTCACGGGATGCAGGCCAACGAAACAGCGTGGAAAATACTTTCTTCCGGTGGCCGCTCTCTGGATGCGGTAGAACAGGGAGTAAAGGTGATTGAAAATGATCCTGAAAATACTAGTGTAGGGAGAGGCGGAATGCCCGACCGGGATGGGAGACTCACACTGGATGCCAGCATTATGAATGAATTCGGAGACTGCGGATCGGTAGCCTGCCTGGAGCATGTGTGGAATGCCATTTCGGTGGCCCGGATGGTGATGGAAAAAACACCGCATGTGATGCTTGTTGGCGAGGGTGCCAATTCCTTCGCGTTAAGCCAGGGATTTAAAAAAGAAAAACTGCTGACAAAAACTTCTGAGAAAGCCTGGAAGGAATGGAAAAAAGAAAATAAGTACAAACCGGTCATCAACATTGAAAACCATGACACCATTGGTATGCTTGCAATGGATGCCAATGGTAACCTGAGTGGTTCGTGTACTACCAGTGGACTGGCATTCAAAATGCACGGACGTGTGGGTGATTCACCAATAATTGGTGCGGGGCTTTATGTTGATAATGAAATCGGAGCGGCTTGTGCAACCGGATTAGGTGAAGCCGTGATTCGTCAATGTGGTAGTTTCCTGGTTGTGGAACTCATGCGACAGGGACTCACACCTACCGAAGCATGTAAAATTGCAGTGGAAAGAATCATGAAGCATGAAAAAAAATTGACGGATTTACAAATAGGTTTTCTCGCCTTAAATAAAAAAGGGGAATCCGGTGCGTACGCAATACATCCTGGTTTTAATTATGCTTTGCATACCGACACAGGAAATCATTTGATTGATTCGGATTTTGGAATGAGATAATTTAAAAAAAATAAAACGCAAATGTTTACATGGTGAAATTGAAATATACTTTAACTCTGTTTGTAATTTTTTTTACTTTTTTATTTTCAGATACTGCATTACAGGGTCAGTCAAAAAAACTAACTTCTTATGTAAATCCGTTTATAGGAACTGATGGGTTCGGACATACTTTTCCGGGAGCATCACTTCCCTTCGGCATGGTGCAGTTAAGTCCCGATACCCGTACATCCGGCTGGGAAAACTGTTCCGGCTATCATGCTTCCAACCCCACCATAATCGGCTTCAGCCATACGCACCTTAGTGGTACCGGCGCTGCTGATTATGGCGATATTTTGTTTATGGCTACTTCCGGTGTGCAATTGATGGCCGGTGAAGAAACTAATCCGCTCTCAGGATATCGGTCGGCGTTTAAACAGGATTCAGAAAAAGCAACTCCGGGTTATTACAGGGTCATGCTTGCCGATCATGGCATCCAGGCAGAAATGAGTGCAACAACACGTTGCGGCTTTCATAAATATACTTTTCCTGCTTCCGCAGAAGCTGTAATTGTTACTGATCTGGTTCACGGAATCAGCGACCAGGTTATTGAAAGTGAAATTGAAATCACAGGCAACAAAATCATTTCCGGTTATCGGAGGTCAAGGGGATGGGCAAAAGATCATACCATATATTTTTATGCTGAATTTTCAAAAGGCTTTACGGAAGCCGGACTTGCAGATTCTGCAGGAAAAAAAATTGATGGATTGACACAACATGCTTCATCAGGATTAAAATCCTGGCTGAAATTTAATGTGCGCAATTACGAAGCCATAATGGTTAAGGTAGGTATTTCTACAGTGAGTGTTGAAAATGCGAAACTCAACCTGGCAACAGAAATACCGGAGTGGGATTTTACTCAAACAATGTTGCAGGCAAAGGAGGAATGGGAATCGGAATTGCAACGTATCATTGTTGAAGGAGGAGATAAAACTGATAAGGTAAATTTTTACACCAGCTTGTATCATACCATGCTTGCGCCGAATATTATGTCGGATGTGGATGGAAGATATCGCGGAATGGATGGTAAGATCCATAAGATGGAGCGGGGCAATATGTATACGGTTTATTCTTTATGGGATACGTTCCGGGCCTTACATCCGCTATTTACTGTAATTGATCCAAACCGGGCACAGGATTTTGTAAGGGCATTGCTCATCAAATTCCAGGAATCGGGACTGTTACCAGTTTGGGAACTTGCTTCGAATGAAACCAATTGTATGATCGGGTATCATGCTGTTCCTGTTATCGTGGATTCGTACCGGAAAGGTCTGCGTGATTTTGACCTGCACCTGGCATGGGAAGCCATAACTAAAAGTTCCGTTCAGAATCATCTGGGTCTTACGAATTATAAAATTCAGGGTTATGTTCCTGCCGATCGAGAGAATGAATCGGTTTCTAAAACGTTGGAATATGCTTATGATGATTGGTGTATTTCGCTTATGGCAGAGGAAATGAAAAAGAAAAGCGATGCATCATATTACAATCTTCGCTCACAAAACTATAAAAATGTATATGATGTTGAAACGGGTTTCATGCGCGGTAAGAAAAACGGCAACTGGGTTACTCCTTTTGAGCCTTCTGAGGTAAGCGGCATTTATACTGAAGCTAACGCCTGGCAATATACGTGGTTCGCTCCGCATGATATTCAGGGACTGATTGAATTGATGGGAGGCAAAAAAGCATTTGCAGATCGGCTGGATGTTCTCTTTAATACGAGTCCTGATCTGAAAGGCCGCTCCCAACCTGATATCAGCGGCATGATCGGACAATATGCTCACGGAAACGAACCCAGTCATCACATGGCTTACCTGTACAACTGGACCGACAGCTCCCATAAAACGGCGGAGCTGGTGCATACAATCATGAAAAAGTTTTATACCAACAACAGGGATGGTTTGATAGGCAATGAAGACTGCGGCCAGATGTCGGCCTGGTATGTATTTTCTGCCATGGGCTTTTACCCTGTATGCCCCGGTGACAATTCATACGCTTTCGGCTCCCCGCTTTTTAATAAAGTAATTATTGGCAAAGGTACTCCAGCCGTCTTTACCATCGAAGCAGATAGCGTTTCCGAAAAATATATATATATCAACAAAGTGCTTTACAATGGCGATCCTTTGCAGGGGATGTTGCAACATCACCAGTTGGCTGGTGGGGGCAA
>JALYQW010000018.1 GCA_030855635.1 Bacteroidota bacterium | reverse complement strand
TGTCCGGGTATCGCCGACAGCAACCGGGTCATCAATTATACAACCCTGTACAATTACCGCATCATTAACCGCTCGCAGCGTAGTTATAACGGTGTGTATGTGGGTTTATGGAACAGCTGCAGCCTGGGCGATATAACGGATGACTATATGGGAAGTGATTCGGTGCTGGCATCCGCCTTTATATATAATGGCGATAACAACGACCAAAGCTATCCCATGCAGGTCAATTACGGACTCAATCCTCCCATGCAGAACCTCGTTTTTTTACGGGGCATGGAAGCTGATGCCGGTGATGGTATCGATAATAATTTAAACGGTATTGTTGATGAACCCGGTGAACATACTACCATGAATCATTTTATCTCCGCCGACGGACCTAACAATTCCCCCATCGGGAATCCGCAGTCGGGAGCCGATCATTATAATTATATGCAAAGCAAATGGCTCGATGGACTGCAGCTCACCGCGGGCAGTAATGGGAGGGACCCATCAAATCCTCCTACTAATTTTATGTTTTCAGGAACACCGTATACTTTGAAATGGAATGAACAGACTTCTGGCAATGCGCCTTTTGAACGGGTGTTTGTAGCTTCCTCCGGACCGGTTTCGTTGCCATCGTCGGGTGAAATAAATATTGATTTTGCGTATGTATTTACATGGGACAGCACCGCTGCCAACGGACTAACTACATCCATTGCGCGTAATGTTGCCGATGTGCAGCGGGTGAAAAACTGGTTTGACAACAACAGCTTTCCTGCATGTATTAATTATTATGTGGGGCTTACTGAAACGGATTTATCTTCAAAATTATCGGTGTATCCGAATCCGGCACAGGAGCTGCTTTTTATTAAAAACGAATCTTCCCAAACATCCCTGAACTATGAAATTTCAGATGTATCGGGAAGAATCGTTTTAAGCGGCAGGTATGACCGTGAAAAAGGTATTACCATCAGGTCGTTGCAGGATGGATATTACGGTGTGCGGGTACATTCAAATACAACCATAAAGGCCGCACAGTTTATAAAAATTTCATCCCTTTAAATCCCGGCATTAATTTTTTACGGCCAGGGCTGCTGTCATTTTTCGAATTTTAGAAACATACAAGGTATCTTCAGCATACACCTTACCTAAAAATTCCAGGTAACGATCGGTCATTTTAAAATTACTTTCCTGCCAAAGTTTATAATCGGCAACAGCATCCTGCCAGGTAGCGTACACGGAGTAATTATTCTGGGCTGCATATTTTTTAAGTTCAGCCTGGTTACCGTAAATTATAGTATCCTTGGCGGGAAGGTAAATGCCGCATGCTGCAGTAGCACGCTTTGCAGGATAACGCATACCAAGCATATTGTTTGTGCGTTTCAGCAGCGAGGATTTCAGATTCGCCGACTCCAGTTTCATTTGGGCAAAAACTTCCTCAGCACAAATAATTTTATTAATGAGGATTTCCGCCTTAAGATTTTCAAGAGTTAGCGGAGCAGGAGCCACTACCATGGAAGAGGTAAGATCGATGTTATTGTTTTTGCTTGCTTTGCTGTAATCATTAAAAGTAAACAGCATGCTGAATGCAAACACTAAGATAGTAATGCAATATTTAAGTTTCTCAAATTCCTTGTAGCAGCCCGCTGTTCCCAGGTAATTTTCGCATTGTGGATTGACACATAAATTTTTCTTATCCACAACATGAATATGGCGCGTATGGCAACATTTAGTTTTCATGATAAGATTGTTTTTAGATAAACACCTGCATATTTGATGCCTTTATTATTGAGTCTTTAGGGCATTCGGGATTTTCCCGGTAGTGGTGCTTGTTACCAATAAGCCTCAATCGGGGGTGAAAACCACCAGTTTTTTGGCTTAATCGCCTGTTTGAGGGGTGAACGGGTTAACCTGTTTTGGTGAATAATAAGAACCCTAAGCCTTGGAAACCCGCGTAAATGCTGGAAGGTTGGGGTTGGGGGAAGCAGGGGATGAGCGAATTTGATTTATGGTCATTCGGTGGTCATTGGGTTGGGGAAGCAGGGGATGAGGGGGAAATTCTGGTCATTCAGTTGTCATTGGGTTTGGGGGAAGCAGGGGATGAAGGGGAGAAATTTGTGGTCGTTGGGTTTGGGGAAGCAGGGGATGGACGTATTTGATTTATGGTCAATTTTTTTGATTTTCGGGATACAATTCCATTTCATTTGGAGAAGTTGGTTTTTCCTCGACTTTTTTATTGGAGATGTTAGAGCCTGTTGATTTTATATAATTATTTAATCGGACAGCGAGATCCTGAATTTCAATTTTTAAATTATTGAATACTGTATCAGATACTAATTTTCTTTGGTGCGCTTTTTTTAAATTTTCAAAAGTTTCGTACAGCGATCCTCTTGCATAAAAATAAAATAATTTTTTATCCTTGTAAAAGAACCTGCCATAGCCTTCACAGATATTTAAAGAAATTGAATCAGCACTACGAGTAAGCTGTTTGCCCATAGTATCTTTTTCGAAAAAATTCCATTTAGAAACTAATTCCCAGATTACATCTCCAATTTTGTTTGCTGATTTATAAATATCAAGAGATTCAAATTTAAAAGTGTCCATAAAAAATTTTTAAAAGGATGTTGAAAAATATCGTCTACAAAAATAATAAACCACCGCACAAATACAAAATTTTTAACTCCACATTTAAAATAACAGCAAAATCATCAACACACTCAAAAGCCAATGACCATCGAATAACCATCGAATAACAATCAAATCACCAACCTACCAACATCCCAATGACCATCGAATAACCATCGAATAACAATCAAATCACCAACCTTCCAACATCCCAATAACCATCGAATAACCATCGAATAACAATCAAATCACCAACCTTCCACTATCCCAATGACCATCGAATAACCATTGAATGACAATGAAATCACCAACCTTCCACTATCCCAATGACCATTGAATGACAATCAAATCACCAACCTACCAACATCCCAATGACCATTGAATGACAATCGAATATCAATCGAATTTTACTTTTTCTTCCCACCCGCACTCGCTTTAATCTCTGAAATATCACTCTGCAACTGCATCACCATTTTGCTCAGTTGATCCTGTGTAGATTCCGGTTCGGGCATTTCGCTGCTGATGAAATTGATAAATTTCCAGATTTCGATTACTTCGTTTACCGGTACTTCAAACGGTTCGTAGGAGGTATTGAGTGAGCGGAGTAAGAAGTTTTTGAATTTGCGTGCCTGGTTATAAACGATCTTGAAGACAATGCCTTCGTCTTTGGTGACTACTATATAAGCACTGCCATCTTTAACATCACGCCAGTCCTGCACGAATTCGGCAATGATCCAGGAGCCGTGGGGGATGGGCAGCATTGAATCGCCGTCGATTTGGAAGGCGCGGAATTTTTTTTCAAAGGATAGAAATGGTAATTGAAATGTGGGTAGTCCGCTTATAAATTCCGGATCATTGTAGCCTGCAGTATAACCCGCCTTTGCCTTAAGCGGTACCACTTCAATATTTTCGCGGTTCATGCTGTCGATGGTAGTGGCCAGTACACGCAATTTACCGCCTGTCATGTACACATCATACCCTCGTTCAATCTCTCCCAACTGGCTTTCCGACAAATGCATCAGGTCGACTTTAATAAGCGTATCGATAGAAGTACGGAAATATTTTGAAAAAGAAATCAGTGCCTCTATAGTAGGATTAATTACAATGCCGTTTTCGTAACTGTTCAGGGTGGAACGGCTGAACCCTAATTCTCCTGAAACCACATCCTGGGTGCGGTTTCTCCGTTTGCGGAGTAGTTTGATGTTGCTTGCGAAATACATATAAGATGGTTTTTTCTTTGTGTCCTCAGTGCCTTTGCGGGATAAATTATATCACACAAGGCATTAACAGTCCAAAGAGGTTAGTTTTTAATATTTTTTAAATTATTTTAAAATTTTACTTGACGGTACAAATATAATGATTATATTGTAATCTGCAAAATGATTGTAATAAAATCAAAATAAAATGATACAAATCGCCCCCGCCGACCCAATTCTCCGCAAAATCGTCCTTCCCTCAGTTATCCGCATCTCCGATGCCTGGACAGGAAAACTGCTCACGCGTACCCCTGGAAAGATACCTTCCGGAACATCATCAACATCCCGCTTACGCTTTGAGGTGCAGTTAAAATTGAAGTTGTAAAGGTAAACCCCCTGATATTCGGTCTCAATAAAATAACTGACTATATTTGGAACAGCTTAATTATTTTGTGTTTGACTATTTTTAAAATTATATCTGAATAAAAATAACGGGTGCCAGTTTAAAAAAATTTACATATCCCTGTGTTTTATTATGGAAATGGAACGTAGTCTTTATTGGCTTTTAGCTTCAATTAATCTGATTAAATAAAAAATTATATGAATAATTTTGGCGGTGATTGGACAAAAATAAAAATTGAAATTTTGGTTGAATATGCGAAAGCATATTTGAATATTATGAAAGATCGTAAGTTTTTTAAACTTATGTATTTTGATGGTTTTGCTGGTAGTGGTTTTATAATTAAAAATAAAAAAATTGATGTTGATATAACTGTTGGTGCCGCTCGACGCATAATTGAATTATCAGACCCGAAACCTTTTGACAGCTATTACTTTGTTGAAAAAGATCTCAAGAATTTCCGGCTTCTTGAAAAAAACACAAAATTAGCTTTCCCACAAAAAAATATTTATACGGTTTGTGATGATTGTAATAAGAAAATTGTAGATTTAGGTAATTTTTTAAGAGATCCTAAAAACAATAAGGTTCGAACACTTGCCTATATTGATCCTTGTGGTATGCAGGTTGAGTGGCGTTCTATTGAAAATTTAAGGGGTCTTCCAATTGATATGTGGATTCTTGTTCCTACAGGACTTGGTGTTAACAGACTACTTAAAAGAAATGGACATATTTCGGAGGCATGGTTAGAGAAACTTGAAATATTTTTAGGATTAAGCCGATTAGAAATAGAAAATTATTTCTATAAGAAAAGTTACACATTGTTTGAGGAAATAACTTCTGTGGAAAAAGAAAAAGATGCAATAGAATTATCAGCTAAACTTTATAAGTCACGCCTAAATGAAGTGTTTGAATTTGTTTCCAAGCCGTATGAATTAAAGAATTCAAGTAATTCAGTAATGTATCATTTGTTTTTAACATCAAATAATAAAACTGCTGAAAAAATAGGTAATGATATTGTTAAAAAATATAATATTTAAAAATGGCTCAATCTTCAATAGAATGGACTGAAATGACCTGGAATCCGACAACGGGTTGCACAAAAATTTCTGCAGGGTGTAAGTTTTGCTATGCAGAGATAATGTCCAGACGGTTACAAGCAATGGGTGTTGAGAAATATAAAGACGCATTCAAAATTCGTGCTCACCCCGAAGCATTAAGTATTCCTTATACCTGGAAATCTTCAAAAGTTGTATTTGTAAATTCAATGAGTGATTTATTTCATAAAGACATTCCACTTGATTTTATCAAGCAGGTTTTTCATGTTATGAATGATAATCCGCAACACGTATTTCAGGTATTGACAAAGAGAGCAGAACGACTTTTAGAATTACATAAAGATCTTAAATGGACTCATAATATTTGGATGGGTGTTTCAGTCGAGAATAACAATGTAGTTGACCGCATAGGCTTTTTGAGAAAAACAGGAGCAAAAGTTAAGTTTTTGTCCCTCGAGCCGTTAATTGGACCCTTAGAGAAATTAAATCTCAAAAAAATTGACTGGGTAATTGTAGGCGGTGAAAGTGGCCACAACCCACGACCAATGAACCCTGATTGGGTATTAGACATTCAGGAGCAATGTGAAAGAACGGACGTTGCTTTTTTCTTTAAGCAATGGGGAGGGCGAAATAAGAAAGCATCAGGCCGACTTTTAAATGGACGGACTTATGATGAAATGCCGGAAATATTAGAATTAGATTGGGGGTAAGATAATAGAATGAAAGCATTAAACAGAATATCTTATTTTAACATTATTTCATTCCATTGCTTGCTGTGCACAATGCTTATTTTTTTTTCATCACTTTTGCACGGTCAAAATCAAAACTCTATCTGGTGTTTCGGTGATTCTTCCGGCATTGATTTTACCAATATTAATAACCCGCTCGCATTTTCAACAGCACTCGATTCGCGTGGTTCGTGTGTTAGCATTTCTGATACTTCAGGAAATCTACTCTTTTACGCTAATACCCGGGCCACTTTACCGGGAAATACTACTCTGGTTTGGAATAAACTTCATCAGTTAATGTTAAATGGAGATAGTGTTGT
>JALYQW010000148.1 GCA_030855635.1 Bacteroidota bacterium | reverse complement strand
CCAAGAACTAAATTGAACGAATTATAATTTAAAAAGGCTGACTCAAAATCAGCCTTTTTTTATTTATTTTGATGTATGCATAATTACCGGCAGCAGTTATTTGTACTAACCAGGCGGCTCCTCCTGCTGGTTAGTATTTTTCAGTTATGCCGGCTTGCTTTTTATTTTGCCAATTATGCCAATTTTCGGTCAGCCGGCATACAGGATGTGATAATAGCATTTATTGCAGGTTTACGTTTTGATCTTACCGCAATTATTTTCATCAATTTTATTTTTATCGCACTTCATATCATTCCCGGCGACTGGTTTTTCAGGAAACCGGTACAGGTGTTGTTGAAAGTTCTTTTTTATATAGTGAACATTCCTGCACTGCTGCTGAATTGTGTGGATATGGAATATTTCAAATTTCAGGGAAAACGGACCACTGCCGACCTGTTTCAATTGTTCGGCATGGGTGATGATATGAAAAATACTATTCCCCAAATGGCCATCGATTTCTGGTATGTGCTGGTTATCTTTTTTGTATTATCCATACTGATGGTGATGTGGTATAACCGGATTCAACCTGGTCAGCCCCAAATGAACATATCAAGCCGTTACAAAGCTTGGTTGTTATTCCTCCCGGTACTGATACTTGCCGTTATCGGGTCGCGTGGCGGCATCCAGTACAAACCTCTGAACATTATGGCGGCGGCCCGATTTACTACACCGCAACTGGTTCCGCTGGTGCTGAATACACCTTTTACAGTTTATAAAACTTATGGTAAAGCTCTTATCGAGGAAAAAAAATACATGAGCCATGAAGAAGCTCTCACCCTGTTTAATAAAGACCATTTATACAACTCTTCTGAACCTTTCCGGCCACTGAACGTAGTGATTCTGATTTTAGAAAGTTTCTCTTCGGAATATATCGGAGCATTTAATAACGGTAAGGGCTATACGCCTTTCCTGGATTCACTCATGAATGAAGGCATGACCTATACCAACGCTTTTGCCAATGCCAAAAAATCAATTGATGGCATACCAGCAGTCCTGGCAGCTATGCCCACCCTTATGCAGTCGTCGTACGTATCGTCACCTTATAATAGCAACAAGCTGAAATCAATTGCTGGAATCTTAAAAAGCAAAGGGTACAGTTCAGCATTTTTTCATGGAGGTAATAATGGCACCATGAATTTTGACAATTTTACGTTGCTTACCGGGTTTGATAAATATTATGGGAGAAAGGAATATCCGATGAGTGATTATGACGGTCATTGGGGTGTTTTTGATGAGCCATTTTATTATTTTTTTGTGGATAAATGCTCAGGTATGAAGCAACCGTTTGTCAATACGTTCTTCTCTCTCTCGTCGCATCACCCTTATAACCTTCCTGAAAAGTATAAGGGAAAATTTCCTCAAGGCGACCTGCCGATTCATGAGAGTATTGGCTATGCAGATTATTCATTGCGCTCCTTTTTTGAAAGGGCCAAGACTACAAATTGGTATAATAATACACTTTTTGTAATCACAGCCGATCATACCGGTCCGGCTGCGCAGGCTTATTATAATACCAAATCCGGAATGTTTAAGATCCCTATTGTATTTTATCATCCTGGCAGTTCGCTAAAAGGGTGGTCGGACCGGGTAACGCAGCAAACGGATATCATTCCCGGCATCCTGCATTACCTGAGATTTGATGAACCCTTTTCGGCGTTTGGTAATAGTATGTTTGATACCACTGTTACTCCATTCGCAGCGAATTTTGCTGGTGATGTATACCAGATTATGAGCAACGACCTACTGGTGCATTTTGATGGAAATGAAATTACCGGAAGTTACGAATACCGAACCGACAGCTTGCTTATGAAAAATGTAGCAGCTGAAAATAAACCTGGACAGGAATTGCTGGTAAAAATTCTACAGTCGGAACTGCAACAGTATTATCATGCTTTGATTCATAATCAACTTCTACCTGCCGCAAGTATTAAATGACTCCCCCATTAAAAATTGTTTTCATTATCAATCCTGCTTCGGGAAGTCGAAGGACCAAACCGAATGAAGTTCTTTTCAGAAAGCATTATGAAGCATCTTCAGAAATTATTTTTCTTGAATCGAAGAATAAAGGACATGCATCGGATCTGGCTGCCGGGGCCGTTTCCGGTAAAGCCGATGCCGTAATTGCTGTGGGCGGAGACGGAACTGTTAATGAAATTGCCAAAATATTAAATGGCACCTCCTGCGCCCTTGGCATTATTCCCTGCGGATCAGGAAACGGTTTGGCAAGGCATCATAAAATTTCATTAAATATTCCCGATGCCATTAGCGTAGTAAAGCGATTTAAAATTATTGAACATGATGCTATACTGATAAATGGTCAGTTGTGTTTTAATGTTTCAGGCGTTGGTTTTGATGCACATGTAGCGCATTTGTTTGGTAAGGATGGTAAGAGAGGATTTAACACATATGCCAAACTCGTTATGAAAGAATTTTCTGCATACAGGGAGACCGTTATAAAAGTTAAATCCTCCCAGGAAACTATTGAACAACCGATAATGCTTGCCGCCATTGCCAATGCTTCCCAATTCGGCAACAACGCCCGTATCGCTCCATTTGCCGATACCAATGATGGTATTGCCGACATTACGCTCGTGAGAAAAATGAATGCCTGGCTCCTGCCTTCGTTTGCATTTAGTGTATTCACAAAACATGTGGCCAATTCTCCCTATGCGAAACTGATCCGGGCTGAAAAATTTACCATTGCATGTGAAAAGCCCCTGCCGCTCCATCTTGATGGTGAACCTGCCGGATTTTCAAATAATTTTGAAATCCAGACATTAAAAGGTTCCTTGAAAATTATTGTACCTTAACACGAATTACTCAACTATTGCACTCATGTCAAACAAAAATAAAAACCGTGATGGACTAGTCTATTCCACCAACCCGGATTTGTTGCCCGAATCAGCTGAAACCGATAATTCCATCACCTTGCCTCCCCAACAACAACAACTTAAGATATTGCTGGATAAAAAACAACGCGCTGGAAAAAAAGTAACTTTGGTCACCGGTTTCTCGGGTACTACAACCGACCTGGAATCCCTAGGTAAATTTCTGAAAACGAAATGTGGTGTGGGTGGTACGGTCAAAGAGGGTGAGATTATGATCCAGGGTGATTTCAGAAAAAAAATTCTGGAATTGCTGATTGCGGAAGGCTATAAAGCCAAACAAGCCGGCGGTTAAACTGAAATAAAAACAATGACTTCAAATCAAAAAACTTTTTGAAGCACTGTTAATGTTACAGTACTATTTTACAAGCATGGATTCAATCACCCGCTGGTAAAATTTTTCATATTGAGGCATGATCACTTGAATGTCGAATCGCTTGGCTTGTTCAAGTGCATTTTTTCTGAAACGCTGTAATTTGTCATTATCCGACAACAGCTCGATGGCATGTTTCGCCATTTCATTCACATCACCCACTTTACTCAGGTAGCCAGTAACGCCATGAATATTCAGTTCCGGCATACCTCCGGCGTCGGAAGATAATACAGGGACCTGGCATGCCATCGCTTCAAGCGCTGCCAAACCAAAACTTTCCGATTCCGATGGCATCATAAACAGATCACACACTGAAAGAATCTCTTCTATTGCCTCCTGCTTTCCTAAAAAACGTACATGCTCACAGTTACCCAGGTCGCGGCACAATTTTTCAATTCCCGTGCGTTCCGGCCCATCCCCTATCAATAAAAGTTTGGAGGGCACATGACGAATGATCTGATCAAAAGCGAGTACTACGTCTTCAATTCGTTTTACTTTCCTGAAATTGGAAGTGTGTACAATAAGTTTCTCACCAAAGGGTGCAATAGCTTTACGGAAATGGTCTTTTGCCTTTTTTGAAAATCGCTTCAGGTCAATGAAGTTATAGATGACTTCAATTTCTTTTTCAATTTTAAAATTTGAATACGTATCACGTTTCAAACTTTCAGAAACCGCAGTCACGCCGTCACTGTGATTGATTGCAAAAGTAACTACCGGCTCAAAACTCATGTCCTTACCCACCAGCGTAATGTCGGTACCGTGAAGTGTGGTTACAACAGGAATATGAATTCCCTGGGTTGCAAGAATTTGCTTGGCCAGCCATGCTACGGAAGCATGAGGAATGGCATAGTGCACATGTAGAATATCGAGCTTCTCATATTTTACCACATCAACCAGTTTGCTGGTGAGCGCGCTTTCATAAGGGGCATATTCGAAAAGGGGGTAATTGGCGACAGAAACTTCGTGGTAGGAAATATTTTCAGAAAAAAAATCAAGTCTAACGGGCTGACTATATGTGATAAAATGAATATGATGACCTTTTTCAGCGAGTGATTTACCTAGTTCGGTGGCGATCACGCCGCTTCCTCCAAAGGTTGGATAACACACGATTCCTATTTTCATAATGGAGCAGTTTTACAGCTTATAAAGATAGCAAACAAATTCCTTTGACAAAATGTTATCGCTTAGTTGAAAAAGGATCCTGGATGATCTCGTATACCGCCTGCATGATATCAGTGCGGTAATTTCCTTTGGCCAGGCGGTTATTGGCTGCGGTGGGATAAACACGGTTGGAAAGGAATACATACACCAGGTCATTGGCAGGATCAGCCCAGGCAGTGGTACCGGTAAAGCCAGAATGTCCAAAAGTTGTTGGGGAAGCGGAAGCTGCAGTAGGCCCGTTTTTGGAAATATCCGGTTCAGGCTTATCGAATATCAACCCGCGCCGGTTCGCACCCTCTGCATGGAACTTTTTGGTAAAAAATTCCACTGTCTCAGGTTTTAAATAGCGCTTCCCACCATAAAGTCCTTTATTCAATAACATCTGCATAATAACTGCCACACTACCTGCATCACTGAATAAACCGGCATTTCCGGCAACTCCTCCCAGCATGGCTGCAACAGGATCATGTACATAACCGTGAATGAGTGTCCGTCTGAATACTGTATCCATTTCAGTAGGTACAATAATCGATTTATCATAACGCTCAAGAGGATTGAACAGCAACCTGTGCAGCCCCAGAGGTGAATAAAAATGTTTTTCCAGGTAGGCTTCAAAAGGTTGCTCAGTGACTTCTTCAACAACTTTTTGCATAATCAGCATTCCAAGGTCAGAATATTCATATTTACCCGGATCATTCACCGGTGACTCATAAATCTCCTCCCATAACTTGTCAGAGTATGAATTCAGAATATACATGCTGTCCGCCAGTGGAATGCTGTAATTCACATCTTTTTCAGGATGGTAAATGTTGTAAGCAGGCTTACCATCCTCCAGGGTTTGTTTCCAAAAAGGTATCCAGGCCTTTAGTCCTGCCTGGTGGGTAAGAATATCGGAGATAAGAAGATCTTTTTTGTTGGTTTTCCTCAATTCATGCAAATATTTTGATGCCTTTTTATCGATATCAATCTCACCTTCCTCATACAACTTCATCACGGCAAGAGCAGTGGCTGCTATTTTTGTCACGGATGCTATATCGTAGAGATCCGTGTTGGAAACACCCCCCAGCGAATCGGAATAAAGGAAATTTCCAAAAGACTTCTGGTATATTACTTTACCTTTCCAAGCAACTGCCACCTGGCATCCTGGAATGGCTTTATCATTTATGGCTCTTAAGGCTATGGAATCAATAACACTCAAACGCTTTTCCGAGATACCTACCTCCATGGGACTTGTAAAACGCAGCCTCAACAATTCATCATTCATGGGTATTCCCATAGAAAGTAAAATGCCATTTCCAGCGGTAACCGGAATTTTTCCATTCAACCGGGCTGCACCAAACACTGCCTGGGCTGCAAAATGTTGCGGCCAATAGGTATCTTCATAGGCCAGCACAAAAGTTCCTGGTAAATTTGCAGGAATTCGGGTCAACGTATAGGCGTTTCCAAAAACTACGTTTATAAGTTTAACTTTCGGTTGCAACCGGCTAATTAGCGTTGAGGTTTGTTCTGAAATTCCATACTGTGATGTTGCTTTGGTTGAAGTGTTGTGAATACTTAAAATAACATATTCGAATTCAGATAATCTCCCGGCAAGTGAATCCAGTTTCATGGCGGAAATATCTTTCGGCATATTAAAAACCGTAACATCACAATAATTCCTTATCATTTCCTGAAAAGGATTGTTCAGCGTATCATTAATTACCACCGATGCAACCCGTCCCCGTTCAATCGGACCTATCGGTATTAAAAGCTGATCATTTTTCACAAGTGTTATTGCATTTTCATATAGAGACTGCGTTAGATACAACGCATCAGGTGTATTGAGGTCACGTATCAGGTTGGTGGTGTCAATATGCGCATCAATACTTAGCCCCGACCAGTATTTCGACATCAGAATTTTTTTTACACTGGCATCAACAGTTTCCTGGTCAATTTCACAATTCTGAATGGCATAATGAATTCGCATCCATGCAGCCGGTATGTTTGCAGAATACAACAACACATCGTTGCCTGCCTGCAGTGCTTTTAATTCGAGTTCACCGCTGGGATAATAATCGGCAACACCTTTCATATTCAGTGCATCCGTAAAGACTAAGCCCCTGAAGCCAAGTTTATCTTTCAACAAACCTGTTGTAATATTTTTTGACAGAGTTGCTGCAAGGTTGTTAATGGTATCATACGCCGGAATAAAAAGATGTGCCACCATCATGCTTGCCACACCTTGTTTAATTAATTCCCGGAAAGGATATAATTCAACAGAATCTATCTCCGCGGAAGTCTGGTTTATAACAGGAAGTGTGAAATGAGAATCGGAGTCGGTATTCCCGTGGCCGGGAAAATGCTTTCCGCAAGCCATTACATGAAAGTCCTGTAAACCGTTTAAATATTGAACAGCACTGGCAGTGACACGTTCTTTCACCTCACCAAATGACCTGCTGCTGATGACAGGATTGAGCGGGTTATTATTGATATCGGCCACTGGAGCAAAATTCAAATGAATTCCCATTCGCTGACATTGCCTCCCGATTTCACGCGCCATACTGTAAATAAGACTGTCGTTATGAGTGGCACCTAACGTCATTTGACGGGGGAAACGAATGGTGCTGTCAAGACGCATTGACAATCCCCATTCCCCGTCAATCCCCACAAGTAAAGGCACTTTCGAAATCGACTGATAATAGTTGGTGTGTAACGCCTGCCTTACCGGACCTCCCTGGAAAAAAATTATTCCTCCAATATGATAACTCCTGATCAAGGCCGCAATCGTATTCACATGAGCAGTATCCCGGTTGGAATACGCATCCACCATAAACAACTGACCAATTTTTTGCTCATAATTGAGTTGCTCATAAACACTGTCAGCCCAAACTTTTGAAGCTGTAGTTTCAAAAACAGGAATAACAGGCTGAGAGAATAGTGGCTGTAACGGCAACAACAGCAGAAGCAGTGCAAGGCAAGTCAGGTAATTTTTAACAATATGCATTGTCCAAAATTAGAAAGTAATACAGGTAGGTATTTGTTACCGGTTAATAAAGTAATTAACGATACTGTCAACAAAAAATGTAATTGTAATAAAGTTTTATTTTGCAGGAATGTTTTGGATAGGTGTTATAAAAACGTTAATGTATTTTAAATTATTGAAAATCAATAGCAATTAACAACAAAAACGATTTGATATGCAAGGCATGAAGCAGGAATGGTTTCAGCTTATTCCGCAAAAGATTTATTCGATTTTAAATGCAGTTTTCAGAATTGTAACCTGAGAATATCAGGGTAAATTGTTTAAATTTGTGGTTTGTCTGAAATACTATGCGGAACGAATTCCGGGCTTCGAATGAAACTTCCTTCATTATTTAAAACTCCACAACACAAAACATTCAACTTAAAGACCCGCTATTACAATGCTGAGAAAGAAGCATTTGAAGAACGGGTCAGGAATGCGCAACGTGAGGGAGGTCTGAATTCCAATGATGCGGAGGCGGCAAAAGCCCGTATTCGTCAGAAATTTCAGGGCAGACGAAATGTTAGTAACCATCCGGATAACCGGTCGAGGATTTTACGAATATTTGCGCTGTTCATTCTGCTTTCAGCAATTTTTTACTGGTTATTAAAATAAACATGTTCTCAAATAATTTTTCTGATGACTGATATCATTCGTCTTCTACCTGATGCTGTGGCGAACCAGATTGCTGCCGGTGAGGTCATTCAGCGTCCGGCATCTGCAGTGAAAGAACTGATGGAAAATGCTCTTGACGCAGGAGCAACCATGATTCAGCTTATCATAAAAGACGCAGGAAAAACACTGGTACAGGTGGTTGATAATGGTATGGGAATGAGTGAAACGGATGCTCGTATGGCTTTTGAAAGACATGCTACTTCAAAAATTGTGAGAGCTGAAGATCTTTTCGCAATAAAAAGCATGGGATTTCGAGGTGAGGCCATGGCTTCAATAGCCGCTGTTGCACAGGTGGAAATGAAAACGCGCAGGCCCGAATCAGAAACCGGCACTCATCTGGTTATTGAAGGCAGTAAATTTGAAAAACAGGAACCATGTGCGTGTCAGCAGGGAACCACAGTCATCGTTAAAAATCTTTTCTTCAATATACCCGCACGCCGCAATTTCCTTAAATCAAATGCTTCTGAGACCCGACATATCGTTGAAGAATTTCAACGGATTGCTATTGCACGGCCGGATATCGGATTTTCAATGTTTCATGATGGGTTTGAAGTATACCGGCTGCAAACCGGCAATCTGCGCCAGCGTATTATGGGCATCTATGGAAATAATTACAATGAACGCATGGTTCCTGTTCAGGAGGAAACAACGATTCTTAACCTCAGTGGATTTGTGCTGAAACCTGAATTTGCCCGCAAGACCCGTGGAGAACAATATTTTTTTGTGAATAACCGGTTTATCAAAAACGGTTATCTTAATCATGCAGTGAGTGATGCTTTTGAAGCACTCCTGCCTAACAGCAGCTTCCCCTCCTATTTTTTGCTTATTGACATTGATCCGGCAAAAATCGATATCAACATTCATCCAACAAAAACAGAAATCAAATTTGAAGATGAACGTTCTGTTTATGCTATTATAAGGGCCGCCGTAAAACGTTCACTAGGAAAATTCAGCATTGCCCCTTCACTCGATTTTGACCAGGAAACAGCTTTCAACATTCCGGTTCACATGTACAATACCACCCCCCGGCCACCTGGTATTACGGTGAATCCGGGTTATAATCCTTTCCGTGAAAACCAGGAAGACCTTCCGCAGTCAAGAAATGTACCTTGGGGGCGAACACAGGAATCCATTTTAAATAATGCCGTTTCCATTCCTGTTCCATCGGGATTTATTCCGGAATACAAGCAGGAAAATGATAAATGTGAGGTGATGGGACAAATCGATAAAAGATACATAGTGGGTAATTATAAAAATAGTCTTGTAGTCATTGATCAGCAGGTTGCTCATGAACGCATTCTTTTTGAGAAAAACCGGAAATTGCTTCAAAGCGCTCCCATGGCCAGCCAGCAGGATTTATTTCCCCAAACCCTTACGTATTCTCCAGATGATTTTGTGATGATCAGTGAAATTTTGCAGGATATTGCAAGGTTGGGTTTTGATTTGCGTCCTTTCGGGAAAAATACATTTGTTCTCAACGGTGTTCCTTCCGGAATTGAAAAAGGACGCGAAAAAGAGACGATTGACCATATTTTGGAGTCCTACAAAAACAACAACCTTCAGTTTAAAAATAACCGCCAGGAAAATTTGTTGCGGAGTATTTCCTATCACCTTGCAGTTAAATCCGGCCAGGAACTTACGCACCGCGAAATGCAACACATTACCGATCAGTTATTCCTTTGTGAACAACCCAACTTCAACGCCGCAGGTAAACCTACATTTGTAACTTTGGACCGTGCTGAACTGGAAAAAAAATTTCAGCAAAAAAATCCATAAAGCTATTTTCCCCGGAATATGAGTTATCAGCAGTACAGGCCACAATCGTTTAACATTTTGCCCGTGGTGATCAAGAATCTGCTGATCATCAATGTTTTACTTTATCTGGCAGAAACCGTTTTTGAACAACAGCTAGGTTTTAGTTTTAACCAACGATTTGGTTTGTATTATCCCGAATCCGAGCGTTTTATTCCGTTCCAGTTTGTAACCCACATGTTTCTGCACGGCAGCTGGATGCATTTATTTTTCAACATGCTGGCTTTATGGATGCTGGGAGGTGTGTTGGAAAATTATTGGGGACCCAAACGTTTCCTGGTTTTTTACTTCACCACCGGAATCGGAGCAGCGCTGGTGCATACATTTTTTTCGTGGTATGAACTTAGCCAGCTATGGGAAACAATACAATTGTATTCGTCAGCACCTAATCCACTTGATTTCGAAACACTCTCCAAAAGAGGCTATTTAAGTAATTACAACAGTGAGCAGGTGGATGCATTTATAGCAGCCTGGAAACTCATGCCAGGCAACCAGGACATGGCTGCACAGTCGGTGATGCTGGTAGAGCAACTCGCAACAACAAAAATGAACATACCTACCGTGGGAGCATCAGGTGCAGTATTCGGAGTATTGCTGGCATTTGGCATGCTCTTCCCGAACCAGATAATCTTTCTTTATTTTTTTCCAATCAAAGCCAAGTACTTTGTAATTTTATACGGTGCGTGGGAACTGGCACTTGGCGTTACAAATAGTCCGGGAGATCCGGTGGCTCATTTTGCTCACCTTGGCGGCATGTTATTTGGTTTTATTCTTATCAAATTCTGGAATAAAAAAAACAGGGAGCATTTTTACTAAAAACTATGAGGCTGATTGATGAAATACGTTTGAGTTTTACCCGTTCGGAAGGTCTGTTCCGCATTCTGGTAATCAATGTAAGTTTTTTCCTGGTAATCGGGTTGATGAAAGCCGTGCTGTTCCTTTCGGGAAGTGGATTCGGGCTGGTCAACTCCATCATCGATGTGCTTGCGGTAAAATCAAGTCTGGTGGAATTGATGAAGCAACCCTGGTCATTGGTAACATACATGTTTGTTCATGAGAACTTCCTGCATATTTTATTTAACATGCTGGTTTTTTTCTGGACGGGCAAAATTTTTTGTGAGTTTTTGGGTAGCCGTAAAGTTGTAGCAGTTTATGTGCTGGGCGGACTGGCAGGAGCTTTTGTGTACATTCTGTCTTACAACCTGTTTCCAGCCTTCAGCCAGGCAGTGGAGTTCTCCAAACTGATTGGAGCCTCGGCAGGGGTGATTGCAGTGCTGGTAGCTATAGCAACACTTACTCCAGACTATACCATGCACCTGTTGATTTTTGGAGCGGTTCGCTTAAAATACATTGCCATTTTTTTAGTTTTACTTTATGTAATCAGCATTCCTGATGGCAATGCCGGTGGGAACATTTCTCACCTGGGTGGAGCTGCATTTGGTTTTATATATACCCGAAGTCTGAGAGCAGGTGTGGACATTGGCAATTGGCTGGAGCGAATATTCGATTTTTTTCTAAACTTATTCAATCCATCTAAAAAACTTAAAGCGATTCATCGCAATACCGTTGTGAAAGGGCGGCAGGTAGATGGGGTTCCGCGTCAGGAAATCATTGATTCCATACTTGATAAAATCAGCCGTTCGGGTTATTCAAGTCTGTCAAAAGAAGAGAAAGAAATTTTGTTCAAAGCAAGCAAACACCAGGCAAAAGATTAGCGTACAACTAAACATGACCCGCCCAATCATACAGGATGTACACACCAGCACGGAAAAAAAAGATGGGTTCCTGGGAAAATTATTAAGAATTTTTACTGTTGTGCTGGCTATAATGACTGTAATAGCTGCTTACGGGGGAGTTTTTAATCCCGCTAAATTCTGGTATTTTGCATTCACCTCGTTGGGTTTCCCTGTATTGTTTATATTAAATATTCTCATGGTGGCGCTTTGGCTTTTCAGGGGCAGGATGATTGTGTGGATTCCCTTGCTTGCTTTTTTACTGACTGCTTTTAAAATTCCCTCCATGCTGCAGTGGAACGGATTCGCGCAAAAACCTGATTTTATTGAAGGTCAATCAGAGGAAATCAGGATGATGAGTTACAATGTAAGGCTTTTTGATTTGTATAACTGGTCGCACAGCAACGCAACCAGGGCGAATATTATGAACCTTTTTGAGCAAGAGCAGCCTGCAATTCTTTGCCTTCAGGAATTTTATTCTTCCGAAAGAAAAAATGAAAACAACCTTAAAACAGTAATTGATGTGATGAATTTTAAATCCTATCATGTGGAATATCCGCTCAGTTTGTACGGAACCGATCACTATGGGATTGCTACATTTTCACAATTTCCGATTATTAACAAAGGCGTGCTTTACTTCGATAAAAAAACTGCCAACGTTTGTATTTATACCGATATCAACATACTTACCGATACCATCCGGGTGTATAATTGTCATCTTCAATCAGTGAGATTCGGTGAAAAGGATTATAAATTTATAGAGAGCATCGGTAACAGTAAAGAAGATGAACCCACCGGTGAAGAAGCCGCAGTAAGAACCAGGAACATCCTGGGCCGGTTGAAACGGGCATTTATCAAACGTTCTGAGCAGGCAGACCTGATTGCACGTCATATCAAAGAGTCGCCTTACCCGGTAATCATTTGCGGAGACTTTAATGATACACCCACATCATACACCTATAATACCATTTCTAAGGGACTTTTGGATGCATTCCGGGAATCAGGTAGCGGATTTGGCACTACTTATGCTGGACCTATTCCGGGATTGAGAATTGACTATATTCTCCACAGCCCGGTAATCAGTTCTTATGAATTCCGCTCTGAAAAACAAAAGTTAAGTGACCATTTCCCCATCTCAGCAACTATTGTCATTAAAAGGTAAGAAAATGACGTTTATTACCACCTGCTTAACATTAAATTTATACCTTTGTGATTATTGAAAGGGCGTGGGATTCAGGTCTTTTAAATGAAATTAGTACCTCTTTTAAAAAATACTGCCTTTTTTAATTGTTTGTAATGCTTTATGTCGTTTTATTTCTAAAATGCTGTTCAGAATCATTCTTTAACAACTGTTTCTTTATTGTAACTACCAATATTTTATCATTCCTTTACATTGGGAAAATTTAACAATGAATTTTAAAACAAAACCAACTAAATTATTTTTAAGTCATGAGAATTAAAATTTCGTTTCTCAGAGAACATGCGTCAGCTAACTCTATTCCACTTCATCATCAGAAATTACTTGCCGATAGCCTTTGGGAATTAACCGACACCATCACTCCCGACAGGTCGATGTTCAATTTCTCTTCACTGAAAGGCACTTCAAAAATCACCAATGGTTTTATGCGTTTCCTTTCATCAAAAATTACTCTTGTAATTTCAAGCAGGAATCAGGAATTTGCTGAAGCCTTGGTGAAAAATATTTTTGATAAACCTTATCTTCCCGTGGGAAAAATGAATCTCATACCGAAAACATATGAGGTAATTCCGGATCCGTCATTCCAAACAAAAATGCGCTACTTGTGCATTTCACCGCTTATTATGGTGAATCCTGACAAAGAGCCGGAAAGAGCCCAGGAAATGGTTGATCCTACTTCCTTGCAATTCTCTGACATCCTGTATAACATCACTCTTGACCGCATGGAAAAAGCAGGTTTTTCAGAAGCTCAACTTAATGAATTTGCTGAATTTGAAGCACAGCCCGATATGGAGTACATTAACAAGATCAATGAATCGGGAAAAAAATATGCACGGTTTTATAAATCAGCTGCCGGCAATACCATGTTGGGTTTTCTACTGCCATTCACACTACATGCCCATCATGATGTACATAAATTCATCTGGGAAACCGGGTTAGGTGTGCTTACCGAAGAAGGATATGGTATGGTGGATCTTGTAAAAGCCTGATTTCATATTGTTACTTTGCCAGGTTATGCATTCAGTATGGCCAGGCAATAATTAAACTAAACAAAAAACAGGATCCTGTATCCTGTTTTTTTATTTTTGCCTATGTTCCTGAAACGATTCTTAATTGCTCTGATCGCTTTCATTATTATCTTTTTTTCGGCATTTTTGCTGCTACGGGGATATTTTCTAGAAACGGCCATCCTTAAAGTTCAAAATAAAATTTCCGAAAAATATGATGCCAACCTGGTAATCGGCACCGTAGCATTTGAAGGCCTGGCCAGGATATCACTTGGCGATATTACGCTTTCTACTCAAAAAGGTGATACGCTGTTCGCCTGTGAACAAACAGCAGTAAGTATTTCGTTGCTGCGGTTACTGAAAGGACAGCCTCCTGTGAATAATATTATTGCCACAAACGGTTTTATCCATTTGCGTCAGTATGCCGATAGTTCTGATAATTTTTCTTTTCTGGTAAAATCCGGTGCACCAACCAGAGAGGTTACAAAATCCGATTCAACTTCTGTTGATTATCAAAAACAGGTAAAACGGCTGTGGAACCGGTTTTTTGCTGTAGCAGATTTTAATTTTTCTATAAATAATTTTTTATTAAGCTGGCAAACTCCTGTCGATAAAGAACAACTCGCTATCGGGGAGCTTACACTCAAAGATGCTGTAGTAAATTTTTCAGGAACCGATAGTGTATCAGGACATCAATCAGGTTGGGAAGTGAATGGAATCATAGATGCTGATAATGAAATTATTCATGTTGAAGGCAAGACAGTGAGTGGTGTGAGCGAAGAAATTCCTTTCTTCAAAAAAATTTCCGGAATTCGTTTCTTCATCAATGTGTTTGGCTTCTCTGTTTCACTGACTACTGACAAAAGCAATGAACTGGGTATGGATATCCAACTGTCGGCATTTTCACCCGGCATACATCACTGGAGAATTAGTCCTGATGAGGTGGTATTGGATAGTGTTCGTGCCCGGCTCAAACTGGTATTCCGAAAAAATAGTGTTCAAACAGGACCCGAGACTGTGTTTATTATAAACCAATTACCTGTGATGACCCGGCTGGCCTATGAAAAAACTGACAGTACGTTGATTGCACTACAAATGGACATAAGTGATATTCCTGCTCAGAATTTTTTCAATTCACTTCCCAATGGATTGTTTACAACTCTGGAAGGTTTGAAAGTTAAAGGCGCACTAAATTATCATCTTGATTTCAGAGCCAATTTGTCGAACCCCGAAAATCTTGTTTTTGATTCACAATTAAAAAAAACCGATTTTAAGATCATCGGTTACGGTGCTGAAAACTTTGGAATGATGAATGGCACTTTTACTCATGCGGTACGCGAAAAGGATGTAATAATCAGGCATATCGCTGTGGGGCCGGAAAACCCAAAATTTGTGCCTCTGGAAATGATCAGTCCGTTGCTCATAAACTCGGTGCTCACGGCTGAAGATGGTACTTTTTATAATCACAAAGGTTTTAATGAAGAAGCCTTCAGGAAGTCTATCGCAACCAATATAAAAGAAAAACGCTTTGCACGTGGAGGAAGTACTATCACTATGCAACTGGTAAAAAATGTTTTTCTTCACCGTAACAAAACCATATCCCGTAAGGTTGAAGAAGCCCTGATTGTGTGGTTGATTGAAAACAATTACCTGGTAAGTAAAGAACGAATGTTGGAAGTGTATCTCAACATTATTGAATGGGGTCCCGGCATTTATGGAATCGGAGATGCAGCAGAATTTTATTTTGCAAAACATCCTGCATCATTATCTCTCGAGGAAAGCATTTATTTATCCTCTATCATTCCACGTCCAAAAACATTCCGTTATACTTTCGATAAAGAAGGTAAAATGAAAGAGTACCTCCAAGGATATTTTGATCTGGTTGCAGGGCGGTTGTTGAAAAAGGAAATCATTACCCAACAAACCCGCGACAGTTTAAAATACCAAATAGAATTAAAAGGTCCCGCTCTGCAAATGGTTTTACCCGACAGCATCCCGGCTGATTCGTTATTCTTTGAAGAACCTGAAGATTTATTCTAACAACTATAATAATCTATGCAAACATCAGCAACAGGCGATCCCAAAAATAAAAACATTTTCAACTGGCTGGTGGTCATTGCAGCATTAGGGTATTTTGTCGACATCTATGATCTGGTGCTTTTCAACGTGGTTAAAAGAGAGAGTCTTGAATATATAAAAAATCTGCACGGATTAAATTTTGACATAAAAGATACCGGAATTTTTCTTTTTAATTGTCAGATGGCCGGCATGCTGATAGGTGGCATCCTATGGGGGATCTGGGGAGATAAACGCGGAAGAATTTCAGTATTGTTTGGCAGTATCATCCTTTATTCTGTTGCCAATATTATTAATGCCTTCACATTCGACATAACAATGTATGCTTTTGTAAGAGTGCTCGCTGGCATCGGTCTTGCAGGAGAGCTCGGCGCGGGAATCACACTCGTTTCTGAAACCATGCATCGTGAAAAACGGGGCTATGGCACCATGATTATTGTTACGTTCGGAGCATTGGGTGCTGTATTGGCAGCTTTAGTGGGAACCGAAGGACATTATGTTGCACAATGGCTCTCTAACGTTACTGGCTATGCGTTTCAAAACTGGCAGGTGGTGTACCTGATTGGAGGAACACTCGGATTAATGCTCTTGGTACTCAGAGTTGGGGCATTTGAATCGGGAATGTTTCAATCGATGAAAAATCATGAGGTGAAAAAGGGAGAATTTCTATCTCTTTTTAAAACAAAGGCTAACGCATTAAAATATCTCTATTGTATCCTTATTGGTTTACCCATCTGGTATATAATTGGAGTATTGGTATCGCTTTCGCAGGATGTTTTTGCCAAAGAACTCGGTATTGAAGGAGTAGTAAATGGAAAAGCTGTGATGTATGCCTACCTTGGATTGTCGATAGGCGACCTGGCTTCCGGGCTACTCAGCCAATTCCTCCGCAGCCGAAAAAAGGTTGTGTTCATTTATCTGGTGATGTCCTCGTTGCTGGTGTTGTTTTTCGTATTTTTTGCCCGCGGAATATCCCTCTCCTCCTATTATTGGGTGTGTTTCCTGCTAGGAGTCGCATCGGGTTACTGGGCCATATTTGTAACAATCGCTTCTGAACAGTTTGGAACCAATATCAGGTCAACTGTAACCAATACGGTACCAAACTTTGTACGCGGTGCTGTGTTACCTATAACAACGGGTTTTACCATGGTCAGCGGTATAACTACCAATCTCACAGGAGCCCTTGTTATTGGAATGGTGTGCATTGCACTTGCATGGCTGGCTACTTCCCGAATCAAAGAAACATTTGCAAAAGACCTGAATTATTTTGAAACTCTCTGATAAAAAAACCGTGGTGATCGGTGCCAGCCCGAATCCTGACCGCTATTCTTATATGGCTGTTGCAAGGTTACAATCTAAAAACATTGAAGTGGTACCGGTAGGTTTACGCACCGGTGAAGTCATGGGGATTCAAATTTTAAAAGGAGAACCTCATATCGAAAATGTGCATACCATTACATTATATATGCGCGCTGAACTCCAAAAACCATTATACAGTTACCTGTTTTCTCTTCAACCAAAAAGAATAATTTTTAACCCCGGAACAGAAAATCCCGAACTTGAAATACTGGCGCACGAAAAAAATATCGAAACGCTTGAAGCCTGTACTTTGGTGATGTTATCATTGGGGAATTATTGAAATAAAAAAAGTCAGGAAAAAGTCAGGTGAAAAGTCAGGAAGGGAACCCTGAAGTGTAGTGATTGGCTAGACAAAACACATTCGTACTTCGATTATTGAGGGCTGTATTCATTTTAAATATAAACCAGGGAAACTTCTACTTCAGGTGTAAGGGAAGGAATTATTTGGTGTTTTGCACGAGTGGGAATGTGATGATTACTGTGCTGCCTTTCATTAATTTAGATACCATTCGGATGCCAATGCGGTGAAAATCGGCGATGGTTTTTACTATAGGAAGTCCCAGTCCGTAACCCTGCCCGTCTTTGGGATTGAATCTTTTAAAGCGATCAAAAATATTTTCCAGCTGGTTTTCTTCGATACCAATACCGGTATCTTCAATTTCAATAATATACGTATCGATACCTGCTTTCCCCCTGATACAAATTTTTCCACCAATATTATTGTACCGGATGGCATTGTTAACCAGGTTAAAAATCATGGTAAACAAGAGTGATTTATTGCAAGGACCAAAATCACGTGTTTCTTCAAGCACCTTCTCGACAATAATATTTTTCTCTTCTATCAACTCCTCCAGTTCAGCGATTATTTCTTCAACCAATGTAGGCAAATGCACAGTTTCCTGCTTCAAGTACTGGTCGTTTTCAATTTTAGAAATCATCAATAATGCCTTAATGATTTTGCTCAATCGACTCAGCGTTTTTTGTGATTCAAGAATTTTATTCTCAAACTCCACTGGCACTTCATTTCCGATGATCATATTTTCAAGTCGATTCTGAAGAATGGAAATAGGCGTTAACAATTCATGAGCAACGTTGGCAATAAATTCTTTCTCAATTAAAAATGCCTGACGGGTTTTACGCATCAATTCATTAATACTTCGGTCGAGGTAGCTGAATTCATAGGTAGTTGTTTTGATGGTTTCGAAGTTATAGCTGGCAGGGTTTCTGGTAAGCTGAAGTTTTTCTTTTACTATTTTGTTGAAAGGCCTCAACATGAGACGTGCAAATCCGATATCGATAAAAACGGAAATTATGATGAACAATATCATCAGGGTAAGACTAAATTGCACTATGATCCGGTTGAGTTGATCAATAGTGCCCAATCCTTCTCCGATGTTTAACTGGTACAACTGGTTATCAAAAACAAAAGCCTGGCGGATGATGCGATGGTTTAATCTGTCACCACCCACATCCCATTCTTCATTGGTGATGAACGTTTCAGGGGCAATGGCATCATTGCTAAGCGGAACAATGGAAACAAACTCTTCCTTTAAAATATTATAACTTTCAAAACTGCAATCCTGTTCCAATATTATTTCATTGATCCCCCCCCTGCTGATAATTTTTAAAACACGGTCAGATCGTGCAATAAGCCGTTTATCAATATGGTCATAAACCACCTGCTCCACAATAAGCGGCATTAAAAAACCAAATGCAGCAATGATGATGCCTTTGGAAAGCGCGTTATATATGGCAAGTTTAACCTGTAGTTTCATAATTGTACCTGGAATCGCAGTGTTTTTTAAAGTCCTGCAACTAGTTTATATTGCGATGGTATTATTGATTCAACCGATAACCAATTCCCCTGACAGTTTCGAGCCAGTCGGTAGCAGCAAATGCGCCTAATTTTTTTCGCAGATTTTTTATATGAACATCAATGTAATTGGAATCATAGTCTTCCTCCATAACGTCGCCCCATATATGCTCTGTGAGCTGCATTCTGGTTAGCACGCGGTTTTTATGCAAGGCAAGGTAATGCAACAAATCAAATTCTTTACGTGTAAGATTGACTGGCTGAGTTTTATAATGGATGGTTCGGTTATTTATGTCTACCAGGAAATCACCGATCTGAATGGTATTGGTGGTTAACCCATGTTTTCTACGGGTTATGGCCTGCATGCGGGAGTGTAGTTCCAGCAATGAAAATGGTTTTGCAAGATAGTCGTCAGCACCCAGATCGAGGCCTTTGATCTTGTCGTCGGTCTCACTGCGTGCTGTTAGGATGATAAATGCGGCATCACGGTTGGCTTCCCGTGCTTCTTTCAGCAAATCAAACCCACTGTAATCAGGCAGACCAATATCGAGCAACACGAAGTCATAAGCATTCACAAATATTTTTTCGGATGCAGATTTGCCATTAAAGGCCACATCGCAATTAAAGCCCTGTTTGGTTAAAAAAATTTCTATCTCGTGAGAAAGACTTTTTTCATCTTCAACTATTAATACGTTCATTACTACAACGGTTTTATTATGATGTTATCGTTAAGACGGAATGCGTTACAACCATTTTCAATTTTTAACATGTTTGGTACATTTCTCTATGGCTTTCAATATTATCTCACAGGCCATGAAGATTTGATGATCATTGATGATTAACGGGGGCGCGATCCGCATTTTATGGGGTGCAAACAGGAACCAGTCAGTAAATAATCCATCAGCAATACATTGGTCAATGATTTTCTTGTTTAACGCCTCACTTTCAAATTCAACCCCCAGCAGCAACCCTTTCCCGGTAACGGACTTTATGGAAGGATGAACCAACAGTTTACGGAAAAGTTCACCTTTGATGAGGATCTCCTTTTCTTCCATAGCTAAAACAATTTTTAGTGCGGCCAGAGCTGCAGCACAACTAACAGGATGTCCCCCGAAAGTTGTTATATGACCCAACACCGGGTTGTGTGCAAGGGTGGACATAATTGCGCCAGAAGATATGAAAGCACCCAGGGGCATGCCTCCTCCCATTCCTTTAGCCAGAACAAGTATATCAGGCACCACAGCATAATCCATAAAAGCCATAAAAGGGCCGGTTCGTTTGAAACCCGTTTGAATTTCATCAATGACCAGTAGTGCTTTTGTATCATGACACACCCGGGCAATTTCCTGCATATACCCGTCACCGGGAGTAATTGCACCGGCCTCTCCCTGTACTACTTCTACAATAACACATGCAGTTTGATTGGTGATACGATTTAAATCCGAGGTATTGTTAAATTCCAGGTGTTGAATAGAAGGCAATAATGGTCGAAAGCTGTTACGGAAATATTCGGAACCAATAATGCTGAGTGCTCCCTGAGTACTTCCATGATAAGCATTGTTAAAGGCTACGATTTCATGACGGCCGGTATACCGTTTAGCCAGCTTCATGGCACCTTCAATGGCCTCAGAACCTGAATTAACCAGGTAACAACTTTGCAATGTGGGTGGAAGTTGCTCAGTAAGTGCTTTCGCAAAAGCAACCTGTGGCGACTGTACAAGTTCACCGTATACCATCAGATGCATGTACAATGCAGCCTGATCGGTAACTGCCCTGACCACATCAGGATGACAATGCCCAACATTACTTACCGATATTCCTGAAATAAGATCCAGCCACTTTTTACCATTCTTACCATGCAATTCAACCCCACTTGCTTTTTCAATTTCCAATAAAAGCGGAGCATCGCTGGTAGGTGCAAGGTGCGTTAAAAAGAGTTGCCGGTTTGTTGACATTCCGTAAAGGTAGAAAGGCTGGCTGCCAATTGCTAAAATTATGGGAATGAATATGATTTATTACAGCAAAAAAAAGGAGACAATCTAATTGCCTCCTCTTTTGCGTTCGCTGCTTATTTTCTGTCACCCCGTGGATGACCAGCCTGGCCATCCTTTCGCCGCTCCTGTATTCGTTGAATCAATTCACGTTTAAAATCTTCTTCGGCCCTATGCAGTTTAGCTACTTTTTTCATAGGTAAAACAGACTTGAATTGTGAATTGTATTTTTTAAGAATATCCAATTCATTTTGTCGAAACTGAATTTCACTATCCACCAGTTTTTCCACATCCTTATCCGACATGCCTTCCATTTCTTCCTTTGCGTCACGGCGTTGTTTTCTGTGATTTTCCCGTAACCCGTCAAGTTCATCCTGGTATTGGTTATACACGGGCCAAAATACTTTAGCCTCCTCAGGGGTAAGATCTAATTTCCGGGTGAGGAAGGCTACTTTCATAGCCTCTATCTCCTGTCTTTTATCTTGGGGGGCTCCTTCTGGTTGAGCCATGGCTGGATTGAGCCACAGGGCACCCATTATTAATATTAATGTCGGAATTAAAGGCCGTAGTTTCATAACTCGTTTATTATTAATGTTATATCAGTATTGTTTTCAATCAGGTACTCTTCCATTTGGTTGCTTACCGGATTCATTTCAGGTTGCAAGGCTTCTGACTCGGTATAAAGTTCAGTCTGAAAAGCTTCCACCAGCATGAATTCATCCATTTCTGCAAAAACTCCGGAATCAATTATTTCATCCGAAGTTAATTGAGGAGCCACTGTTTTTTCATTGGTGTAGTTCACAAAATACAACACCCCTGCAACAATTGCGATCATGGTAGTTATGGCCACGATAAACATTCTAGAGGTTAATAAATTCTGTTGCACAGGTGCCCTGTGAATGCGATCAGTAAGGATGACCGGCAATTTCTCAAAATAATTAGCCGGAGTCTGAAACACATTAGCCTGTCCGATGCGGTCAAGGCCGGGAGTGGCTAAAGGGCTAACGTTGTCGTTCGGATTTTCCTGGTTTTTCACTTTCAAAGATTTTGATTTATGATGTTTATCTTACTAAAAGGTTTAACCGCCGAGTATATATTTTTCAACTTTTTTTACTGCATGATGGTAAGATGCTTTAAGAGCGCCTACAGAAGTACCCAGGATAGCCGACATTTCCTCATACTTCAATTCATCATAGTACTTCATATTAAAAACGATTCGTTGTTTCTCAGGAAGTGACAGGATTGCTTTTTGCAGTTTGAGTAGCAATTCATCGGCCTTTATCAGCGGATCATGATCCAGTTTATCGGCAAGCTGTCGCTCAATATTAATAACGGGAATAAAAAATGCGGTTCGTTTTTTCTTAAGGAATGTAAGTGATTCATTAGTAGCAATGCGATAAAGCCAGGTGAAGAATTGGGAGTCTTCTCTAAAATTTGAAAGTCCTTTCCATGCTTTAATGAATGTATTCTGCACTACATCATTGGCATCATCATGATCAATAACGATGCGGCGTATATGATAATAAACTTTCTTCTGGTATTTACGAACCAGCAAATTAAAAGCGAAATTTGGATTATCACCATTCCTGAACTGGTGAAGCAGTTCACTATCGGAATATTCTGTCATACAGGCCTCATATAAAACATGTCACACCGGTGCAGTATCATGAGGAGGCAATGCCGTCAAGTTTCAGGCTCTGTTTCCGGAAGCAGTTTTGCGGTCAAGAACGCGTTTCACTTTAGCTACAATATCAGTAGCATCGAGTCCGTATTTGACCAGCAACTGCTCAGGAGTGCCGCTTTCGCCGAAGGAATCATTAACTGCCACCATTTCCATAGGAACCGGATCATTAGTAACAAGTACCTGTGCAATAGCATCACCTAAACCTCCGTTGCATTGATGCTCTTCAGCGGTCACCACACAACGTGTTTTTTTAACTGAGGTTAGGACAGCCTGCAAATCCAAAGGTTTAATGGTGGGAACATTAATTATCTCTGCACTGATTCCCATTCCGGCCAGCAATTCTCCGGCCTGTATGGCTTTCCATACCAGGTGACCGTATGCGAAAATAGTTACATCACTACCTTCATTCATTACATAGGCTTTCCCAATAATAAAAGGTTCCGAAGGATCGGTAAAAACCGGCCATGCAGGACGACCAAAACGAAGATAAACCGGACCATGATGTTTGGCGATAGCAAGCGTGGCCGCCTTAGTTTGGTTATAATCGGCAGGACAAATTACTGTCATGTTGGGTAACATTTTCATCATACCTATATCTTCAAGAATCTGGTGAGTAGCGCCATCCTCTCCCAGGGTGAGGCCGGCATGGGAAGCACAGATTTT
>JALYQW010000137.1 GCA_030855635.1 Bacteroidota bacterium | reverse complement strand
CACACTCTTTGTTGGGACAAATTTATTATATCCCTAACTCCTTACACTTGTACATTTGAGAAACAGTGAGATAAGAGCTATAACTACTTGACATTCTAACACTTTTAAATTATTTTACATAGTTCGGCAGCCCTATTAAAACAAATAGAGGGCAGAAACTTGTAATCAACTGATTGTGAGGTGCCACGAATTGTATTTTCTAATCTCTGCGAGATCATGTGATTCTAAGGGAAATGTTCATATAAGCAATTGAATAATAAATAATTGAGATATTAAAACTTGAGAGTATATCATCAAAATTTCCCAGAAACTTTTGAAGAATGTTCGAGACAAAATGAAATAAATTAAAAATTTTTAAATTTGCGAAAGACCGCACATAAAAAATGAATCCTCCTTTTAAAAATAAAGCTACGCCGAGCGAAGACAAAAACATGCCTTCCTCCTCAGAACACAACTTTCCTGTTGTAGGCATTGGAGCCTCTGCCGGAGGGCTGGATGCGTTTAAACAATTGCTAAAAACAATATCTGTTGATTCAGGAATGGCTTATGTGCTGGTGCAGCATTTGAACCCGGCACACGAGAGTAACCTCACCGAAATTCTTGCACAGGTTACTAATATTCCTATTCAGGAAATTACCGATGAGGTGAAGATTTTGCCCAACCATATTTATGTAATGCCTTCCGGCAAAATTCTTACTTCTGTTGACGGTGTGCTTAAACTTTCTCCACGCGATACGTTAAAAACAAGTCTTGTAATAGATGTTTTTTTTACTTCGCTGGCTGTGGTTTGGGAGAGCAAGGCAGTGGGTGTAGTGCTCTCAGGTACTGGCTCTGACGGCACACATGGTTTAAAAATGATTAAAGATCACGGAGGCATCACCATTGTGCAGGATGAATCAGCCGCTTATGGCGATATGCCGCAAAGTGCAGTGAATGCCAATGTGGTTGATTTTGTTTTACCTCCCGAGAAAATAGCAGCGCACCTGTTGCATATCAACAACATTTATTCTGTTACTTACGCACTGGGAGAAGAGGCAGAATTGCCAAAGGATGATGAAGCTGTTTTTAAGCAAATGCTTAATCTGCTGCAACAGCGTAGCGGTGTTGATTTTACTTACTACAAGCAAAGCACAGTACGTAGGCGCATCGGGCGCAGAATGGCGCTGCATAAAAGAGGCAAGTTGGCTGATTACTTAAAATTTTTGCGCAGCGACAAAGCGGAACAGGATGCGCTCTTTCAAGACATGCTCATTCCTGTTACTGCTTTCTTTCGCGACCCTAAAACTTTTGAAAGCTTAACTGAAAAAGTTTTTCCTTTTCTGTTTAAAAATAATGCATCATCACCTGTCACCATTTCCAAAGGAGGGGGCGAACCTATCAGGTTCTGGATTGCAGGATGTTCTACCGGGGAAGAAGCCTATTCCATTGCTATATGCTTGCACGAATTTTTAGGAAAAAAAATAACAGGCCAAAAAATTCAGATTTTCGCTTCGGATATTTCAGAACGAGCAATTAAAAAAGCACGCTCAGGAATTTATACCAAAGGAGAGGTTGCAGGGATTTCTGATGCGCGGTTAAACACATATTTTGTTAATACCGACGGTAATTACCAGGTAAATGCTACCATCCGAGACTTATGTGTATTTGCGAATCAAAATTTTTTGAAAGACCCTCCTTTTGCTAAGATGGATATGATAAGCTGCCGCAATGTTCTCATTTACATGAATGCTTTTCTGCAAAAGAAAGCGCTCACAACTTTTCATTATGCGCTAAAAGAAAATGGAATCATGTTGCTCGGCAAATCCGAAACAGCAAGTGCTGCATCACAGTTATTTAGTCCTTTTGATAACCACGATAAAATTTATTCTCGCAAATCGGGAACCGGCCGTTATATGCAGGTAGCTACCGGTCGAAAAGAAGAAACCTTCACCTCAAAAAACTTCGAAGCTATAAGGGAAACACCTCAAGCTGATTTCCTCAAAAGAGCAAACGCTATATTGATGGCAAAATCGCCCGCAAGTGTAATTGTGAATGAACAGACAGATATTGTGCATATTCATGGCGACCTTACACCGTATCTTCAAACACCGCAAGGAAGACCTACTCATAATCTTTTGAGAATGGCACGCGAAGGGCTAGCATTTGAATTGCGCAGCATTTTACACAAATCAAAAACGGGGAATTCATTGGTTATTAAAGAAGAAATTCTTGTTAAAACAGGCACTCGCCTGAATGACGAAGTAGGACAGGGTAAACAATCGCTTGTTACAATCGAAGTTATACCACTCACTGATACTGTAGAACCTCACTTCTTAATTCTGTTTACAAAAATTCCAAGTCCCGATGTAGAAGAAAAGAGTAATGCTTCTTCATCTGGAAAAAAAGTAAAAAATGAAGTAGCCTTACAACGCATCGAACAATTAGAAAAAGAAGTGGCTCAAGCTCGCCATGACTTGCGTTCGGTAACCGAAGACATGGATACCGCTAACGAAGAACTGCAAAGCGCAAATGAGGAATTGCAGAGCAGCAATGAAGAAATGCAGAGTTTGAACGAAGAATTACAAACTTCAAAAGAAGAACTGCAGTCAACAGTTGAAGAACTCATCATTGTGAACCAGGAATTGGTCGATAGTGTTTCGGAACAGGCAAGAGCGCGAAAAACAATTGAAATAAGTGAAGCCAAATTCCGCAACTTAATATTGCAAGCACCTGTGCTTATTTCCACATTTAAAGGACCTTCATTTATTATAGAAACAGTTAATAAAATAGCATTGGAGATTTGGGGAAAAACTCATGAGCAGGTAATCAATAAACCTCTTTTTGAAGTGTCGCCTGAATTGGAAGATGGGTTAAATACAATACTCAACAATGTATATACTACTGGTGAACCTTTTATCTCCAACGAAATTAATGTTCAACTTAAACGCACAGGAAAACCAAACACGGCGTATTTCAGTTCTGTTTATCAGCCATTGCGCGATTTGGATAATAAAATTTGCGGCATAATATTAATAGGCACCGAAGTAACTGAAAGTGTAAATGCACGCAGATTAATTGAATCAAGCGAACAACGATTGAGCGATGAGCGAATGGTGCTTTACAATTCGTTTATGAATGCTCCGGCAGGCATTGCCATTTATAAAGGAGACACGCACATTTACGAATTTGCCAACGTTGAACACGAAAAAACAGCTCGTAGAAAAATTACCATCGGCAAAACCGTGCAAGAACTTTTCCCTGAATTAGAACAACAGGGATTAATGGCTATGCTTAATAATGTTTTTTTGACTGGGGAACCATTCATCGCTAATGAACTTCCCATTGAATTAAAAAATGAAGGAAATGACAAATTGGTTTTGGGCTATTATAATTTAGTAGTGCAGCCATTGGTGGACGCAAAAGGAAATACGGAAAGATTATTGTCGCATGCAGTGGATGTTACACAACAGGTTGAAGCCCGCAAACTTACTGAATCAAGCGAACAACGATTTGGCGCAGCAGTAGAAGCGGTCCAGGGAATTTTATGGTCCAATAATGCCAAAGGAGAAATGGAAGGTGAGCAGAAGGGTTGGGCAGCACTTACAGGACAAAGCTATCAAGAGTACCAGGGCTATGGATGGGCAAAAGCCGTACATCCTGATGATGCACAACCCACCATTGATGCCTGGAATGAAGCGGTTAGAGAATTTAAAACCTTTGAATTTGAACATCGTGTAAAAACGAAGAGCGGTAAATGGGAGCTGTTTTCTATAAAAGCCATTCCATTGTTAAACGAAGATGGTTCCATAAGAGAATGGATTGGAGTGCATACTAATATTACCGAACAAAAAGAAGCAGAGGAAAAATTAAAAGAAAGCGAAGCCAGATTTAGAACGCTGACCGAAACTATTCCTATAATGGTATGGACAGCCACACCTGATGGAAAGAAAAATTTCTTTAACAAATATTTTCTTGAATACACAGGAAGCACTTTTGAAGAAGCAAAAGGCGATGGCTGGCAGAGAAATATTTTGCCTGGTGACCTTGAAAAAGAATTGGAGATATGGCGGAATTCCTTAAAAACAGGAGAAGATTTCAAAATTGAAAAACGCATTCGCAGTCATTATGGAACTTACCGGTGGCATTTGAGTCATAGTATGGCACAAAAAGATATAGCGGGGAAAATTATAGGATGGATAGGAACCAATACCGATATTACCGAACAAAAAAGTTTTACTGAAGAATTAGAAAAGAAAGTTAAAGAACGAACGGAACAACTACAATTGCAAAATCAAACCTTTGAACTTGCTGAAAACATTGCTCAATTCGGAAGCTATACATGGAGCATTGCAACCGGTGCATTGGAATATTCAGATAACTTATTCCGTTTATTGGATTGTGAACCGCAGGAGTTTGTTCCCTCGTTTGAAAAGTTTTTATCTTT